>NZ_JBAKHP010000015.1:0-82581 GCF_036902745.1 Micromonospora sp. CPCC 205554 | reverse complement strand
CGCATGAGCATCGACAACCTCGCCGACTGGATCGCCACCCGCGGCTACAGCACCAGCTAAGACCCCGCCGCGCATACGGCTGCAAAGCAAGAACACGCGAAAGGGCCCGACCCCACCACGGGGTCGGGCCCTTTCGTGCGTGTGTCAGGACTCGGCGAGGACGGCCAGGATCGCCTCGCCGTACTTGGCGAGCTTGTTCTCGCCGACCCCGTTGACCCGGGACAGCTCGGCCAGTGAGGCGGGCGTCTCGGCGGCGATCTGCCGCAGGGTCGCGTCGTGGAAGATGACGTACGCGGGGACGCCCTGTTCCTTGGCGGTGGCCGCGCGCCACGCGCGGAGCCGCTCGAAGACGGGCGCGGCGGCGGGGGAGAGGTCGGCGACGACGGTGGCCGCGCCCCGCGGCTTGGCGGACCGGCCGGCCGGGCGGTCCGGCTCCTTGCGCAGGGTGACGGTACGTCGGCGGCCGAGCACGTCCGCGCTGGCCTCGGTCAGCGCCAGCGTGCCGTAGTCGCCCTCGACGGCCAGCAGACCCTCGGCCAGCAGTTGGCGCACCACGCCACGCCACTCGGCCTCGCGTAGTTCGGTGCCGATGCCGAAGGTGCTCAGCGCGTCGTGGCCGTGCTGGTCGATCTTGTCGGTGTGCTTGCCGAGCAGGATGTCGATGCTGTGCCCGGCACCGAAGCGCTGGTTGCGTTCGCGGTCGAGCCGGTAGACGGTGGACAGCAGCTTCTGCGCGGCGACGGTGCCGTCCCAGGACTCGGGCGGGTCGAGGCAGGTGTCGCAGTTGCCGCAGTCGGCCACCTCGGTCTCGCCGAAGTATTCGAGCAGCTGGGCGCGGCGGCAGCGGACCGTCTCGCAGAGCGCCAGCATCGCGTCCAGGTGGGCGGCGAGGTTGCGCCGGTGCGCCAGGTCGCCCTCGGACGTCTCGATCATCTTGCGTTGCTGCACCACGTCCTGGAGCCCGTACGCCAGCCAGGCCGTGGACGGCAGCCCGTCGCGCCCGGCGCGGCCGGTCTCCTGGTAGTAGCCCTCCACCGACTTCGGCAGGTCGAGGTGGGCGACGAAGCGTACGTCGGGCTTGTCGATGCCCATGCCGAACGCGATGGTGGCGACCATGACCAGGCCGTCCTCGCGCAGGAAGCGCTGCTGGTTGGCGGCGCGGGTCGCGGCGTCCAGCCCGGCGTGGTAGGGCAGCGCGGGGATGCCGTTGACGACCAGGAACTCGGCGGTCTTCTCCACCGAGGCCCGGGACAGGCAGTAGACGATGCCGGCGTCGCCGGGGTGCTCGTCGCGCAGCAGGCTCAGCAACTGCTTGCGCGGTTCCCGTTTGGGCACGATGCGGTACTGGATGTTGGGCCGGTCGAAGCTGGCGACGAAGTGCCGGGCCTCGGTGAGCCGCAGCCGGGTGGCGATCTCGGTGCGCGTGGCCCGGGTCGCGGTGGCGGTCAGCGCGATCCGCGGTACGTCCGGCCAGCGCTCGTGCAGCATCGACAGGTTGAGGTAGTCGGGGCGGAAGTCGTGCCCCCACTGCGACACGCAGTGCGCCTCGTCGATCGCGAACAACGCGATCCGGCCGCGTTCGAGCAGGCCGAGCGTGGAGCGTACGGCTAGCCCCTCCGGGGCGAGGTAGAGCAGGTCCAGCTCGCCGGCGAGGTAGGCGGCCTCGACCCGGCGCCGCTGCGCGGGATCCTGGGTCGAGTTGAGGAACCCGGCCCGGACGCCGACCGCGGTGAGCGCGTCGACCTGGTCCTGCATGAGCGCGATCAGCGGCGAGACGACCACCGCCACGCCGTCGCGGACCAGCGCGGGGATCTGGTAGCACAGCGACTTGCCGCCACCGGTGGGCATGAGCACCAGCGCGTCGCCGCCGGCCACCACGTGCTCGACGACCTCCTGCTGGAAGCCGCGGAAGGCGTCGTACCCGAAGACCCGGCGCAGCACCTCGAGGGCGTCGCCGGTCTGCGGGGCGTTGGTCCGCTCGTCGGTGGGGGAGACCATCCGCGCAGTCTACGAGCGTCCCCCGACACCGCCCGTCCCGGCGAGCCGTCCCGGGGCCGCCGAGATGTTCCGGTCGTCACCCCGTGGAATCCCGGACCGGGCCGCAGCCGTTAGAGTCGCTGATTGACCATGCGCGGCCGACCGGCCGCGGCGCCACGGCTGGGGGTAGCGGGTGAGCGAGGCGCGTACAGCGGGTGACCTGGGGCCGACCGAGGCCGAGACGACTCCGGTGCGACCGGCGCCGGCCGAGTCGGACACCTCCCTGGTGGTGGTGACGGGCCTGTCCGGCGGCGGGCGCAGCACCGTGGCGCGGGCGTTGGAGAACGTCGGCTACTACGTGGTCGACAACCTGCCCCAGGCGCTGCTGCTGGACATGGCCGAGCTGGCGTTCAAGGCCGGCGGCGCGGCCCGGCGTACGGCGATGGTGCTGGACGTGCGCTCGCGCGCGTTCTCCACCGACCTGGCCGGGGCGATCCGGGAGCTGCGTGAGCGCGGCTTCCAGCCCCGGGTGGTCTTCGTCGACGCGGACGACGAGGTGCTGATCCGCCGGTTCGAGAGCGTGCGCCGCTCGCACCCGCTGCAGGGCGACGGGCGGCTGGCCGACGGCATCGCGGTCGAGCGGGCGCTGCTGGAGGAGGCCCGCGAGCAGGCCGACGTGATCATCGACACCAGCCACCTGAACGTGAACCAGCTGCGCCGCCGGGTCGAGGAGCTGTTCGGCGGCGAGGACGCCCGACGGCTGCGGATCACCGTGATCTCGTTCGGCTTCAAGTACGGCCTGCCGCCGGACGCCGACTTCGTGATGGACGCCCGCTTCCTGCCGAACCCGTACTGGGTGCCGGAGCTGCGCGAGCACACCGGCCGCGAGGAGGCGGTGAGCGCGTACGTGCTGGGCCAGGAGGGCGCCGACGCGTTCGTGGCCGGCTACGCCGACCTGGTCAACGCCACCACCGCCGGGTTCGAGCGGGAGGGCAAGCGCTACCTGACCGTGGCGGTCGGCTGCACCGGCGGCAAGCACCGCAGCGTGGCCATCGCCGAGGAGCTGGCCTCCCGGCTGCGCCACTCCGGCATCGCCGCCAACGCCCAGCACCGGGACCTGGGGCGGGAGTGACCCCGACCAGGGTGGTCGCCTTCGGCGGCGGGCACGGGCTCTCGGCGTCGCTGCGGGCGCTGCGTCACTGCGTACCCGAACTGGACCTGGACATCACCGCGGTGGTCACCGTCGGTGACGACGGCGGCTCCAGCGGCCGGTTGCGCGCCGAGCGCGGCGGCCTGCCGCCGGGTGACCTGCGGCAGGCGCTCGTCGCGCTGGCCGGTGACCACCCGGCCACCCGGCGCAGCGCGGCGTTGTTCCAGCACCGCTTCGCCGCCGCGGTGCCGCCGGCGCCGACGATCGCCGCGCCGGTCCCGGTCGCGGTCGGCGACTCGCTCGCCGGCCACGCGGTCGGCAACCTGCTGCTGCACGGGCTCACCGAGCTGCTCGGCGACCCGGTGGCCGCGCTCGACCACGCCGGGGCGATGCTCGGCGCGGTGGGGCGGGTGCTGCCGATGTCCCGCCAGCCGGTGGGCATCGAGGCCCGGGTCCGCGGCGCCGACCCGGAGCATCCGGACGAGGTGTCCACGGTGCGCGGCCAGCACCAGGTCGCGGTCACCCCGGGCACGGTCGAGTCGCTGCGGCTCAACCCGTCCGCGCCGGCCGCGTGCGCCGAGGCGGTGACGGCGGTGCACGCCGCGGACTGGCTGATCTTCGGGCCGGGCAGCTGGTACACGAGTGTGCTGCCGCACCTGCTGGTGCCGGGACTGGCCGACGCGATCGTGTCCAGCCCGGCGCGGCGGCTGGTCACGCTCAACCTGGTGGCCGAGAAGGAGACCTCGGGGCTCTCCCTACCCGACCATCTGGACACCCTGCGGCGCTATCTGCCCGAGTTGAAGGTGGACCGGGTGCTCGCCGACTCCACGGCGGTGGGTGATCCCGCGGCGGTCGAACGTGCGGCAGAATCGCTGGGTGCCCGGCTGGTCCTCGCTCCCGTCGCCGTCCTCGACGGCACGCCCCGTCATGATCCAGCCGCCCTGGGCGCCGCGCTGGTGCCTGTCCTGCGCGCCGATCGTTAGACACGTACGTAATCACCGGCGACACGCCGGAACCGGTCCGTGAGGGGGCGCACTATGGCGATGACGGCTGCGGTCAAGGACGAGCTGAGTCGGGTCGACGTGCCCAAGCCCTGCTGTCGCCGGGCGGAGATGGCCGCCCTGCTGCGTTTCGCCGGCGGCCTGCACATCGTGTCGGGCCGCGTCGTGGTCGAGGCGGAGCTGGACACCGGCGCGGTGGCGCGGCGGCTGCGGCGGGAGATCGCCGAGGTGTACGGCTACCCGAGCGAGATCCACGTGCTCGCCTCCGGCGGGCTGCGCAAGGGCAGCCATTTCATCGTGCGGGTGGTCAAGGACGGCGAGGCGCTCGCCCGGCAGACCGGCCTGCTCGACGTGCGGGGCCGCCCGGTGCGCGGCCTGCCGCCGCACGTGGTGGCCGCGAACGTCTGCTGTGCCGTGTCGGCCTGGCGGGGCGCGTTCATGGCGCACGGCTCGCTCACCGAGCCGGGCCGCTCCAGCGCGCTGGAGATCACCTGCCCGGGCCCCGAGTCGGCGCTGGCGCTGGTCGGCGCCGCCCGCCGCATCGGCATCACCGCCAAGAACCGCGAGGTGCGCGGCGTGGACCGGGTGGTGGTCAAGGACGGTGACGCGATCGCCGCGCTGCTCACCCGCATCGGCGCGCACTCCAGCGTGCTGGCCTGGGAGGAGCGCCGGGTACGCCGGGAGGTGCGCGCGACCGCGAACCGGCTGGCGAACTTCGACGACGCGAACCTGCGCCGCTCCGCCCGCGCCGCGGTGGCTGCCGCCGCCCGGGTGACCCGCGCGCTGGAGATCCTCGCCGACGACGCCCCGAACCACCTGACCTCGGCCGGGCGGCTGCGCCTGGAGCACCGTCAGGCCTCGCTGGAGGAACTCGGTGCGCTCGCCGAGCCGCCGCTGACCAAGGACGCCATCGCCGGCCGGATCCGCCGGCTGCTCGCGCTGGCCGACAAGCGTGCCCGTGACCTGGGCATCCCGGATACGGAAGCGGCAGTCACGCCGGACATGCTCGTGGTCTGATAGGACTCGGGCGGCATCGCACCGCGAGCGGGATCACCACCCGCCGCAGCGCGACGCCGCGCGCTCGGATATGGTCGCTGCGTACGGCAAGGGGGCCGGAACAGGCGCTCCTCGCCGTGCTCACCGCCTCGGGCGGTCAGGTCTCCGTGACCGCGGCGGGGTGGCCGAGATGACATGTCGACGGCCGGCTCCAACGGTCGGCGCACACACCTCCGCCGGCCGCGGTCTGACGCCGGCGGACCAGAACGCGAGGAGATGGGACCTGTGACCATCCGGGTTGGCATCAACGGCTTCGGCCGGATCGGCCGCAACTTCTTCCGGGCAGTGCTGGCGTCCGGCGCTGACGTCGAGGTCGTGGCGGTCAACGACCTGACCGACAACGCGACGCTCGCCCACCTTGTCAAGTACGACAGCATCCTGGGCCGCCTCCCGCACGAGGTGAAGGCCACCGCCGACGAGATCACCGTGGGCGGCAAGACCATCAAGGCGTACGCCGAGAAGGACCCGGCGAAGCTGCCGTGGGGCGAGGTCGGCGCCGACGTGGTCATCGAGTCCACCGGCTTCTTCACCGACGCCACCAAGGCGAAGGCGCACCTCGACGGCGGGGCCAAGAAGGTCATCATCTCCGCTCCGGCGAAGAACGAGGACGTCACAGTGGTCATGGGCGTCAACCAGGACCAGTACGACCCGGCCAAGCACAACATCATCTCGAATGCGTCCTGCACCACCAACTGCCTCGCGCCGATGGCGAAGGTCCTGCAGGACACGTTCGGCATCAAGCAGGGTCTGATGACCACCATCCACGCGTACACGCAGGACCAGAACCTGCAGGACGCGCCGCACAAGGACCTGCGCCGGGCCCGGGCCGCCGCGCTCAACATCGTGCCGACCTCGACCGGTGCCGCGAAGGCCATCGGCCTGGTGCTGCCGGAGCTGAAGGGCAAGCTGGACGGGTACGCGCTGCGCGTGCCGATCCCGACCGGCTCGGCCACCGACCTGACCGTGGAGGTCGGCCGGGAGACCACCGTGGACGAGGTCAACGCCGCGCTCAAGGCCGCCGCCGAGGGCCCGCTGCGGGGCATCCTCACCTACAACGAGGACCCGATCGTCTCCGCCGACATCGTGACCGACCCGGCGTCGTGCATCTTCGACGCGCCGCTGACCAAGGTGATCGGCAACCAGGTCAAGGTCGTCGGCTGGTACGACAACGAGTGGGGCTACTCGAACCGCCTGGTGGACCTGGTCAAGCTGGTGGGTCAGTCCCTGTGAGTGCGAGGAGCGAGCTTGCGAGCCCCGCAGTCACGAACGGAGGGCTAGCTCTGTGACGATCCGCAACCTCGACGACCTGCTCGCCGAGGGGGTGTCGGGTCGGCGCGTGCTGGTGCGCGCCGACCTGAACGTCCCGCTCGACAAGCAGACCGGGGAGATCACGGACGACGGCCGGATCCGGGCCGTCCTGCCGACGCTGAGCGCGCTGGTGCAGGCCGGCGCGAAGGTGGTCGTCTGCTCGCACCTGGGCCGCCCGAAGGGCGCGCCCGACCCGCAGTTCAGCCTCCGCCCGGTCGCCGGGCGGCTCGGCGAGCTGCTCGGCGCCCCGGTGCACTTCGCCGAGGACACCGTCGGCGACTCGGCGCGGTCCACGGTGGGTGCCCTGGCCGACGGCCAGGTCGCGCTGCTGGAGAACCTGCGGTTCAACAAGGGCGAGACCAGCAAGGACGACGCGGAGCGGGGCGCGTTCGCCGACCAGCTCGCCGCGCTCGGCGACGCCTACGTGGACGACGCGTTCGGCGCGGTGCACCGCAAGCACGCCAGCGTGCACGACGTACCGGCCCGGCTGCCGCACTTCGCGGGCCGGCTGGTGCTGCGCGAGGTCGAGGTGCTCAGCCGTCTCACCGGCGAGCCGGAGCGGCCGTACGTGGTGGTGCTGGGCGGCTCGAAGGTCTCCGACAAGCTGGCCGTGATCGAGGCGCTGCTGCCGACCGTCGACCGGCTGCTCATCGGCGGCGGGATGTGCTTCACCTTCCTCAAGGCCCAGGGCCACGAGGTGGGCACGTCGCTGCTGGAGAAGGACATGGTCGAGACCTGCCGCAACCTGATGGAGCGCGCGCCGGGCAAGATCATGCTCCCGGTCGACGTGGTGGCCGCCGACGCGTTCGCGCCGGACGCCGCGCACGACACGGTGCCCGCCGACGGCATCCCCAGCCACCGGCTGGGCCTGGACATCGGTCCGGAGACGGTGGCCGGTTTCGCCGCCGCGCTGTCGCAGGCGAAGACCGTCTTCTGGAACGGCCCGATGGGCGTGTTCGAGATGGCGGCGTTCGCCAACGGCACCCGGGGCGTGGCCGAGGCGATCACCAAGGCCGACGCGTTCAGCGTGGTCGGCGGCGGCGACTCGGCCGCGGCGGTGCGTGCGCTGGGCCTGGACGAGTCCTCGTTCGGGCACATCTCCACCGGTGGTGGCGCCTCCCTGGAATACCTGGAGGGCAAGACCCTCCCCGGCATCGCGGCCCTGGAGAACTGAATGGCGAGCACGACCCGCCGGCCGCTGATGGCCGGCAACTGGAAGATGAACCTGAACCACCTCGAGGCCAACCTGCTGGTGCAGAAGCTGGCCGCGAGCCTGAACGAGAAGCAGCTCACCGACGTCGAGTGCGTGGTGCTGCCGCCCTTCACCGACCTGCGTACCGTGCAGACCGCGGTGGACGGCGACAAGCTGCTGATCGGCTACGGGGCGCAGGACCTGTCGCCGCACCCGTCGGGCGCGTACACCGGTGACATCGCCGGTCCGATGCTGGCCAAGCTGGGCTGCGGTTACGTGGTGGTCGGCCACTCCGAGCGGCGGCAGTACCACCACGAGGACGACGCGCTGGTCAACGCGAAGGTGTCGGCGGCGCTGGCGAACGGGCTCACCCCGATCCTCTGCATCGGCGAGGGCCTGGAGGTCCGGGAGCAGTCGGGTCAGGTGCGGCACTGCTGCGACCAGCTCGACGGCGCGCTGAAGGGGCTCACCGCCGAGCAGGTCACCAAGGTCGTCGTGGCGTACGAGCCGGTCTGGGCGATCGGCACCGGCAAGACGGCGACCCCGGACGACGCCCAGGAGGTCTGCGGCGCGGTGCGCAAGCGCATCGCCGAGACCTACGACGAGGGCACCGCCGAGCAGGTCCGGATCCTGTACGGCGGGTCGGTCAAGGCGTCGAACGTCGCCGCGATCATGGCGCAGCCGGACGTGGACGGGGCTCTGGTCGGGGGCGCCAGCCTGGACGCGGAGGAGTTCGCGCAGATCTGCCGGTTCCCGGAGCACATCGCCCGCTGATCGCTCGCTATCCTTGACGCTGCCCGTCCACCGGTCGGTGCCGCAGTGCCCGACAGGTCCGGGCAGTGATCGCAACGAGAGGACTGACCCCCGCCATGCCGATCTGGTTCGCCTACACGATGATCGTGTTGCTGGTCATCACGAGCGTCCTGCTCACCCTGCTGATCCTCCTGCACCGCGGTAAGGGCGGCGGGTTGTCGAGCATGTTCGGCGGCGGCGTCAGCTCCAGCCTGGCCGGTTCGTCGGTGGCCGAGAAGAACCTCGACCGCTACACCGTTCTGGTGGGAATCGTCTGGTTCGCGTGCATCGTCGGGCTCGGGCTCTGGCTGCGGCTGCAGATGGCCAGCGGCACCTGAGTCGGCGCTGGGAAGCGTACAATCTGCGCGCGGTCCGTCACGGACCGCGCGCAGTTTTGTTTCTCCGCGCGTCGCCCGTCGCCCACCCCCTCCGGCGGCGGTCCCCTCCGACGACAGGGAGCGAGCAACCGTGCCCAGCAACAACGTCATCCGCGGCACCCGGGTCGGGTCCGCCCCCGAGCGGTTCGACCAGCGGGTCGAACCTGCGCCGCGCCGCCCGGTCGTCTACTGGTGCCGCCACGGGCACCGGGTCGAGTTCCTGATCGCCGCCGAGGCGGAGACGCCCGCCGCCTGGGAGTGCCCCCGCTGCGGCGAGCCGGCCGGCCCCGACCCGGGCGACCCGCCGGGCCGCCAGCGCGCCGAGCCGTACAAGACCCACCTGGCGTACGTGCAGGAGCGGCGCACGCCGGAGGAGGGTGAGGCGCTGCTCGCCGAGGCCCTCGACGCGCTGCGCCGGCGTCGCGGCCGCGCCTGAGGCCGGTCGTGGAGGGCCCGGACGGGCCCTCCACGGCGGTTCAGCGGAGGCTGCGCAGGCGCGGCGGCACGTTCGCCGCGGCGGCCCGGTCGAGGAGCCAGAGGGTACGGGAGACGCCCCGCACCCCGGCGGCCGGCAGCTGCACCGGCCCGGCCCCGGCCAGCGCCATGCCCACCGCCCGGGCCTTGTCCGCCCCGGCGGCGACCAGCCAGACCTCCTCGGCCGTGTTGATCGTCGGCAGGGTCAGCGTGGTCCGCACCGGCGGCGGCTTCGGGCTGCCCCGCACCGCGCTGACCGGCCGGTTGTCGTGGTGCACCGGGTGCTCCGGGAACACCGACGCCACATGCCCGTCCTCGCCGACGCCGAGCATCAGCACGTCGAAGTGCGGCACCACCGCGTTCCCGGGCCGGGCGGCGGCGGCAAGCTCCCGCGCGTACCCGGCCGCGGCCGCCTCCGGGTCGTCGCCCGCAGGGCCGTCCGACGCCGGCATCGGGTGCACCCGGGCCGGGTCGAGCGGCACCGTGTCCAGCAGCGCCGCCCGCGCCTGCGTCTCGTTGCGCTCCGGGTCGCCGGCGGGAAGGAACCGCTCGTCGCCCCACCACACGTCGACCCGGGACCAGTCGACCGCGTCCCGGGCGGGCAGCTGCCCGACCGCCCGGTACACCGCCGCGGCGATCCGCCCGCCGGTCAGGACCACCGACGCCTGGCCGCGCTCGGCCTGCGCGTCGAGCAGCTTCACCACCAGCCGGGCCGCCACCGCCTGCGCCAGCAGGTCGGGGTCGGCGTGTACGGCGACACTCGCCTCAGTCATCCGTCGTGCCCTCGTGTTCCGACCGCCCACCGGCGGTCACCTGTGCCTCCGACCGCCCGGTCCGGGCGGTCACTCGTTCGCGGTCGCGCCCGCGTGCGCGGTCACGCCGGCCTCGGCCCGCTGGGCGGTCGCCGGATCCTTCCACACGTGCACCCGCTGCGCCGGGCGCTGGTCGAGCCCGGTGATCCCGGCCGCGGCGCCGAGCGCCTCCGCGTACACCTGGTCGGCGTCGAGGCGGCGCAGCTCCTCGGCCAGCTCGTCACCGAGCGGCCGGCGCACCAGCGGCAGCGTGCGGTCCTCCTGCCCGGTACGCCGGAACACCGCGACGCTGTCGTCCCGGGTGAGCGTCAGCTCGTCGCCGTTGGCGCAGCGCAACTGCACCTGGCGCATCCGCGGGAACTCGTCGGTGGCGGTCAGGACCGGGTCGATGCCGAGCCGGGCCTTCAGCCAGCCGCGCATCAGCGCCGCCGTCGGGTCGGACGCGGGCGCCACCACGCTGGCCTCGGTGACCCGGGCCTGGGTGGTGTCGAACGCGCCCGCCACGAGCGTGCGCCACGGGGTGATCCGGGTCCACGCCAGGTCGGTGTCGCCCGGGGCGTAGTCGTGGGCCCGCTGGCGCAGCGCGGCGATCGGGTCGGCGGCCTGCGCCGAGTCGGTGATCCGCCGGTCCGCGACCACGCCGAGGAAGTCGGTGGAGATCTCCTCCGGCGGCTCGCCGTGCCACCACGTCACCACCGGCACGTCCGGCACCAGCAGCGGCATCACCACCGACTCGGCGTGCAGCGCGAGCCGCCCGTACATCCGGGTCACGACCGCCTCGCACGGGCCGAGCCGGCCACCCACGACGATCTCCGCGTCCAGCCGGTTGCGGTCGCGTTCCACGTCGGAACGGACCACCACGAGCAGCCGGCACGGATGCGCCGCCGCGGCGATGGTGGCCGCCGCCTCCGCCTCGCGGACCCGCTTCTCGTCCACCACCACGATCAGCGTGAGCGCCATGCCGCTGGCCACCCCGCCCGCGCTGCGCCGTTCCGCGGCCAGCGCCTTGACCACCTCGTTGCCGGTGGTGTCCCACAGCCCGATCATGCTCTTCTCCAAGCCCGGCCCTCGCGGGCCAGCATCTCGTCGGCGGCCCGGGGCCCCCACTCACCGGCCCGGTACGGCTCCGGGGTCGTGCCCTCCCAGGCGTGCTCCAGCGGGTCGACGACCTGCCAGCTCTGCTCCACCTCGGCGGCGTCCGGGAACAGCGTCCGGTCGCCGATCAGCACGTCCAGCACCAGCCGCTCGTACGCCTCGGGGCTGGACTCGGTGAACGCCTCGCCGTACTGGAAGTCCATGGCGATGTCGCGGACCTCCATCGTGGTGCCCGGCACCTTGGAGCCGAACTTCAGCACCACGCCCTCGTCCGGCTGCACCCGGATGACGAGCTGGTTGGGGCCGAGGGACTCCATGTCGGCGGCGTTGAACGGCAGGTGCGGCGCCTTCTTGAACATGATGGCCACCTCGGTGACCCGCCGGGGCAGCCGCTTGCCGGCCCGGATGTAGAACGGCACCCCGGCCCAGCGGCGGTTCTGGATGCCCAGCTTCACCGCCACGTACGTCTCGGTGGTGGAGCCCTCCGGGACGCCCTCCTCCTCCAGGTAGCCCTTGGCGCGCTCGCCGCCCACCCAGCCGGGCAGGTACTGGCCGCGCACGGTGTCCTCGGAGACGTCGTGCGGCACGGTGATCGCCTTGAGCACCTTGAGCTTCTCGGCCCGGATCTCGTCGGCGTCGAAACTCGTCGGCTCCTCCATCGCGACCAGCGCGAGCAGCTGGAGCAGGTGGTTCTGGAGCACGTCGCGGGCAGTGCCGACGGAGTCGTAGAACGCCGCCCGGGTGCCGATGCCGACGTCCTCGGCCATGGTGATCTGCACCGAGTCGACGTACTTGGAGTTCCACAGCGGCTCGAACAGGTTGTTCGCGAAGCGCAGCGCCAGGATGTTCTGGACCGTCTCCTTGCCCAGGTAGTGGTCGATCCGGAACACGTCCTGGCGGGTGAAGACGTCGTCGACCAGGTCGTTGAGCGCCTTGGCCGAGGGCAGGTCGTTGCCGAACGGCTTCTCCACCACCACCCGGCGCCAGCCGCCGGACTTGGCGTTGTCCGCCATGCCGGTGCGGGCGAGCTGCTTGAGCACCACCGGGAAGGCCGCCGGGGGGATGGAGAAGTAGAAGGCGGCGTTGCCGGGGATGCCGTGCGAGTCGCGCAGCTCGTCGAGCGTGGCGGCGAGCTGGTCGAACGCGGCGTCGTCGTCGAACGAGCCGCCGACGAACTTGATGTTGCCGGCGAGCCGGGCCCACACCTCCTCCCGCCACGGGGTACGGGCGTGCTTCTTGGCCGCGTCGTGCGCCACCGACTCGAAGTCGCCGTCGCCCCAGTCCCGGCGCGCGAAGCCCAGCACCACGAAGCCGGGCGGCAGGAGCCCTCGGTTGGCCAGGTCGTAGACCGCCGGCAGCAGCTTCTTGCGGGCCAGGTCGCCCGTCACCCCGAAGATCACCAGGGCACACGGCTCGGGGATCCGGGGCAGCCGCCGGTCCTGCGGATCGCGCAGCGGGTTCACCGGGCCACCTCCTCCTGCGTCTCGGTCCGCTGATTCCAGGTCATTGATCGTCACGTGCGTGTCCGTCCGGCCGTTTCCAGGAGCTGGGCGACACCCGCCGCCCGCTCGGTCAGGTGCAGTCGCAGCACCGGTCGCTCCCGGCCGGCCAGGGCCCGCCGGTCGCCGGCGGCCTGGGCCGCCTGGAGCTGCGCGAAGGTGTACGGACGGCCGGGCACCTCCAGATCATCGGTGACCGCACCGGTGATCTGGAGGTGCCGGCCGTGCGGGTCGGTGTGTTCCGGCCGGCGCGGTCCCCAGCCGAAGGTGACCGGGCGTCCGGCGGCCCGCGCCAGCAGCGGGCGCAGCCCGGCGACCGCCGCGTCGGCGTGCCGGTCGAGGTACGCGGTCACCACGAGGTGCTCCCGTTCGCCCAGCCCGTCGAGCAGCCAGCGCAGCGCGCCGGTCAGGTCGGCCGGGACGCCGCTCGGGGCGTACACCTCGATCGCGCCCTCGGCCGACGACGGCGGCCCGCTCTCCGGCGCCGCGTCGTCGTCCACCGGGTCCGGCGGCGCGGCGAACGGGTCGGTCCGCAGCGTCACCGCGGCGGTCGCGGCGGCGCAGGCCCAGGCGAGCAGGTGCGCGCCGAGCGGTCCGTTGACCGCGACGTCGGCGGCCACGCCCGGTCCGACGCCGGCGCCGAGGGCACCGCCGAGACCGACTGTGAGCACGCCCGGCCCGGTGGCGCCGGGGGAGTCGGGGGACTCCGCGACCACCGGCAGCAGCCGTCCGCCGGTGGCGTCGGCGAGCAGCGCACCCGCCCAGCGGCCCAGGCCGTCGAGGCCGGTGCCGTCGGGGACCAGCGCGACCGTGTCCCGTCCGGTGCCGGGCGCCGCGCCCAGGGCCGCGCCGAGCGCCAGGGCGGGGTTGTCCCGGTCCCGGTCGAGCGCGCCGGTGAGCGCCTCGGCCTCGTCCAGCACCTCGGCCACCGGCGCGCCGGCCAGCGCGGCCGGGACCAGGCCGAACGCGGTGAGCGCGGCCCACGGCCCGGACACGCCGGGCTCGGCCGGGATCACCACGGCGCCCAGCTCGTCGGCGCGCGCCGCGAGTTCCGAGCCGGGCTCGGTGACCACCACGACGTGCCGGGCGGCATCCGGGCCCTCGTCCGCCCACGCCTGCCGGTAGGCCCGCAGGTGGGCGTCGGTGGTCCGGTCGAGGCCGTGCCGGGCGGCGAGCACCAGGAGGGTACGCGCCGGACGGTCGGCGAGCGCGGCACGCACCGGCCCCGGATCGGCGGTGTCGAGCACCGTCACCGGCCGGCCCAGGCAGTCGGCCAGCACCTCGGCGGCGAGCGTGTCGCCGCGGGCGCCGGCCAGCACCACGTGGTCCAGGTCGTCCAGCTCGGCGGCCAGTTCGGCGAGCTGGGGGAGCAGGTCCCGGCTGTGCCGGTGGGCGTGCAGCCAGCCCAGCCGGTGGAGGGCCGCCGGCTCGGCGGCGGGTCCCCAGAGGGCCGGGTCGGCGGCGGCGAGCCGGGCCGGGACGTCGTGGGAGACGAGCGTGGCGCGGGTGGACGCACCGAGGGCGTCGGCCCCGCGCACGGCCAGGCCGGCGGCCATGTCCGCCCGCCCGGCCAGCAGGTCACTCACGGCATCCCCTCAGTGTCACCCGTTCCACGGTACGGCGCGACGCGTCCCGGGGCCCGGCCCCGGGACGCGTCGGACGCCGTCTGTCACGCGTTGCCGCCGGCCTGCTGGGCCGCCTGTGCGTTCCCCTCGGCGGCCCGGTGCGGGCTGCCCGAGCCCTTGGCCGCCTCGGCGAGGGACTTCTTGACCCCCTCCAGCAGCTCCACCCAGCTCGCCTCGAACTTCTCCACGCCCTCGCGCTCCAGCGTGGCGATCACGTCGGACAGGTCCACGCCCACCGACTCGAGATCGGCGAAGACCTGGCGGGCGTCGTCGTAGGCGACGGTGACGGTGTCCGGCTTCGTCTCGCCGTGCTCGGCGTAGGCGTGGACGACCGGTTCCGGCATCGTGTTGACGGTGCCGGGCGCGATCAGCTCCTCGACGTAGATGACGTCCCGGTAGTCCGGGTTCTTCGTCGACGTGGAGGCCCACAGCGGGCGCTGCGGGTGGGCGCCCGCGTCGGCCAGCTTCTGCCAGCGCGCCGAGGAGAAGACCTCGCCGTAGCGCTCGTACGCCAGCCGAGCGTTGGCGACCGCGGCCTTGCCGCGCAGCGACTTCGCCTGGTCCGAGCCGATCTTCTCCAGCCGCTTGTCCACCTCGGTGTCGACCCGGGAGACGAAGAACGAGGCGACCGAGCCGATCTTCGACAGGTCGTGCCCGTTCGCCTGCGCCTGCTCCAGGCCGGCCAGGAAGGCGTCCATCACCTGCGAGTACCGGTCCAGGCCGAAGATCAGCGTGACGTTGACGCTGATCCCCTCGGCGAGCGTCGCGGTGATCGCGGGCAGGCCCTCCTCGGTGGCCGGGATCTTGATGAACAGGTTCGGCCGGTCGACCAGCCACCACAGCGCCTTGGCCTCGGCGACGGTCTTCGCCGCGTCGTGCGCCGAGCGCGGGTCCACCTCGATCGACACCCGGCCGTCCACGCCGCCGCTGACGTCGTACGAGGGGCGCATCACGTCGCAGGCCCACCGCACGTCGTACGTGGTGAGCATGCGGACCGCCTCCTCGACGTCCACGCCGCGCACGGCGAGGTCACGAAGCTGCCAGTCGTACTCGTCGGCGTCGCTCAACGCCTTCGCGAAGATCGTCGGGTTGGTGGTCACCCCGGCGACGTGGCTCTCCCGGCGCAGCTTGTCCAGCCCGCCGGAGCTCAGCCGTACCCGGGAAAGATCGTCGAGCCAGATCGCCACACCGGCGCCCTGGAGCTCCTTCAGCCTGTCCGTCATGCCGTCCACGCTCCCCTCAGTTGCCGGTCGTGAAACCGGTGATGTCGCCCACCCGGGTCAGCGCCGCGTGCGCGGCGGCCACGATCCGGTCGGGGGTGAACCCGAACTGCTCGAAGAGCACGGTGTGCGGCGCGCTGGCGCCGTAGTGCTCGATGCTCACGCACTCGCCGCTGTCGCCGACGATCGCGCGCCACGACATCGCGATGCCCGCCTCCACGCTCACCCGTGCCTTTACCCCGCGAGGCAGCACCGACTCCCGGTACGCCTCGTCCTGGGCGAAGAACCACTCCTGGCACGGCATGGACACGACCCGGGTGGGGGTGCCGTCGGCCTCCAGCCGCTCCCGCGCGGTGAGGCAGAGCTGCACCTCGGAGCCGGTGCCGACCAGGATCACCTGCGGCTTGCCGTTCGACGCCTCGGCCAGCACGTACCCGCCCTTGGCGACGCCCTCGGCGCCGCCCAGGTCGGTGCGGTCGAACGTCGGCAGCGCCTGGCGGCTGAGCGCCAGCGCGGTCGGCCGGTCGGTGTGCTCCAGCGCCTGCCGCCACGCCCAGACCGTCTCGTTGGCGTCGGCCGGGCGGACCACGTCCAGGCCGGGGATGGCCCGCAGCGCGGTCAGGTGCTCGATCGGCTGGTGCGTCGGGCCGTCCTCGCCGAGGCCGATCGAGTCGTGCGTCCAGACGTAGGTCACCGGCAGCTTCATCAGCGCGGCCAGCCGCACCGCCGGGCGCATGTAGTCGCTGAACACCAGGAACGTGCCGCCGTACGGGCGGGTGCCGCCGTGCAGGGCGATGCCGTTGAGGATCGAGCCCATGGCGTGCTCGCGGATGCCGAAGTGCAGCGTGCGGCCGTACTCGTCACCGGGGAAGTCCTTCGTGGCGTGCGCGGCCGGGACGAACGACGGCTCGCCCTTCATCGTGGTGTTGTTGCTCTCGGCCAGGTCGGCCGAGCCGCCCCACAGCTCGGGCAGCACCGGCGCCAGGGCCGCCAGGATCTTGCCGGAGGCGGCCCGGGTGGCGACGCCCTTGGCGTCCGCCGGGAAGGTCGGCAGCGCGTCGGTCCAGCCGGTCGGCAGCGTACGGGTGGCCATCCGGTCCCACAGCGCCTTGCGTTCCGGGTCGGCCTTCGCCCACGCGTCGAACCGGGTGGTCCACTCGGCCTGCTGCTGCGCGCCGCGCTCCAGCACCTGGCGGGCGTGCTTGAGCACCTCCTCGTCGACCTGGAAGGTGCGCTGCGGGTCGAAGCCGAGGATCTCCTTGGTGGCCTTGACCTCGTCCGCGCCGAGCGCCGAGCCGTGGATCTTGCCGGTGTTCTTCTTGTTCGGCGCGGGCCAGCCGATGATCGTGCGCAGCGCGATGAACGACGGCCGGCCGGTCTCCGCCTTGGCCGCCAGCAGCGCCTCGTACAGCGCCTCCACGTCTTCGTGGTAGTCGCCCTGGTCGGCGTCGCCGCGGCGCCAGTCGACGGTCTGCACGTGCCAGCCGTACGCCTCGTAGCGGGCCGCCACGTCCTCGCTCTTGGCGATGCGGGTGTCGTCCTCGATCGAGATCTCGTTGTCGTCGTAGATCACGCAGAGGTTGCCGAGCTGCTGGTGACCGGCGAGCGCGCTGGCCTCGTGGGTGATGCCCTCCTCGATGTCACCGTCGGAGGCGATGCACCAGATGTCGTGCCGGAACGGGGAGTCGGCGCGGTCCGGCTCGGGGTCGAACAGGCCGCGCTCGCGGCGGGCGGCCATGGCCATGCCGACCGCGTTGCCGAGGCCCTGGCCGAGCGGCCCGGTGGTGGTCTCGACGCCCGGGGTGTGGCCGTGCTCCGGGTGGCCCGGGGTGAGCGAGCCCCACTGGCGCAGCGCCTTGAGGTCGTCCAGCGCCAGCGGGTAGCCGGAGAGGAAGAGCTGGATGTAGAGCGTCAGGCTGGAGTGGCCGGCGGAGAGCACGAACCGGTCGCGACCGGCCCAGTTCGGGTCGGCGGGGTTGTGCCGCATGACCCGGTTGAAGAGCAGGTACGCCACCGGGGCGAGGCTCATCGCCGTCCCCGGGTGGCCGTTGCCGGATTTCTCCACGGCGTCCATGGCCAGCACGCGGACCGTGTCGACGGCCCTGCGGTCGAGGTCGGACCAGTTGAGAGCGGGAAGCTCGGGTCGGTTGGCAGCCACGATGGTTGTGCTCCTCGGCAGATGGGCGGAACCCTCACTGATGACCCTATCGAGCGGTGCTAAACGTCCGCCCGGGGATCTCAGCATGCTGTTCTGTACGGATCCCGGAGCTTCGGTCGTTCAACCCCAGGTGTGACGGCTCGCACCGTTGCCGGGTCCACGGGGCAGCGAAAACGACGCCGCGTAGTGTGTGGGGCGGTGTGTGGACCCGCAGCGGTCCGGGCCGAACGACCTCCCCCGCCGATGCCGGAAGGTGGCAATCCGTGAGCATGATCACCGAGCGCCCCGTCAGCAACCCTGCCGGGCAGTCGCCGGTGGGCGCGGTGGCGGAGGCGCCGGCGAGCGGCCGGCGGGACGTACGCGCCGTGGTGGCGGCGTACGTGACGCTGACCAAGCCGCGGATCGTCGAGCTGCTGCTGGTCACCACCGTGCCGGCGATGATGCTCGCGCACGGCGGGATGCCGTCGCTGTGGCTGGTCGCCGTGGTGCTGGTCGGCGGGTCGCTCGCGGCCGGCGCGGCGAGCGTCATCAACTGCTACATCGACCGCGACATCGACCAGCTCATGCGGCGCACCAAGCGGCGCCCGCTGCCCGCGCACACCGTGTCGCCGCGCAGCGCGCTGGTCTTCGGCCTGGTGCTGGCGGCCGTGTCGGTGGCGCTGATGGCGGCGGCGACGAACTGGCTGGCGACGGTGCTGACGCTGGCCGCGATCGCCTACTACGACCTGGTCTACACGCTGTGGCTGAAGCGGACCACGGCCGCCAACACGTTCTGGGGCGGCATCTGCGGGGCCGCGCCGGTGCTGATCGGCTGGGCGGCGGTGACCGGTTCGCTGGCGCCGGCCGCGTGGGGCCTGTTCGCGGTGGTCTTCTTCTGGCAGATGCCGCACTTCTACGCGCTGGCCATCAAGTACAAGGCCGACTACGCCCGCGCCGGTGTGCCGATGCTGCCGGTGGTGGCCTCGGTCCGGCGGGTCAACGCCGAGATCATCGGCTTCTCCTGGCTGACGGTGCTCTCCTCGCTGGCGGTCTGGCCGCTCGGGATGAGCCCGATCTACGGGGTGACCGCGCTCGTGGTCGGCGGGATCTTCCTCGTCGAGGCACACAAGCTGTGCCGGCGCGCGACGCGCGGCGAGGCGGTCAAGCCGATGCGGCTGTTCCACTGGTCGACCACGTATCTCACGATTCTCTTCGCGGCGGTCGCGCTCGACGCGCTGATCTGACCCGCCGTCCGGCGGTTCATCAGAAATTTTTTTCGGGCTTTCCGGAGGGGTTCAACCCGGACAGATTGTGACGATCCCGCCCGTCCGCTTCGCCCAGATATAAGCGACATGTGCGGGCGAATTACCTGTGGTTCTTCTTAAACCGATGGGTAATTGGCATCACATTCAGTTCATGGTTCTCGCACATCCGGGTGGAACTCTGCTTAGGCTTCGCGTCATGGCAGATGGTTCCGATACGACGCTGACGGCTGACAAGACCGCCGAGCAGGCCCCCAACGGCCTGGTCGCGGGCATCAAGTCGTTCGCCGCCGGGCACGGCGGCGCGAAGGCGGTCATCGAGTACGTCGGCAAGCGCGGCGCACGGATCGTCCTCGTGGGTTCCGACGGGGTATGGGCGGACCAGTTCGCCGACGGCACGGACGTCGCGCGGCAGGCCTGCGCCAAGGCCGGGGTCGACGTCGAGAACGCCTGGGAGCGTGAACTGATGGACCAGATGCGTCCGAGCAACGACCTGTGGCGGTCGATGGCCCGGCGCACGATGGCCCGTTGACATATACCGAATGACCAACCACCACCAGTCGACCCGG
Organism: Micromonospora sp. CPCC 205554; assembly: GCF_036902745.1. Taxonomy (NCBI): domain Bacteria; kingdom Bacillati; phylum Actinomycetota; class Actinomycetes; order Micromonosporales; family Micromonosporaceae; genus Micromonospora; species Micromonospora sp. CPCC 205554. Next base: position 63,035 of record NZ_JBAKHP010000015.1, on the reverse strand, counting down.
GGGAGACCCCGGGTCGCTTTCGTCACCTGCGCAGAGCTGCCCGGCCTCGACCCGGACGACCGGCTCGCGCTCGGCCCGCTCGCCGCCCGCGGCGTCACCGCCGAGATCGCGGTCTGGGACGACCCCTCGGTGGACTGGACCGGGTACGACCTGGTCGTGCTCCGCTCCCCGTGGGACTACGCCCTGCGCCGGGAGGAGTTCGTGGCCTGGGCGCGCACCGTGCCGGCCCTGGTCAACCCGGCCGACGTGGTCGCCTGGAACACCGACAAGCGCTACCTGTCCGAGCTGGCCGCCGCCGGGGTGCCCACCGTGCCGACGGAGTGGGTCGAGCCGGGGCGGGAGTGGACGCCACCGGCCGGCGGCGAGTACGTGATCAAGCCGGCGGTCAGCGCGGGCAGCCAGGACACCGGCCGCTACGACCTGACCGACCCGGAACACCGCGAGCTGGCGGTGGCCCACGTCCGGCGGCTCTCCGGCGCCGGGCGGGTCACCATGGTCCAGCCGTACCTGGACGCGGTGGACACCGCCGGGGAGACCGCGCTGCTGTTCCTGGCCGGCCCCGGCGGCCTGGCGTTCAGCCACGCGATCCGCAAGGGTCCGATGCTGAGCGGGCCGGACCTGGGCGAGGCCGCGCTCTACAAGGAGGAGCGGATCGACGCCCGCACCGCCACGGCGCAGCAGCGGGCCGTGGCCGAGAAGGTGCTCGCGGCGATGCCCGGCGGCCCGGACCGGCTGCTCTACGCCCGCGTCGACCTGATCCCCGGTCCGGACGGCGCGCCCGTGCTGGTCGAGCTGGAGCTGACCGAGCCGAGCCTGTTCGTCGGGTACGCCGACGGCGCCCCGGACCGGCTCGCCGAGGCGGTGCTCACCCACCTGGCCCGCCGCCGCTGACCCTCGGACGGCGCCGTCGGCGGCGGCGCTGATCGCCGCGGACGGCGCCCGGCCGTCCGCCGTCCGGCCCGGCCGAGGGCAGGGGAGCGGGTCAGGCCGGTGCGAGCCGGGCCAGGTGGGCGTCGATCTCCGCGCGCGCGTCGGCCGGGTCGAGGCCGGTGGTCAGCATCCGCACCGTGACGCCGTCCAGCAGCGTCGCCAGCGCGGCGGCCTCGGCTGCCGCGTCCACGTGTGCGGCGATGCCACCGGCGGCCCGGCCGAGCGTGAGCAGCCGCTCGACGTTCGCCCGCATCTGCGCCTCGCTCTCCGCCAGGATCGCCGCGACCTGCTCGTCCACGAGCGCCTCGGCGGTGAGGACCAGCCAGACGCGGGCCTCGAAGGCGCGTTCGGCGTCCAGCGGGACGAGCTGCCGGACCGCCCGGCGGATCACCTCCGGTGTGACCGGGTCGGCGGGGATCGTCCGGGCCCGGGCCACCACGCGCCCGGCCAGATGGTCCATGGCCGCCCGCACCATCATCTCCCGGCTCGGCAGGTAGTGCTGCGCGGTCGCCAGCGGCATCCCGGCCTCGGCGGCGACGGCCCGCACCGTCATGCCGGCCGACCCCCTGCGCGCCAGCACGACGCAGGCCGCCGCGCCGAGATGACGCCGCCGCTCCTCGTGGTCCACAACCTTGGGCACGACGTGATCATAGATGGTCGGTCATTTGACCGATATAGGTCGGCCGCCTAACGTTGCCGGGCATGACAGGACTGCTCGCCGACCCCGCGCGCGACACCCGCCGGTTCAGCTACCTCGACATGGCGCTAGTGCTCGCCGTCGGCGTCGGCCTGGCCAACTCGGCGGTGGCGGACTTCCTGGCCCGGGGACCGGAGCGGCTGGGGATGTCGGAGACGGCGGCGTCCACCATCGCCTGGGTCCTGATCAACGGCACCCAGCTCGTCGTCGGCCTCGCGGTGGTGCGCCACCGCTTCGGCGAGATCACCCGGCCGCTGCTGCTCGTCCGTCCCGCGCGCCGTCAGGTGGGCGTGGCGGTCGGCTGGGGCCTGGCCAAGGCCGCGCTCACCCTCGTCCTCGTGGTGGCGCTGCCCGCCGCGCTCGTCGAGGGCGGCGGCGGTGAGGGCGGCTACCCCGCCGGAAGCCTGCTCGCGCAGTTCGCCTTCGCGTTCGCCTTCGGCGCCGTCGTGTCCCCGCTCTACGAGGAGATCCTCTACCGGGGTGTGTTCTACCAGGGGCTCGCCGCGCGGCTGCCCGCGGTGGCCGCCGTGGTGCTGTCGGCGTCCATCTTCGCCCTCGTGCACCTGCCCCGGGTCTTCAACACCGTCAGCGCGCTCTTCGCCGGGCTGCTGTTCGCCTGGCTGCTGCACCGCCACCGCAGTCTCTGGGTGCCGATCCTCGCCCACGCGGTCAGCAACGGAACGCTCGTCGCGCTGGCGTTCGCCGCCGAGGCGACCGCCTGACCGCCCGCAGGCGGCGGCGCGCTCAGTCGCGGTCGCTGTGGTTACGCGCCCAGCGGCCGCCGATCGGCGGCGTGTCCAGCCGCAGCGCGGCCTCGGTGCCGGCCAGGTCGTTGTCCTCGAACGCGCAGGAGACGCAACTGCCCGCCTCGGTGACCCAGATGCCGTACGCCTGGGTGTCGGCGTCCCGGTGCCAGATCCGGTTGCCGCGCACAGTGGCCGAGTCGAACGGCGCGGCGATCGTGATGCCGCCGCACGCGGGCGGTGAGTCGGGCAGCTCGTACGCCGTGCCGGGCCCCGGCGTGGCCGCGTTCCAGCCGGTGGAGCCGTCCGGGCGTACCTCGGCCAGGGAGAGCCGGTCGGCGCTGTTGTCGGACACCACCGCGTCGCGGGAGCCGACCCGCACAACCTTGCCCCGGTGCCCGCCGGCCGGCCAGTCCGCGTTGCCGTCGGTGACCTCGCGCGGGCCGTAGCGCACCGCCTCGCCGGAGCCGGAGCAGGCCGGTGCGGAACGGCGGCCGTTGTCCCGGATCCGGTTCCCGACGATCGACGTGTCGAGCATCGGCCGGTCGATCCGGATGCCGTCCAGCGCGTTCTCCCGGATGTCGTTGTCCTGGATCACCACGTCGGCCGCCGCGCCCCGGTAGCCGTGGCCCAGGTCGTGCTCGTGGTAGCCGAAGCCGCCGTTGCGGCTGATCCGGTTGCCCTGCACCGTGTACGGGCCGGGGGTGTTGCCCATGCTGATCCCGTCGCCGACGTTGGCGTCGATCACGCAGCCGGTGACCAGGCCGCCGCGCCCGGCCACCCCGGCGGTGCCGTTGCCGGACACGTCGAAGCCGGCCTCCAGGTTGTTGGTCATGGTGCAGCCGGAGACGATCAGCCCGTCCGCGCCCCAGTCGGAGATGCCGAACCGGTTGGCCTGGCTGTGGCAGCCGATGATCCGGAAACCGCGCGGCGGGGTCCAGTAGTCCTTCTGCAACTCCAGGAAGATGCCGTTGGTGCCGTTGCCGATGGTGGTGCAGTTGGCGATGGTGAGGCGCTCCACGTCGCCCCAGCCGCCGATGCCGACGCCGATGCCCGCGCCGCCCATCTGGTCGCCGTTGTCCAGCCGGCCGCATCCCACCACGACCACGCCGTCGATCAGACTGTCCTGGAGGAAGTCACAGCCCAGGCCGGTCGCCCCGGTGTGGTGGATGTAGAGGTTGCGGAACACGCCGCGCACCACGTACTGCAGGCCCAGCCCCTTGGCCAGGTAGTCGTAGGACGTCTGCGCCACGCCGGAGCCGTCGATCTCGAAGTCGGCGAACGAGCAGTCGGCGATGTGCCGGTCCCGGTCCGCGCCGTGCTGCACGGTGGTCCAGAAGGCGAGCGGGACCGGTGCGCTGCGGTTGCCCTCATTGCTGAGCAGGAAGCGGGTCGCCGCCGGTCCGGCGCCGATCAGCGAGACGCCGCTGCGCCACACGGTGCCGGCGTCGCGGATCGAGTAGAGGCCGGGCGGGCAGTAGATCACCCGGGCCCGGCCGTCGGCGTCGTACCCGGCACCGAGGCGGTCCACCAGCGCCGCCAGGGCGGGCTGGTCGTTGGTGACCCCGTCGCCGGTGAGGCCGTACTCGCGGGCGTCGCACCACAGCGGCGCGCCGGCGACCGGGGTCAGCCGTTGCGGGGTGGTGGTGGCGAGGCTCTTGCGCGACACGGGGCGCTCCCCTCGGGCGGACGGTCGGTGGCCCGGACCGCTTTCCCGCTCCCGCCGCGCGGTAACGCCCCGCTCAGGCGGCGGCGCCCACCCGTTGCGCGGCGGACGCGGCCGGCGCCGCCGGGGTGGCCGGCAGCCGCTCCCGGGTCGCCCAGAGCACGCCCAGGGTGGCCAGTAGCACCAGGCACGAGCCGAGCATGTGCGCGCCGACCAGCAGGGCGGGCAGGTGGGTGAAGTACTGGACGAAGCCGATCACGCCCTGGCCCAGCTCGACCGCGATCAGCACCGCGGCGGCCCGCGCCGCCCGCGCCGCGCCGACCGCCCGGAACGCGAAGTACAGCGCCACCGACAGGCCGATCAGCAGGAAGACGCCGTCGGCGTGCACCTGGGAGATCGCCGCCGGGTCCAGGCCGTTGCGGGCCGCGCCGTGGTCGCCGGCGTGCGGTCCGCTGCCGGTCACCCACGTGCCGACCACCAGCACCGACGCGCTCACCGCGGTGGTGATCCGGGCGAGCGTACGCAGCGGTGCCGGCACGGTCGGCGCCACCGGTCCGTCCGGCTCCTTGATGCGCCGCCAGAGCGCGTACGCGACCGCGATCACCGCCATCGAGGCGAGGAAGTGCAGCCCGACCACCCACGGGTTGAGGTTGGTGAGCACGGTGATGCCACCGATGATCGCCTGGGCCGGGATGCCGAACAGCACGCCCACGGCCAGCGGCAGCGTCCCGCGGCGGCGCGGACGGTGTGCCAGCACGGCCAGCACCACGGCGAGCGCGATGATCCCGACCGCGAAGGTGAGCAGCCGGTTGCCGAACTCGATCACCCCGTACACGCCCATCTCGGGCGTGGTGGTGTAGGAGTCCTCGGTGCACCGGGGCCAGGTGGGGCAGCCGAGGCCGGAGGCGGTGAGCCGGACGGCCCCGCCGGTGACCACGATCGCGACGTTCGCGATGATCGAGGCGAGCGCGAGGCGGCGCAGCAGCGTGGCGGAGACCGGAAACCGGACGGATCGCTTCACGGAGCGAATCCTACGCACCGTAGTTGATCCCGATCGGGTGACTCCGGCACCCCGGTGGTCGGAATCACCGGACCCCGGGTTTGCAGGCCCTCCGCGAATTACGTAACGTTGCCGTTGTGAAAAACGCGGCGGCGCTCTCCCGAACGCCGGTGACCGGTCCGGTCGCCGGTGGTTCGCGCGCACGTCGCAGCGTACGGCGTGGCGAGCGGGAGGCCGCACCGGCCGACCTGTCGACCCGCGACCGGGTCACCCAGCTGCTGCTGGAGCGTGGTCCCACCACCGCCGCGCAGCTCGGCTCGGCGCTCGGCCTGAGTCCGGCCGCGATCCGCCGGCACCTCGACGCGATGCTCGCCGACGGTGACGTGGTCGCCCGCGACCAGACCGTACGCGGCAGCCGCGGGCGCGGCCGTCCGGCCAAGGTCTTCGCGCTCACCGAGGCGGGCCGCGGTCGCTGCGGCACCCACCACTACGACAACATGGCCACCGCCGCGCTGCGGTGGATCGCCCGCACCGGCGGCACCGAGGCGGTCGCGGCGTTCGCGGCCGAGCAGGTCTCCGCGCTGGAGACCCGCTGCCGGGCGGCCATGGAGGACGCCGGAGACGCCCCGCTCGCGCGGGCGGAGGCGCTCGCCGGCGCGCTGACCGCCGAGGGTTACGCTGCCAACGCGTCCACGATCGCCTCCGGCGGCCAGCTCTGCCAGCACCACTGCCCGGTGGCGCACGTGGCCGCCGAGTTCCCTCAGCTGTGCGAGGCCGAGACCGAAGTGATCTCCCGTCTGGTCGGCACTCACGTACAGCGCCTGGCCACCATCGCGCACGGCGACGGCGTGTGCACCACGCACATTCCCGCCCAGTCCGGTTCCACCGTCACCACTGTGAGGACAGATAGATGACCGAGCAGATCGTTCAGCCCCTGACCCAGGAGGAGCAGCTCGCCGCCCTCGGTCGTTACGAGTACGGCTGGGCCGACCCCGACGTCGCCGGGGCGGTCGCCCAGCGCGGTCTCAACGAGGCGGTGGTGCGGGACATCTCGGCCAAGAAGAACGAGCCGGCCTGGATGCTCGACCTGCGGCTCAAGGGCCTGCGGCTGTTCGGCCGCAAGCCGATGCCGAACTGGGGCGCCGACCTCACCGGGATCGACTTCGACAACATCAAGTACTTCGTCCGGTCCACCGAGAAGCAGGCCACCTCCTGGGAGGACCTGCCCGAGGACATCAAGAACACCTACGACAAGCTGGGCATCCCGGAGGCGGAGAAGCAGCGGCTGATCGCGGGTGTCGCGGCGCAGTACGAGTCCGAGGTCGTCTACCACAAGATCCGTGAGGACCTGGAGGAGCAGGGCGTCGTCTTCCTCGACACCGACACCGCCCTCAAGGAGCACGAGGACCTGTTCAAGGAGTACTTCGGCACGGTCATCCCGGTCGGCGACAACAAGTTCGCCGCGCTGAACACCTCCGTCTGGTCCGGTGGCTCGTTCATCTACGTGCCGAAGGGCGTGCACGTGGAGATCCCGCTGCAGGCCTACTTCCGGATCAACACGGAGAACATGGGCCAGTTCGAGCGGACGCTGATCATCGTCGACGAGGGCGCGTACGTGCACTACGTCGAGGGCTGCACCGCGCCCATCTACTCCTCCGACTCGCTGCACAGCGCCGTCGTGGAGATCATCGTCAAGAAGAACGCCCGGTGCCGGTACACGACCATCCAGAACTGGTCGAACAACGTCTACAACCTGGTCACCAAGCGCGCCGTGTGCCACGAGGGCGCGACCATGGAGTGGATCGACGGCAACATCGGCTCCAAGGTCACCATGAAGTACCCGGCGGTCTACATGACCGGCGAGCACGCCAAGGGCGAGGTGCTCTCGGTGGCCATGGCCGGCGAGGGCCAGCACCAGGACGCCGGCGCCAAGATGGTGCACGCCGCGCCGCACACCTCCTCGACCATCGTGTCGAAGTCGATCGCCCGGGGCGGCGGCCGCACCTCGTACCGCGGTCTGGTGCAGGTGCTGGAGGGCTCGACCAGCAGCAAGAGCACCGTCAAGTGCGACGCGCTCCTGGTCGACACGATCTCCCGCTCCGACACCTACCCGTACGTCGACATCCGCGAGGACGACGTGTCGATGGGGCACGAGGCGACCGTCTCGAAGGTCAGCGAGGACCAGCTCTTCTACCTGATGAGCCGGGGCCTGAGTGAGGACGAGGCGATGGCGATGATCGTGCGCGGCTTCATCGAGCCGATCGCCAAGGAGCTCCCGATGGAGTACGCGCTGGAGCTCAACCGCCTGATCGAGCTCCAGATGGAAGGGGCTGTGGGCTGACCGCCGCGCGGCCCGGACCCGTCACGCCGCGTCGGGACCAACGCGACCGACCCTCCGATCCATCGCAGAACAGACCAAGGAAGAGATGACTACCCAGGCTTCCGCGCCGCCTACGACCAAGTCGCAGGCGCTCCGCTCGTACGACGTCGCCGACTTCCCGGCCCTCACCGGCCTGGAGGAGGAGTGGCGCTTCACCCCGCTCAAGCGCCTGCGCGGCCTGACCGCGTCGGCGCAGGGCGCGACCGGCGCGGTCCGGCACGAGTACGGTGACCTGCCCGAGGGCGTCACCGTCGACCGGATCGGCCGGGACGACCCCCGGGTGGGCAGCGTGCTCACCCCGTTCGACCGGGTCAGCGCGCTCGCGTACGGCGGGGCCGACGGCGCGCTGCTGGTGCGGGTCGACCGCGACGCGGTGGTGGAGCAGCCGGTGCGCCTGCGGGTGGTCGGCGAGAACGCCGAGGCGCTCGCCTTCGGCCACACGTTCGTCGAGGTGGACCGGTTCGCCGAGGCCACGGTGGTGATCGAGCACGTCGGCTCGGCCACGCTGGCCGACAACGTCGAGGTGTCGGTGGGCGACGGGGCGAAGCTGACCCTGGTCACGGTCGCCGACTGGGCCGACGACGCGGTGCAGGCGCAGCACCTCAAGGTGCGGCTGGGCCGCGACGCCCGGATCCTGCACGTGCAGGTCAGCCTCGGCGGTGACCTGGTCCGGCAGTACACGTCGGTGGAGTACACCCAGCGCGGCGGCGAGGCCGACCTGTACGGCGTCTACTTCGCCGACTCCGGCCAGCACCTGGAGCACCGGCAGCTGGTCGACCACACCGTGCCGGACTGCCGCAGCAACGTCGGCTACCGGGGCGCGCTGCAGGGCGACGACGCGCACACGGTCTGGGTCGGCGACGTGCTGATCCGCGCCGAGGCGACGGGCACCGACACGTACGAGATCAACCGGAACCTGCTGCTCACCGACGGCGCGCGGGCCGACTCCGTACCCAATCTGGAGATCGAGACCGGCGAGATCGCCGGCGCCGGGCACGCCAGCGCGACCGGCCGGTTCGACGACGAGCAGCTGTTCTACCTGATGGCCCGGGGCATCCCGGAGGCCGAGGCGCGGCGCCTGGTGGTGCGCGGCTTCTTCGCCGAGCTGATCAACAAGATCCCGGTCGAGGACCTGCGCGAGCGCCTGGGCGACGCCATCGAGGCCCGGCTGGCGAAGGCCGGCGCCTGATGCTCAAGATCTGCTCCGCCGAGGACGTGCCGAAGGGCACCGCGATCAGCGCCGACGTGGACGGCGTGCAGGTCGCGATCGTGCACGGCGAGGACGACGTGTTCTACGCGGTGCACGACGAGTGCTCGCACGCCGCCGTGGCGCTGTCCGAGGGCGAGGTCGAGGGCTGCACGCTGGAATGCTGGCTGCACGGATCCCGTTTCGACCTGCGTACCGGTGAGCCCACCGGGCTGCCCGCGACCGAACCCGTACCCGTCTATTCCGTCGAAGTCCGCGACGGCGACATCTACCTTTCCGTGGACGGCGACGGCCGTCCGCTGCCGAGCAATGGAGTGACCCGCTGATGAGCACCCTGGAGATCCGCGACCTGAAGGTGTCGGTCAAGCTGCCCGAGGGTGAGCTCAAGCCGATCCTGCACGGGGTCGACCTGACCGTGCGCTCCGGTGAGACGCACGCCATCATGGGCCCGAACGGCTCCGGCAAGTCCACGCTGGCGTACTCGATCGCCGGTCACCCGAAGTACGAGATTACCGGCGGCGAGGTGACCCTCGACGGCGAGGACGTGCTGTCGATGTCCGTCGACGAGCGGGCCCGCGCCGGCCTCTTCCTGGCCATGCAGTACCCGGTCGAGGTTCCCGGCGTGTCGGTGGCCAACTTCCTGCGTACCGCCAAGACCGCCATCGACGGCGAGGCGCCGAAGCTGCGCACCTGGGCCGGCGAGCTGCGCGGCGCCATGGAGAAGCTCCAGATGGACCCGGCGTTCGCCCAGCGCAACGTCAACGAGGGCTTCTCCGGCGGTGAGAAGAAGCGGCACGAGATCGTGCAGCTGGAGCTGCTCAAGCCGAAGATGGCCATCCTCGACGAGACCGACTCCGGCCTGGACGTGGACGCGCTGCGCGTGGTCAGCGAGGGCGTGAACCGGGTGCGCGACACCGGCGACACCGGCCTGCTGCTGATCACCCACTACACCCGCATCCTGCGCTACATCAAGCCCGACTACGTGCACGTCTTCGTGGCCGGCCGGATCGTCGAGCAGGGCGGCCGGGAGCTGGCCGACAAGCTCGAGGAAGAGGGCTACGAGCGGTACGTCGCCGGGGCCGGCGCGGCGCGGGCCTGAGACTCGACATGACCTCGATGGCCATCCCGGCGGGCATGCCGCAGTACGACGACGTGCCGCGCTTCGACGTGGCGAAGGTGCGGGCCGACTTCCCGATCCTCGACCGGGAGGTCAACGGCCACCCGCTGGTCTACCTCGACAGCGCCAACACCTCGCACAAGCCGCGGCAGGTGCTCGACGTGCTCGCCGAGCACTACGCGCTGCACAACGCCAACGTGTCGCGCTCGGTGCACACGCTGGGCACCGAGGCGACCGAGGCGTACGAGGGCGCGCGGGCGAAGATCGCCGCGTTCATCAACGCGCCGAGCGTGGACGAGGTGGTGTTCACCAAGAACTCCACCGAGGCGATCAACCTCGTGGCGTACGCGTTCTCCAACGCGTCGCTGCGCGCGGACGGCGACCCGCGGTTCCGGCTGGGCCCCGGCGACGAGATCGTGATCTCCGAGATGGAGCACCACTCGAACATCGTCCCGTGGCAGCTGCTGGCGGAGCGCACCGGCGCGACGCTGCGCTGGTTCCCGGTCACCGACCAGGGCCGGCTCGACGAGTCCGGCCTGGACGACCTGGTCACCGAGCGGACGAAGATCGTCTCGCTGGTGCACATGTCGAACATCCTCGGCACCGTCAACGCCACCTCGCGGATCACCGCGCGGGTCCGCGAGGTCGGCGCGCTGCTGCTGCTCGACTGCTCGCAGTCGGTGCCGCACCTGCCGATGGACGTGGTCGACCACGACGCCGACTTCATCGTCTTCACCGGGCACAAGATGTGCGGCCCGACCGGCATCGGCGTGCTCTGGGGCCGGGGCGAGCTGCTCGCCGCGATGCCCCCGGTGATGGGCGGCGGCTCGATGATCGAGACGGTGACCATGGCCGGCTCGACGTTCGCCGCGCCGCCGGCCCGGTTCGAGGCGGGCACCCCGCCGATCGCCGAGGCGGTCGCGCTCGGCGCGGCGGTCGACTACCTCACCGCGATCGGGATGCCGGCCATCCAGTGGCACGAGAAGGAGCTGACGGCGTACGCGCTCGACGCCCTCGCCACAGTGCCCGGCCTGCGGATCTTCGGTCCGACCGTGCCGGTGGGCCGGGGCGGGACGATTTCGTTCGCGCTCGGTGACGTGCACCCGCACGACGTCGGCCAGGTGCTCGACTCGCTCGGCGTGCAGGTGCGGGTGGGCCACCACTGCGCCCGGCCGGTGTGCACCCGGTTCGGGGTGCCGGCCACGACGCGGGCGTCGTTCTACCTCTACACCACCACCGCGGAGATCGACGCCCTGGTGGCGGGTCTGGAGCAGGTGCGGAAGGTGTTCGCGTGAGCGACGACGCAGGAGTCCGCGAGTCGACAGGAGTTCAGCCTGATGCAACTTGATTCTCTTTATCAGGAGATCATCCTGGACCACTACAAGCACCCGCACGGCCGCGGCCTGCGGGACGCGGCGGACCCGGCCGCCCGGGTCGGCGAGGCGCACCACGTCAACCCGACCTGCGGCGACGAGATCACCGTACGGGTGGCGACCGACGGCAGCGTGTTCACCGACATCTCGTACGACGGGATGGGCTGCTCGATCAGCCAGGCGTCGGCGAGCATCCTGCACGAGCTGCTGCGCGGCAGGGCCGCGAGCGACGCCGCCGTGGTGCACGAGGCGTTCGTGGAGTTGATGTCCGGGCGGGGCCAGGTCACGCCGGACGAGGACGTGCTCGGAGACGGGGTGGCGTTCGCGGGTGTCGCGCGCTACCCGGCCCGGGTCAAGTGCGCGTTGTTGTCGTGGATGGCGTTCAAGGACGCCGCGGCACGCGCCGGGGTGGGCGTGAGCCCGGAGGTGAAGGCATGAGCGACGAGAACATGACCCCCGAGGCCGGCGCGGTGGCGACGGACGGCGCTGTTGCCGGTGGCGCGGCCGTCAACGGGACTGGTGCCGACGGTGCGGCCGCTGGTGCGGCGGCACCGGCCGGCGGCAAGGCCGCGATCGGTGACATCGAGGAGGCGATGAAGGACGTCGTCGACCCCGAGCTGGGCATCAACGTGGTCGACCTGGGCCTGGTGTACGGCGTCCACGTCGACGACGAGAACGTCGCCACCCTGGACATGACGCTGACCTCGGCGGCCTGCCCGCTGACCGACGTGATCGAGGACCAGGCCCGGCAGGCGCTGACCACCGGTCCCGGCGGTGGCCTGGTCAACGACATCCGGATCAACTGGGTCTGGCTGCCGCCGTGGGGCCCCGACAAGATCACCGACGAGGGGCGCGACCAGCTCCGCTCGCTCGGCTTCAACGTCTGACAGTTCTCCCGGTCACCGCCACGGGCGCGGCACCCCAACCAGGGGTGCCGCGCCCGCACCGTTTCCCGCCCCCGCCCCCGCCCCGCCCCGCCCCGCCCCGCCCAGCTGCTGAGACTTCGCGTCCACCAGTCAGGAGACCTCGTAGATCTTGGTACGAAACGGCCCTCATGGGGGCCCTTTCGTACCAAGATCTCCACGCGAACCGAGCCGGACCCTGACCGCTGCACGGTCCTGACACCCGCACACCCCTCCTCGTCGATCATGCACATCCTGCCCGGGCAGAGCGGGCATTCCGACCGCCTCCAGGGCCACAAGTGCAAGATCGACGAGGACAAGGAAGGGAGGGGAGGGGAGGGGAGGGGAGGGGGGTGGGAAATGGGTGGCGGGGTGGGGAAGGGCGGCAGCAGGATTTGGGGGTGATCGAGGCGTACCCGAAGCAGGTTTCTGTCCGTGCGGCCATGGCCGCACGCCGACAGCGCGCCCTGCCGCCGGCCGCCTCGCCCCACCACCCGTCGTCGTGACCGGGGCGTTCCTCGCCGGCCTGGTCGCCGGCTACGGCGTCGCCATCCCGGTCGGCGCGATCGCGATCCTCATCCTCGGGCTCAGCGCCCGTACCTCGTTCCGGGTCGGTTCGTCGGCGGCGCTCGGCGTGGCCACCGCCGACGGGCTCTACGCGGCGGTGGCGGCGCTCGGCGGGGCCGCGGTGGCGAGCATGCTCGCGCCGCTCGCGGGCCCGCTGCGCCTGCTCGCCGCGGCGGTGCTGCTGGCCCTCGCCGGCCTCACCGCCTGGCGCGCGCTGCGCCCGCCGGCCGCGACGCGACAGCCGAGTGCGCGGGGCGGCCTGGACACGCCGGTACGGGCGTTCGCCGCGGTTCTCGCACTGACCCTGCTCAACCCGGCCACAGTGGTCTACTTCGTGGCGCTCGTCCTCGGCCGGGGCGACGTGCTCGGCTCCGGCCCGGCGGGCGCGGCCGCCTTCACCGCCGGGGTGTTCCTCGCCTCGGCGAGCTGGCAGTTGCTGATCGCCGGCGGTGGCACGCTGATCGGCCGGGCCCTCACCGGTCCCCGTGGGCGGCGGTTCACCGCGCTGCTGTCCGCCGTCATCGTCGCGGCCCTCGCGGTCGCGACTCTGCTCGGCGTCTGACCGAAGGGGACGGCCGGCCCGTCGCGCGGATCCCGCGGCCCGGAACGACGTGGATCACCGTCCAGGTGGAACCACATCGTCTTCGCGGGTGATGTTCGCAGTCGCGAGTGGTCCTAGGGTCACGGAACAATCCGTGGACCCTTCACGTACGTCCGGTCATCATCACCGGTCATACGCCGGTCCACACCCGACCGCACAGGGAGAAGACTTGAGGATCACCCTGGGGCGTCCGCCGCGCGACCGGCAACCCACCGGCCTGCCACGGCGCGGACGGACCGCTGCCCTCCTCGTCGCCGCGCTGGCCGCGGCGACGCTTCCCGTTCTCGCGGCGCCCGCGCCCGTCTCCGCCGCACCCGCTGTCCACGGACCGTGGCAGAAGGTGGACGGCAAGCCGGCGGCCACCAAGGCGGGCCGCGAGGCCGCCGTCAAGGCCAAGCGGCTGGCCGCGTACGAGCTGGACCGCGGCACCATGAAGGGCCTGCTGGACAAGGCGCCGGCCGAGAAGCGCGTGGCGGTGGCCCGCGTGCCGAAGCAGGTGGTGTCGCTGCCCGCTCCGGACGGCACGTTCCAGCGTTTCGAGCTGGTCGACTCGCCGGTCATGGAGGCCGGCCTGGCCGCCCGGCACCCGGAGATCACCACGTACGCCGGCAAGGGCCTGGACGACCCGACGGCGACCATCCGCGCGGACCTCACCCCGCTCGGGTTCCACGCCTCGGTCCGTTCGGCCGCGGGCAACTGGTACATCGACCCGTACTACCAGCGCGACCAGAGCCTCTACGCGAGCTACTTCGCCCGCGACCTGGAGCACCCCGAGGGCGAGTTCGTCGAGCGTGAGGACGTCACGCAGGAGGCGCACGCGCTGGCCGAGGAGATCGCCGAGGCGGACGTCCCGGCCGGGCCGCTGGTGAAGCTGCGCACCTACCGGGTGGCGCTGGTGACCGATCCGTCGTACGCCGCCTACTTCGGCGCGGAGAACGTCACCGCCGCGAAGGTGACGCTGATGAACCGGGTCACCCAGATCTACGAGGACGAGACCGCGATCCGGCTCGTGCTGATCGATGACACCGACAAGACCAACCTGAACACGCCGGCCCTGGCCACCGAGCCGAACGGCCCGTGCGGCGCGGCCGCCTGCTTCACGCCGGCGCAGCTGACCTCCTGCGGCAGCGGCACGCTCAGCCGTAACCGGATCGTGCTCGGTCAGCTGGTCGGCGCGAGCAACTACGACGTGGGCCACGTCGGCCTGGGCGTCAACGGCGGCGGCGTGGCGAGCCTCGGCGTGATCGGCGGCAACGGCAAGGCACAGGGCTGCACCGGCCTGCCGACGCCGGTCGGCGACTTCTACGCGGTCGACTACGTCTCGCACGAGATGGGTCACCAGTTCGCCGGCAACCACACCTTCAACGGCACGCAGTACAACTGCTCGGGCGGCAACCGCAGCGCGGCCAACTCGTACGAGCCGGGCAGCGGTTCGTCGATCATGGCGTACGCGGGCATCTGCCAGCAGGACAACCTCCAGCCGCACAGCGACCCGTACTGGTCGCACCGCAGCTACACCGAGATCACCAACTACGTCACGTCGAACCGCCCGGCGATCAACGAGGTGCAGAACATCTCGCTGTACGGGTTCGACGCCGACGGTGACTCGTTCACCCTCAGCTACGCGGGCAGCGACTCGGCGCCGATCGTGCGGGGCGTCAACTACACCACCGCCGGCATCAAGGCGGCCGTCGAGGGCATCGCCGGCTGGCCGGCCGGCGCGACGGTCACCGTGGCCGCCTTCGGTGGCAGCGGCACGCTCAACGACAACGGCTTCCAGGTGACCTTCGGCGGCACGCTGGCGACCACCAACGTGGCGTCGCTGGAGCTGTCGAACGCCTCCGGCGCCTCCGGCTTCGTCGGCGAGACGGCCAAGGGCGGCGCCGTCGACAACGGCGGCTGGCTGGTCGAGGAGACCACCAACCACGCCCCGGTGGTCACCGTCCCGGACACCGTCACCATCCCGGTACGTACGCCGTTCGCGCTGACCGGCAGCGCCACCGACGCCGACGGCGACACGGTCACGTACCTGTGGGAGCAGAACGACAGGGGCGCCACGACCGGCACCGCGCTCACGAACAACACGAAGGTCAACGGCCCCCTGTTCCGGGTGTTCGGCGAGGCGGCGATCGTGTCGCCGACGGACACGCTGAAGTACCACTCGCCGGGTCTGAACGCGGTCACCACCGACTCGACCCGGGTCTTCCCGGACATGCGGCAGATCCTGGCCGGCAACACCAACGCCGCCACCGGCACCTGCCCGGCCCCGCCTGCGCCGCCGGCCACCGGTGGCGCGTCGAACGTGCCGGCCGAGCTGGTCGACTGCTACTCGGAGTTCCTGCCCACCCGCGACTGGGTCGGCATCGCCGGTGACCGGACCCTGCACTTCAAGCTCACCGCCCGGGACGGGCGGCTGGGTGGCGGCGGCATCGGCAGCGGCGACGTCGCCGTGGTGCTGGCGCCGGACGCGGGTCCGTTCCTGGTGGCCTCGCAGGACACCGCCGCCGTCCTGGACGGCGGCTCGGCCCAGACCGTGACGTGGGACGTGGCCGGCACCGACGTGGCGCCGGTGAACGCCGCCCAGGTGAAGATCTCGCTGTCCGCCGACGGCGGGCTGACCTTCCCGTACGTGCTGGCGGAGCAGACCGCGAACACCGGCACCGCGACGGTGACGCTGCCGAACGTGGCGACCGGGAAGGCCCGGATCAAGATCGAGGCGGTCGGCAACGTCTTCTTCGACGTCAACGACGCCGACTTCACCATCCGGTCCGCCCCGGCTGTCACCAGCACCGCACCGGACGGCGGCGTACACGTCCAGTACAGCGACGCGCTCTCGCCGGCCGTCACGGTCACCGCGACCGACGGCGACACCGCCGGCGCGGACCTGACCGCTGCGGCCGCCGGGTTGCCCACCGGCCTGTCCCTGGCCGTCACGAGCACCTCGGCGACGGACGCCCGGCCCGGGTCGCGCACCTGGACGGTCGCCGGCACCACCACGGCGGCCCCGGGGGACTACCCGGTCACCGTGACCGTGTCCGACGGCTCCGGGCTGACCGGCAGCACCTCGTTCACCGTCACCGTGGCCGCCGAGGACGCGGCGGTCAGCTGGGCCGGTGACACGCTCGTCAACACGGCGGCCGGCGGCGCGTCCGGCCAGGCGCTGCTGCGAGCCGTGGTCCGGGACGGCTCGGTGCTGCCCGGTGCGACGGACACCACAGCCGGTGACATCCGTACCGCCACGGTCACCTTCACCTCGGGTGGCGTGGCGCTCTGCACCGGTGTGCTCGACCTGCTCGGCACGGCCACCACCACCGCGTCCGCGGCGTGCACGGCCACCCTGCCGAAGGGCACGCACACGGTCACCGCGACAGTGGGCGGCAACTACACGGGCAGCACCACCGCCCAGGTGACAGTCGCCGTCCCCGACGGCGGGTTCCTCACCGGCGGCGGCGAGTTCACCGCCTCCCGTTCGGCGGGGACCTACCCGGCCGACGTGAACTCCACGGTCGAGGTGGAGCTGAACGCGAAGCCGGGCAAGGCGAACAAGCCCGCCACGGGCAAGGCCGAGGTCGAGTTCCGCTCCGGCGGGAAGTCGTACACGATCGAGGCCGGCGCCGTCGACGCGCTCGGCGTCACCTCGGCGGGCAAGGCCGCCCAGGTGCGCTACCAGGCCGCCCTGTACGACAACAGGGGCAAGGTGGTGGCCTCCGGTCTGACCCTGGCCGTGACGGTGACCGACCGGGGCGCACCCGGCAGGAACGACACCGTCGGGGTGACCCTGTGGCGGGGCGGCTCGCTGCTCTTCTCGTCCGACTGGACGGGCGGCGCGACCGCCGAGGTCAAGCTGAAGGGCGGCAACCTCACCGTCCACTGATCCACGCGGCAGACGCGGGAGGGCACCGGTAACGGTGTCCTCCCGCGCTGCGTTCCGGGGCCCGCCGATGGCGTACCGTCGGGCCATGAGCAGCCGACCCGCCGCCGGCGGCGGCCGGTGGGTCGAGGTCGACCCCGGCCGCGTCGCCCGCTGGGTCGAGGGCTTCACCGACCGGCACGGCCCGCCGACGACGACAGTCCAGGAGTACGGGCTGCTGCTCGCCGCCCCGGACGACGCCACCGCCGAGCTGCACACCCCGCCCGGTGCGAGCGCGTCGGCCGACGTACCCGGATTCGTCGCTTCCGCCACGGCGGCCCGCCGGATCGGTCTGCTGCTGGCCCGCAAGGGCGCGGTGGCGGTCGGCGTCGCCGACGGCACCGATCTGGTGGTCTCCAAGGTGGACACCCGCTACGTGCAGGGGCGCACCGCGGCGGGCGGCTGGTCCCAGCAGCGGTTCGCCCGGCGGCGCGACAACCAGGCGAAGGCCGCGTTGGGCGACGCGGCCGAGCTGGCCGTACGCCTGCTGTTGCCGGAGGCGGGCACGCTGGCGGCGCTGGTGTGCGGCGGCGACCGGCGCGCGGTCGACACGGTGCTGGCCGACCGGCGGCTGGCCCCGCTCGCGGCGCTGCGCGCGCCGCGCCTGCTCGACGTGCCGGAACCCCGGCACGCGGTGCTGGTGGCCGCCGTCGCCGCCGCCCGGGCGGTCCACATCCTGGTCCGCTGAACAGGAAAGATCACCTCAAGACGGCTCAATCCCGCTCCTCGATGATGCATCGAATCGACTCGATGCATAAGGTCGGTGTCACGAAGCGGCGGGTCTCCGGGCGACCCGCAGGGCCCGCTTCGCCTCCGCCATCACGCGCCGACATCGTTGGGAGAGCACACCTTCATGAGCGGATATCAGGACGGCCGGCTGCGGGCCCGGTGGCGCCGTGCGACGAGGCTCCTCGTCGCGGCGGCGGCGATGAGCGCCGGCAGCCTCGTACTCACCGCGACACTGACCGCCGGCACGGCGAACGCGGCGGCCGGCCCGGTCGAGCGCGCCGCGCTCGCCGCGCCCACCGTCACCAGCGTCACCGCGGGCGGCGCGCACACGTGCGCGATCAGCACCGACGGGGGACTGTGGTGCTGGGGCTCGAACTACGGCGGCCAGCTCGGCGACGGGACCACCACGAACCGCAGCGCCCCGGCGCGGGTCGGCACCGCCACCTGGACCGGCGTCGACGCCGGCTCCGGGCACACCTGCGCGGTCCGCACGGACGGGACGCTGTGGTGCTGGGGCTCGAACTTCCGGGGCCAGCTCGGCGACGGGACCACCACCAGCCGCAGCGCCCCGGTGCAGGTCGGCACCGCGACCACCTGGGCCCGGGTCGACGCCGGCCCCCAGCACACCTGCGCGATACGCACCGACGGCACGCTCTGGTGCTGGGGCTTCAACCGGACCACCCAGCTGGGCGTCGGCACCTCGCCGTACGTCGCGAACACCCCGTTGCAGGTCGGCACGGCCACCGACTGGGTGAGCGTCTCGACCGGCTACGGGCACACCTGCGGTATCCGGACCGGCGGCGCGCTCTGGTGCTGGGGGTCCAGCTCGGACGGCCAGCTCGGGCTCGGCAACCTGGCGCCCCAGACGGCGCCCGCGCAGGTCGGCACCGCGACCGGCTGGACCGGCGTCGCGGCCGGGTACGCGCACACCTGCGGGGTCCGCTCCGGCGCGCTGTGGTGCTGGGGTGAGAACGGGTACGGGCAGCTCGGCGTGAGCGGCACGTACCGGACCGCGCCGGTCCAGATCGGCACCGCCACCACGTGGAACCGGATCGCCGCCAGCAGCGACACGACGTGCGCGTCGCGTACCGACGGCAGCCTGTGGTGCTGGGGCAAGAACTCGGCCGGGCAGGTGGGCGACGGCAGCACCACGCACCGGTCCGCGCCCGTCCAGGCCGGCACGGCCACCACCTGGACCGGCGGCCTCTCGGTCACCGACCACGGCTGCGGGATCCGCACCGACGGCGGTCTCTGGTGCTGGGGTGACAACAGCGGTGGTCAGCTCGGCGACGGGACGACCGTCAACCGGTCCACCCCGGGCCAGGTGACAGTGCCGGCCTGACCGGCCGGACGAACGACATCGGCCCGCACCGCTGACCTCGTCAGCGGTGCGGGCCGATGCGCCGAGCGGCTCAGGCCCCCGAGCCGAAGGTGTCGCAGGACTTCGGGTCACCGGTGGTGAAGCCCTTGGTGAACCACTGCTTGCGCTGCTCCGAGGTGCCGTGGGTGAACTCGTCCGGGTTCACCGGCCGGCCGGAGCGCTCCTGGATCGCGTCGTCGCCGATCTTCTCGGCGGCGTCGATGGCCTGCGAGATGTCCTCCTCGGTGATGCTCTTGAAGATCTTCTGCCCGCGGTCGTCGGCGGTGCCGGTGGCGTTCTTCGCCCACGCGCCGGCGTAGCAGTCGGCCTGCAGCTCCAGCTTCACCGACAGCGCGTTCGCGCTCTGCGGGTCGCGCTGCTGCTGACGGCGCATCTGCGCCTCGGTGCCGAGCAGGTCCTGCACGTGGTGGCCGTACTCGTGGGCCAGCACGTACGGCTGGGCGAACTCGCCCTTGGCGCCGAGCTGGTCGGCCAGCAGCCGGTAGAACGTGAGGTCGATGTAGACCTGGTCGTCGGCCGGGCAGTAGAACGGGCCCACGCCGGAGTCGGCGGCGCCGCAGGCGGTGCGCACGTTCTGGCTGAAGAACACGGTCTTCGACGGCTTGTACTGCTCGCCGAACGCCTCCGGCATCGCGGTACGCCAGTACGCCTGGATCGAGTTGACGTAGAGGGTGTTGCGGCAGTCGAGCTGCTCCAGCGCGTCCTGTGCCGAGCACTTCTGCTCCAGCGACGTGTTGTCGCCCTGCTCGGAACCGCCGCCGTTGGTGGCGGCGTTGAGGCCGAACCCGCCGCCCACCAGGGCGACCAGTACGGCGATGATGATGCCCACGATCCCGCCGCGGCCGCCGCCGATCGGGATCGGAATGCCCATCCCGCCGCCTCCGCCGGACCCTCGCCGGTCGTCCACCTGGCTGGTGTCGACCCGCGCGTTCTCGTTCAGCTCCATGTTGACCCCGATCACCGATGTGTCCGTATGTGGTGGTTGCGGTACCGGACCGGGTCCGGACGGCGGTTTCCGTACCCGATGATCTTGCGCGGTAATCCGGCGGAGGGGGTCCGCGGAGCCCGGTACACTTGCTCCCGTGCTGCGCTGCGAAGGCTGAACGGCCCCGCGCCGACGGGAAATCACCACCCGCCGGCGCTTTCGCGTGCCCTGAATCAGCCTTTCCGGACCCGAGAGCGAGTACTCCGAGATGATCACTGCCACCGGCCTGGAACTGCGTGCCGGTTCCCGGATCCTGCTGTCCGACACCACCCTGCGGGTGCAGCCGGGGGACCGGATCGGCCTGGTCGGCCGCAACGGCGCCGGCAAGACCACCACACTCAAGGTGCTCGCCGGGGAGGGGCAGCCGTACGGCGGCCAGATCGACCGGCGCAGCGCCATCGGCTACCTGCCGCAGGATCCGCGTACCGGTGACCTGGACGTCACCGGCCGGGACCGGGTGCTCTCCGCCCGCGGCCTGGACGTGCTCATGGCGCAGATGAAGGAACTGGAGGACAAGCTCGCCGAGGGCGCCGACGACGAGCGCCTGGTCCGCCGCTACGGCGCGCTGGAGGACCAGTTCGCCTCGCTCGGCGGCTACGCGGCCGAGGCCGAGGCGGCCCGGATCTGCGCCAACCTCGGCCTGCCCGACCGCGCCCTGGCGCAGACCATCGGCACGCTCTCCGGCGGTCAGCGCCGCCGCATCGAGCTGGCCCGGATCCTGTTCCGCGACGCAGGCGAGAACGGCGGCGGCATCCTGCTGCTGGACGAGCCCACCAACCACCTCGACGCCGACTCGATCACCTGGCTGCGCGGCTTCCTCGCCAACCACAAGGGCGGCCTGATCGTGATCTCCCACGACGCCTCGCTGCTGGAGGCCGTGGTCAACAAGGTCTGGTTCCTGGACGCCACCCGGTCCGTGGTCGACACGTACAACCTGGGCTGGAAGGCGTACCTGGAGGCGCGCGAGACCGACGAGCGGCGCCGCCGCCGGGAGCGGGCCAACGCCGAGAAGAAGGCCGGCGCGCTGATGGCGCAGGCGGACAAGATGCGGGCCAAGGCCACCAAGACCGTCGCCGCGCAGAACATGGCCCGGCGCGCCGAGCGCCTGCTCTCCGGCCTGGACGAGGTCCGCGTCGCGGACAAGGTCGCCAAGGTACGGTTCCCGAGCCCCGCGCCGTGCGGCAAGACGCCGCTGACCGCGACCGGCCTGTCCAAGTCGTACGGGTCGCTGGAGATCTTCACCGACGTCGACGTGGCGGTGGACCGCAGCTCCCGGGTGGCCATCCTCGGCCTCAACGGCGCGGGCAAGACCACGCTGCTGCGGATGCTCGGCGGGCTGCTGGAGCCGGACACCGGCGAGGTGCGCCCCGGGCACGGGCTGCGGCTGGGCTACTACGCCCAGGAGCACGAGACGCTCGACGTGGACCGGACTATCCTGGAGCACATGCGCAGCGCCGCGTCCGACCAGACCGACACCGACCTGCGCAAGATCCTCGGCGCGTTCCTGTTCTCCGGCGAGGACGTGGACAAGCCGGCCGGTGTGCTCTCCGGCGGCGAGAAGACCCGGCTGGCGCTGGCCACGCTGGTCTGCTCCGGCGCCAACGTGCTGCTGCTGGACGAGCCGACGAACAACCTGGACCCGGTCAGCCGCGAGCAGGTGCTCGACGCGATCGCCCGCTACCCGGGCGCGATCGTGCTGGTCACGCACGACCCGGGCGCGGTCACCGCGCTCAAGCCGGACCGCGCCATCCTGCTGCCCGACGGCGACGAGGACGCCTGGTCCGACGACCTCCTGGAGCTGGTAGAGCTGGCCTGACCCCCCGTCCCCGCCCCCTCCCGCCCTCTCTGTCCCCCGTCGATCATGAAGTTGGCGGCACTTTTGGAGATCCACACCGCCGCCAACTTCATGATCGACGGGCTGAGTCGGGGCGGGGGCCGGGCGAGGGCGGGGGTGGGGCGGTCAGGTCAGGAGGGCGGCCAGGTGGGGGAGGGCGCCGGAGGTGAGCAGGATGGTCGCGCCGATGACGATGAAGATCGCCGGGACCAGCCAGTGGCCGGCGCGGCCGACCAGCGCAACCACCCGGGGGTGACCGCCGAGCGCCGCCGCGACCGCGCACCATGCGGCCACCAGCACGGCGAAAACCAGTAGCCAGATCAGGCCGGTGACCGGGTCGAGGGCGCGGAACACCGGCACGTAGACGGCGATGTTGTCCGCGCCGTTCGCGACCGTCACTCCGGCGACGCCGAGCAGGCTGCCGACCACCGCCGGCGGTTCGTCGTCGTCGCGCCGGGTCAGCAAGGCGCGGACGCCGAGCGCGACCGGCAGCAGCCCGAGCAGGCCGGGCCACGGGTCCGGCACCACGAGCAGCCCGGCGGCGGCCACCACCGCGACCGCGACGAGCGCGCCGATGCCCGCGTACTGCCCGGCGACGATCTGCCAGGGCCGGGGACGCCCGGTCCGCCGGGCGGCCACAAAGAGCACGGTGAGCACGACGACGTCGTCGAGGTTGGTGGCGGCGAAGACGCCGGCGGCGCCCGCCGCGGCCGTGATCGTGTCAATCACCCCGGGCACGATACGGCCCGTCGCACCGGCCATCGCATGATCCACACCAGTTCGCCGTAGTGGCGGTATCCGGAGCGCGGTACGGCAGCCACTTCGGGGATGTGGTGTCGATCATGCGGGAGGACGCCGCCACCTTCCGATGTGGCGCCGACGGGCCCCTCCAGCGGGGCGGTACGGATCAGCCGGTCGGAAGGATCACTCTATCGGGAAGCTGACATTGCGTAGCGTGTCGGTTGGCGAATAGTTGATATCTGGCGCATGATCGTCCGAGGCGGTCTAATAGGTGGGACCGTATCCGAACCGCACAGTCTGGGACGTGAGGAATCAGCATGGCAGCCACCGGCACAGCCACCAGCACTGAGAAGGGTCGCCGGATCGTCGGGGCCGAGCGTCAGACGCTCGCCAAAGACCTGGTAAAGCGGTACACCGGGGGTGAGAGCATCCGTGCTCTGGCGGCCTCGACGGGCCGTTCCTACGGGTTCATCCACCGTGTGCTCACCGAGTCCGGGGTGCAGCTGCGGCAGCGCGGCGGCGCCCGGCGCCGGAAGAAGGCGTGACCCGCCCCCCAGCGTCGTCCATCAGCGCGTTCCGGGGCGTCCGGTGACCGCCGAGACGACCGGAGTGCGCTTCGACTGCGACGGGCCGGTCGCGACGGTGACGTTGTGCCGGCCCGACGTGCTCAACGCGCAGACCCCCGCGATGTGGCGCGCGATGAGCGACTTCTCCCGCGACCTGCCCGGCGACGTGCGCGTGGTCGTCGTACGCGGAGAGGGGCGAGCCTTCTCCGCGGGCCTGGACCTGGCGGTCGCCGGTGCGACCGGGCCGGGCTCCTTCGCCGAGCTGGCCGCGATGCCGGAGGCGGAGTGCGCCGACCGGATCGCCGAGTACCAGGGCGGTTTCACCTGGCTGCACCGGCCGGACGTGGTGTCGATCGCCGCCGTGCAGGGCCATGCCATCGGCGCGGGCTTCCAGCTCGCGCTGGCCTGCGACATGCGGGTGCTCGCCGCCGACGCCAAGCTCTCGATGGCCGAGGTGACCCTCGGTCTGGTTCCCGACCTGGCCGGCACGCGCCGCCTGGTCGAGCTGGTCGGCTACTCCCGGGCGCTGGAGATCTGCGCCACCGGCCGCCGGATGGACGCCGCCGAGGCGGACCGGATCGGCCTGGCCACGCTCGTGGTGCCGAACGACGAGCTGGACGGCGCCGTGCGGGATCTGTCCGCCGGGCTGCTCGCGAACAACCGGGACGCGATCATCGAGATCAAGGCGCTGCTCGCGGGCGCTGCCGGGCGCTCGCACGCCGAGCAGCAGCGCGCCGAGCGGGAGGCGCAGACCCGGCGGATCCGGGACCTGGCCGGGCGGGGCGAATAGCCGCGACGGCGATTTCGTAAGGACCGTCCGGGAAGATCTGGGTTACTCGCGAGGTTGTCACAGGCGTCGGGAGAATGGACTCCGACGGTTCATGCTGCCCCGACGACCCGGAGGTGACGAGTGTCCCACCCCATGGCCGGCGGCGGCATGGGCGGCTGGAGCATGCTCCGGTCGCTGCGTAACCGCGACGAGGTCTCCGCACACGAGCTCAAGCGCGGCACCGCCCGGCGGATCGTCGCGTTCGCCCAGCCCTACCGGCGCGACATCGTCGTCTTCCTGATCACCGTGATCGTCGCCGCGGTGATCGGCGTGGCCACGCCGCTGCTCGCCGGCGACGTCATCGACGCGATCGCCGGGGGCGGCCCCGACGCCCGCTCGACGGTGGTCCGGCTCGCCCTGATCATCGCCGCGCTCGCCGTGGCCGACGCGCTGTTCTCCCTGGTCCAGCGGTGGTATTCGGCCCGCATCGGCGAGGGCATCATCCTCGACCTGCGCACCCGGGTGTACGACCACGTCCAGCGGATGCCGTTGCAGTTCTTCACCCGCACCCAGACCGGCGCCCTGGTCAGCCGGCTCAACAACGACGTGCTCGGCGCCCAGCGGGCGTTCACCTCGACGCTGTCCGGCGTGGTCAGCAACGTCATCCAGCTCGTGCTCACCGCCGGGGCGATGCTCGTGCTGTCGTGGCAGATCACCGTGCTGGCGCTGGTGCTTCTGCCGATCTTCATCATCCCGGCCCGGCGGGTCGGCCGACGGCTGGCCGAGATCACCCGCGAGTCGTACAACCTCGACGCCAAGATGAACGCCACGATGACCGAGCGGTTCGGCGTGGCGGGCGCGCTCCTGGTCAAGCTGTTCGGCGCGCCGGAGGTCGAGGCCGACCGGTTCGCCCGCCGGGCCGAGCGCGTACGCGACATCGGCATCCAGTCCGCGATGTACTCGCGGACGTTCTTCGTCGCGATGCTGCTCGTCGCGTCGCTGGCCCAGGCGCTGACATACGGCGTCGGCGGCTGGCTGGCGGTCACCGGGGCGGTCAGCGCCGGCACCGTCGTCAAGCTGGCGCTGCTGCTGACCCGTCTCTACGGCCCGCTGACCGCGCTGTCCAACGTCCGGGTCGACGTGATGAGCGCGCTCGTCTCCTTCGACCGGGTCTTCGAGGTGCTCGACCTGCGCCCGTCCATCGCCGAGAAGCCCGGCGCGGTGCCGGTGCCGCGCGGCAACGGCCGGGTCGAGTTCCGCGACGTGCGCTTCCGCTACCCGAGCGCCGCCGAGGTGTCGCTCGCCTCCCTCGAGGAGGTTTCGACCCTCGACCGGACGGTCAACGAGCCGGTGCTCAGGGGCGTCTCGTTCGCCGTCGAGCCGGGGCAGATGGTGGCCCTGGTCGGCCCCTCCGGCGCGGGCAAGTCGACGCTGTCCATGCTGATCTCCCGGATCTACGACGTCAGCGACGGCCAGGTCCTGGTTGGCGGCGTCGACGTACGGGACGCGACGCTCGCCTCGCTGCGCGACGAGATCGGCGTGGTCACCCAGGACTCGCACCTGTTCCACGAGACGATCCGGGAGAACCTGCGTTACGCCAAGCCGGACGCCACCGACGACGAGATCTGGGCGGCGCTGGCCGGTGCGCAGGTCGCCGACCTGGTCCGGGCGCTGCCGGACGGGCTCGACACCACAGTGGGTGAGCGGGGCTACCGCTTCTCCGGCGGCGAGAAGCAGCGCATCGCCATCGCCCGGCTGCTGCTCAAGGCCCCGTCGATCGTGATCCTCGACGAGGCCACCGCCCACCTGGACTCGGAGAGCGAGGCGGCGGTGCAGCGGGCGCTGTCGGTGGCGCTGACGGGGCGTACCGCGCTGGTCATCGCGCACCGGCTCTCCACGGTCCGCGACGCAGACCAGATCCTCGTGCTCGACGAGGGCCGGATCGTGGAGCGCGGCCGGCACGACGAGCTGGTGGCGGTCGGTGGCCTGTACGCCGAGCTGTACCGCACCCAGTTCGCGGTCACCGACTCGCCGACGCCCCACGCCGAGGCGGAGCAGCCCGATCCGGTGGTGACCACGGTGCCGATGGGCACCTACGTCGCCCACGAGGCCATGCCCCCGGCGGCAGCCAACTAGCGGCCCGGCGAGACCACATCCGGGCGCCGGGCCGTCGGCAGCCCGGCGGCGCCGGACGACCGGCCCGCGACGGCCGAAGCCCTAACCCGCGACGACCTCGGCGCGCAACTCGGCGAACGCGGCGCCGAGCGTCTCCGGGGTGAAGTGGGCGTTCAGGCCGCTCGGGTTGGGCAGCACCCAGAGCCGGGCCGCCGCGAGCGTCTCCGGCTGCGGCCCGAAACCGGCCTTCGGCCGGGCGAACCCGATCCGGTACGCGGTCACCCCGACCACCGCCACCCAGCGCGGCCGGTAGCGCTCGACCTTCGCGGTGAGCGTGGCCGCGCCGTCGACCAGTTCGTCGGCGGTGAGTTCGTCGGCTCGGGCGCTGGCCCGGGCCACCATGTTGGTGATGCCGAGGCCCAGCGCCGGAAGCGTGTCCTGTTCGCTGGGGTGCAGCAGCCGCGGCGTGAAACCGCCCCGGTGCAGGGCGGGCCAGAACCGGTTGCCCGGGCGGGCGAAGTGCCAGCCGGTGGCCGCCGACCACAGGCCCGGGTTGATGCCGACGAACAGCACGTCCAGACCGGGCGCGATCACGTCGGGCAGCAGCCGGTCGGCCGCCGCGGCGAGCTGCTCCCGGCTGGGCCGGGGGTGGCGGCGGGCGGGCGTGCCGGGTCCGGGCGCGGCCTCGGGCCGTCCACCGCCCGGCCGCCGTCGATCGCTCACCGGCCCACCGTCTCGGAAAGCCCGCCCACCGTGCCCACCGTCACAGCCCGCGCAGCGCGCCGCCGTCGACCGGAACGGTGATCCCGGTGACGTACCCGGCGGCGGGGGAGAGCAGGAACGCGGCCACCCTGCCGAACTCCGCCGGGTCGCCGATGCGCCCGAGCGGGATCGCCGCCTCGGCCTGCGCGCGGGCCTGTTCGGGGTCGCCGGAGCCGGCCAGCAGCTCCCGGTTGCGGTCGGTCATGATCCGTCCCGGCAGCAGGCTGACCACGCGTACGCCGCGCGGGCCGAACTCGTCGGCCATGTCCTTGGCGACGCCGGCCAGGCCCGGCCGCAGGCCGTTGGAGATGCCGAGTCCGGGCAGGGGTCCGCGTACCGAGGTGGACAGCACCAGCCCGATCGCGCCGCCGTCGGTGAGCGCACCGGCCACCGTGCGGGCGAGCCGGACGCTGCCCAGGAAGACCGTCTCGAACGACTCGCGCCACTGCTCGTCGGTGACCGTGGCGGCGGTACCGGGCGGCGGGCCGCCGACCGAGATCAGCGCGCCGTCGAGGCGTCCGAAGTGTTCGCGGGCGGCGGCGACGAGCCGCTCCGGGGTGGCGGGGTCGGTGAGGTCGGCGGTCAGCCCGATCGCGTGCTGCGGGCCGCCGAGCGCCTCGATCGCGGCGGCCACCCGTTCCGGGGTACGCGCGGAGACGACCACCCGGGCGCCGTCGGCGACGAGGTGTTCGGCGGTGGCGAAGCCGAGGCCGCCGGAGGCGCCGGTGAGCACGTACACCCGGTCGGCGAGTCCGAGATCCATGCACCGATCCTGCCGTACCGGCGGGTGCCTGTCAGCGCGGGGCGGGCCGCAGCAGGCGTACCCGGCCGGCGACCTGAACCGCGACGGCGCCGCCGGCCCGGGCGAGGGCCGGCAGCCGGCGTGGCCGGGGCGGTCGGCGGCCGTCGTAGTGGCTCGCGGCCTCGCGCTCGGCCAGCTCATCCGCGCCGAGCGGCGGCAGCGCGTCCCGGTCACGCAGGTCACGGGCGAGATCCCAGCCGTCGCGCAGCGAACCGTTCGTGGGACGGCCGTCCGCCCACGCGGTGAACGTGACCGGCCAGGCGGACCCGAGGCCGGCGGCGAGCAGCGGCCAGTGCCGGGCCACGTGGCCGGCCCGTTTGCGCAGCAGCGCCCGGCGGGCCGCGTCGACCGGGGCCGGGGCGAAGCCGGGCGGCAGCGGTCCACCGGCGACGAGCGCGGCGACCAGCTCGGCCTGCCGGGCCGCCAGGTCGCCGCTCACGTGACCACCGGGTGGCCGGACGCGGCGGCCAGCGCGTCGAGTTCGCCGCGCAGCTCGGCGGCGGGCGGGTAGTGCCCGTCGCGTTCCAGCAGCAGCGCGGGCGGCCGGCGCCGGGCGCACAGCTCGCGGACCAGGTCCAGCACGGCGGCGGGGACCGGGTCGGTGTGCGTGTCGTGGTAGAAGCCGCCGTGGTCGGCGCCGCCCGCCACGTGCACGTAGGCGATGCGTTCCAGCGGCAGCCGGTCCAGCAGTGCGGCCGGGTCACCGCCGCGGTTGCGGGCGTTGGCGTGCACGTTCGCCACGTCGAGCAGCAGCAGCGCGCCGGTGGCGTCGAGGATCTCGGTGAGGAAGTCCGCCTCGTCCAGCTCGTCGTCGGGCCAGTCGAACAGCGCCGCGATCGGTTCCAGGGCCAGTGGCACCGGCAGCTCCGCCTGCGTCCGCCGCACGTTCGCCACCACCGCGGCGACCGCCTCCCGGCTGCGCGGCAGCGGCAACAGGTGACCGGCCTCCAGGCCGCCGGCCCGCACGAACGCGATGTGCTCGCTCACCAGCGGCGCGTCCAGGGCCGCGGCCACCCCGGCCAGGTGCGCCACCCGGGCCGGGTCGACCGGCTCCGCGCCGCCGAGGGACAGCCGCACCCCGTGGGGTACGACGTCGACGCCGCGTCCGCGCAGCTCGGCGAGCCCGTCCGGGAGCGGCCCGGCCGGGGCGACCGCCTCCGCGACCACCTCGACGAAGCGCAGCCCCGGCAGCCCGGCGACGAAACCGGCGATCTCGGGGCGCCAGCCGATGCCGACGCCGGTCGGGCCGCTCATCCGCCGCACCCGCCTCCGCCGCAGCCACCGCCCCCGCCGCACGAGCTGCCGCCTCCGCAGGAGCTGCCGCCACCGGCGGTCGCCCCGCCGCCGCACGAGGTGCCGGAGCCGGCGCCGCCCGCGCTGCCCAGCGCCTGCCGCTGGATCTCGGCCTGCTCGGCGAAGCCCGGATCCATGGTCCAGAGCGTGGCGGTGCCGAACAGCGCCACGCCCAGCGCCACCTCGGTCGGGCCGTACGTGGTGTACGCGGGCGCGGCCTCCGGTCGCAGCCAGGCGTGCCGGCGGCGCATGTCGTCGAGCGCGGCGGTGGCCGCCCGGGTACGCCAGGGCACGCGGTTGAGCAACACGAACGCGAGGCCGAGCGGGAACAGGCTGAGCAGCAGCCAGCCGATGGGCCGGTCGTTGAACAGCCCGGAGACCGCGCGCACGATGCCGATGGCCAGCAGGAATCCGATCAGCAGCGCACCGCGCCGCAGCGTCCGGCGCCGCTCCTGGTCCAGTGCCAGGCCCCGGCGTACCAGGTCGTCGCGCAGCTCTGCGACCGCCCGCCGGACCCACTCGTCGGCGGCCAGCTCCCGGGTGTGCAGACCCCGGCTCGCCGCGTGGTGCACCGCCTGGTCCAGCGGGGTGGCCCCGGTCGGCAGCGGGCCGCCGGTGGTGAGCCGCCGGTCCGGTCGTACCCCGACCGCGCCCGCGTGGCGCAGCCCGCCGAGCGCGGCCCAGACGGCGAGCTGGTCGCCACCGTTGAGGAAGGCGACCTGCTGCGGGCCGAGGTCGCCGTAGGCGGTCACCGGCGTGCCCGCCAGCATGCGCCGCCGGTAGACGACCGCGCCGACGACCAGGACGACGGCGATCAGGAGGTACCAGCGCAGGAAGACGGGGCTGGGGATGCCCCAGGTGTCGGAGGGGGTCATCGTCTGCTCCTGTCGCGAGGAGGGGTCGCGGCTCATTGTGGAGCAGGCGCGCCAGAGTCGATCTCCTGGAGCGGCGTAGTTACCGGACCGATACCGGCGCCGGTTCAGTGCCGGCGGACGGCCTCCTCGACCAGGTCGAGCACGCGGGCCAGGTCGCCGGCCGGCCGGCCCATGGCCAGGTGCAGCACCAGCCCGTCGTAGGCCAGCTCCAGGAACTGGGCCAGCACGTCGATCGGCACGTCGTCGCGGAGCACCCCGGCTTCGCGCTGGCGCAGCAGGCGTTCCCGGGTGGCCCCGGCGATGGCCTCGGAACGCTCCGCCCAGCGCTTGGCGAAGGCGGGGTCGGTGCGCAGCCGGCGGGAGACCTCCAGCTGGCTGCCGAGCCAGCCGGTGGTGTCCGGCGAGACGGCCCGGGCCAGCAGGTCGCGCATCACCTGCACGAGACCGTTGCGGGCCACCGTCTCCACCATGGCAGCGGCGTCGTCCTCGGCCACGGCGAGGAAGAGGGAGTCCTTGTCCCGGAAGTGGTGGAAGATCGCGCCACGGGACAGGCCGGTGGCCTCCTCCAGCCGCCGCACGGTGGCGCCCTCGTAGCCGTGCCGGGCGAAACACGCCCGCGCCGCCGCGAGGATCTCCTGGCGGCGCGCGTCGAGCTGGTCCTGACTTACTCTGGGCACGGGTGGATCGTCGCAGGTGGAACCGGCCGATGCAAACCGTACGTACGGCTTGAGATGCGATTCCGGATGATCATCTGTCCCTCACCGGGTGGTTAGGATCGGCGCGTGACAGCCCCTCCCGCACGCCCGCTCGCCGTCGCCGCCGTCCAGGCACAGCCCGTCCCCGGCGACGTCGCCGGCAACGCCGGTGCCGCCGCCCGCCTCGTCGCCCGGGCCGAGGGCGCCCGCGTCGTGGTGCTGCCCGAGCTGTTCCTGCCGGCGTACCACCCGCCGACGCTCGGCGCCGACCCCGGCGCCACCGATGTGGCCGCCGACGCCGGCGGCCGGGTCGCCGACGCTCGGCTGGACCCGCTGCGCTCCGCCGCCGCCGAGACGGGCGCGGCGGTCGTGATCGGCGCCGCCGTCCGCCACCCCGACGGGCGTCGCACCATCTCCTCGCTCGTCGTGGACCGGGCCGGCGCGGTGACCGCCGCGTACGACAAGCAGCAGCTCTGGAGCGGTGAGCGGGAGTTGTTCGACGCGGGCAGCCGGGGCGCCACGCTCGTGGTCGACACGTGGCGGCTGGGCCTGGGCGTCTGCTACGACGGCTGCTTCCCGGAGCACGCGCGGGCCGCCGCCGGTGACGGCGCGCACGGCTACCTCTGCCCGAGCGGCTACCTGGCCGGCTCGGCGCACCGCCGCGACCTCTACTACGCCGCCCGGGCGCTGGACAACACGATGTACGTGGTGTTCGCCAACTCGGTCGGCGGCACCGATCCCTGGCGGTTCAACGGCGGTGCGGCGGTGTACGACCCGGAGGGCCGGCCGCTGGCCCGGGGCGCCGACACCGGCGAGGACGTGCTGGTGGCCACGCTGGACCCGGACGCGCTGGCCGCCACCCGCGCGGCGCACACGATGCTGCTGGACCGCCCGCTCGACGCCGGGGCGGATCGCGCCGTCCTCGTCGCCTGATCGCCGTGGCGGGGCCCTCGGCCCTGTCGGTGCTCCGGCCGTTCCCGTAGGGTGCCCAGGTGCCGTTGCTCCTGCTCGATCTGGACAACACCCTGCTGGACCGCGACGGGCCGTTCCGCGCCTGGGGAGAACGCTTCCTGGACGGCATCGGCGCGCCGCCGGCCGACCTCGACTGGTTGGTGTCCGTGGACGCGGACGGGCTGACCAACAGGTGGGACGTGGCGGATGCGATCCGCGACCGGTACGCGCTGCGCATCCCCTCGATCGACCTGGTCGACGAGCTGCACGACGGGGTGGTGGCCCACATGCGGCTCGACCCGCTGGTGGCCTGCGCGCTGCGGATCGCGGCCGACGCCGGCTGGGTGCCGGTCGTGGTCACCAACGGCGCGTCCCGTCAACAGGACGCCAAGATCCGCAAGACCGGCCTGGACCGGTACGTCGCCGACTGGGTGATCTCCGAGGAGGCGGGCGTCAGCAAGCCGAACCCGAGGATCTTCGCGCTCGCCGCCCAGCGGGCCCGGATGCCGCTGCGCGGCGCGTGGGTGGTCGGCGACAGCCCGGAGGCGGACATCGGCGGCGCGACAGCGGTGGGCCTGCCCAGCGTGTGGCTGCACCGGGGACGCCGCTGGTCCGACCCGAGGTTCGCGCCCACCCGGATCGAGGACGGGCTGATCGCGGCCGTCGCGGCCGTCCTGGCCGGCTGACGGCGGCAGCCGCACGGGGGAGCCGCCAGTGCGGAAAATCCGTTGACCCGCTGCGGGCGGGGTACGAGCATGGTGCCGCGCGAGCGCGCAGCCGGGGTGTGCCCGGTCGAGGAGAGGAGGTCGGTCATGGCCGTCTTCGCAGGGTCGTTCCACCTGCCTCCACCAGCCTCGATCGAAGGACAGATCCACCCGTGCGCGATCACGACTTCCCGGCGCCGCAGCGCCGTGGCCGCGGCAAGAGCCGCTTCGACGACGACGAACCCGACTTCCTGAAGCGGGGGCGGCACACCCCGCCGACCCTCACCGACCCGGACGCCGAGCCCGAGGCGGAGGACGCCTGGTCCTCCTGGGACCAGGCCGTCCACGGCCCCGAGCCGCACCCGGACTGGCTGGTCACCGAACTGGCCGCCCGGGACACCGAGCTCGGGGTGCTCAAGACCGGCAAGGAGGCGGACGTCCACCTGGTCCGCCGGGCCGTGCCGGGCACCGACCGCGGCTGCCTGCTGGCGGTCAAGCGCTACCGCGACGCCCAGCACCGGCTCTTCCACCGCGACGCCGGTTACCTGGAGGGCCGCCGGGTACGGCGGTCGCGGGAGATGCGGGCGATGGCCGGCCGTACCGCGTTCGGCCGGCAGATGATCGCCGGGCAGTGGGCGGCGGCCGAGTTCGCCGCGTTGTCCCAGCTCTGGGAGATCGGGGCCGCCTCCGGGCGGATCGCGGTGCCCTATCCGGTGCAGCTGCTCGGCACCGAGTTGATGCTGGAGTTCGTCGGCGACGCCGAGGCGGGGGAGGCCGCGCCGCGGCTGGCCCAGGTCCGGCCCGACGACGACGAGCTGCGCGACCTGTGGGACCAGCTCGTGGAGGCGCTCGCGGTGCTCGCCCGGGCCGGGTACGCACACGGCGACCTGTCCCCGTACAACCTGCTGGTGCACGCGGGCCGGCTGGTGATGATCGACCTGCCGCAGGTGGTCGACGTGGTGGCCAACCCGCAGGGGGCCGACTTCCTGGCCCGCGACGTGCGGGTGGTGGCCGCCTGGTTCACCGCCCGCGGGATGCCGGCGACGGTGACCGATCCGGCGGCGCTGACCGAGGCGTTGCTGCGGGAGGCGGGCATCCGCTGACCGGCCGGCGTCCCGGGCGGGAGACCGTCCGGGACGCCGGTCCGGATCACTGGAGGTAGCGCTCGACCTCCGGCACCGGGCGCTCGCCCTGGGCGTCCGGGTCGCCGTGCGCCTGGCGGGCGGCCCGGCGGCGGCGCAGCAGGTCCCAGCACTGGTCCAGGGACTCCTCCAGCGCGCGCAGCCGCTCCCGCGCCTCGTCGTCGGTGCCGGCCTCGTGCTGCTGCGCGTCGGCGCGCAGCCGGTGCTCCTCGTCGACGAGTTCCGAGATCCGGCTGAGGATGGTCTTGTCGTCCATGCCCGAAGCTTGGCACAGCGGACGGGTCCGCGCCCGCGTTCTGCCGCCGTCCGTGGATAGGTGAGCGTCGCTCGCGCTCCGCAACGGCCACTGTGTACGCGAGTGACGCATATCCCACGGGCTCCATTCTCGACAAAGAGATTGTTGTTACGTGAAATATCCTCCGACCTGCCTTTTGATCTGCGGCTCAGGATGGCATGCTCGCGGGCAACGTCACGGGTCGATACGGAGTCGCGACCCTGAGTCAACCGAGGGAGCGTTCAGGTGCCCGAACCAACGGACACACCGAGGCCCACCGGCCGACCCCGGACCGTGCCGCTGCGGCAGATCCTGCCGGCGGTGCTCCGCGACCCCGCCCGGGCACTCATCGACATCGGTAACCGTGCCGGAGGCGAACTGGTCCGGCTCAACCTCGGCTCGTTCCGCCCGTACCTGGTCACCCACCCCAGGCACGTGCAGCACGTCCTGCGGGACCGCGCGGACAACTACGAGCGGGCCGGCGACGGGCTGTTCTGGCGCCCGGTCAAGCGGCTGTTCGGCGAGGGAATCCTCGGCGAGGGGCAGATCTGGTCGGCCAGCCGCCGGATGCTCCAGCCGATGTTCACCGCCAAGCGGGTCGAGGCGCTGGTCGACGGGATGGCCGACGCCATCCGCGACGCGGTGGAGGAACTGGACGAGCCGGCCCGTGCCGGGCAGCCGGTCGACATCGGCGTGGAGCAGGCGCGCATCGTCAGCCGGGCGATCATGAAGGTGCTGTTCGCCGACCGGATCTCGGTGCCGGACGCGATGCGCGTGATCGAGGCGCAGGACCGGATCGCCACCGCCGTCATCCCCCGGATCATCGTGCCGTTCGCGCCGCTGTCCCTCCCGATGCCCGGCGACCGCACGTTCGCCCGCGCCGTACGCATCGTCGACGACGTGCTGGTGCCGATCGTCCGCGAGACGCGGGAGTCCGCCGACCAGGGCGACGACGTCATCTCGACGCTCTGGCAGGCCCGCACCGAGGACGGGCGGCAACTCGACGAGCGGCAGGTCCGCAACGACACGGTGGCGATGTTCGCCGCCACCACGGAGACCACCATCAACGTGCTGACCTGGGCCTGGCCGCACCTGGACCAGCACCCCGAGGTGGCCGAGCGGCTCTACGCCGAGATCGACGAGGTGGTCGGCGGCGAGCCGGTACGCCGCGAGCACCTGAGCCGGCTCACCTACACCCGGATGGTGCTGGACGAGCTGCTGCGGCTCTACCCGATCGGGTGGATCATCCCGCGCCGCGCGGTCGCCGGGGACGTCATCGACGGCGTGCCGATCGAGCCCGGCGCCACGATGGCGGTCAGCCCGCTGATCACCCAGCGGATGCGGCAGTTCTGGGACCGCCCGGACGAGTTCGACCCGGAACGGTTCCGCCCCGAACGGGTCCGTGCCCGGCACCGGTACGCCCACTTCCCGTTCGGCGGCGGGCCGCACCAGTGCCTCGGCATGTACCTGTTCTACCTGGAGGCCCAGCTCATCCTCGCCACCATGCTCAGCCGCTACCGGTTCCGGCTGCACCGCCCCGGCGTACCCGGACTGCGGCTGGCCGCGGCGCTGCGGCCGCGCGAGCGGGTCGAGCTGACGCTCGTCGCCGCCGGACGGACGGAGCCGGCATGACCGACGGGCCGACACCCGATCCGCTGGCCGTCGCCGCGGAACAGGGCCGGGTCTGCGCGCTCGCCGCGCAGGGCCAGCGCGGCCTGCGCAGGGCCGCCGCGGCGCACCCCGAGCTGTTCCCCGGCGACCCGTTCGACGCGACGCTGTTCAGCAGCATCGCGCAGGCGATGGCGTTCAGCGCGCCCTGGCACACCGCCGCCGAACTCGCGGTGACCAACCGCGCGGTGCTCTGGGGCTTCGCTGCGGACTGGCTGGTCGACCACCAGGCCACCAGCCGGGCCGAGGTCGACCGGATCACCGCCGTCTGCCTGGACGTGCTCGACGGCGGCGAGTCCGCCGACCCGCTGGGCCGGTTCCTCGCCGAGCTGCGCGACGACGTCGCCACCGCGCCCGCCTACCCGGTGCTGCGCGGCCACTGGCGCGACACGATGGCGCGCACGCTCGACGCGATGGCCCGCGAGTGGGACTGGCGGCGTACCGGCCGTCCCACGCTCGCCGACTACCTGGCCAACGCCGACAACCTCGCCGCCACAGTGGTGAACGTGGCGCACTGGATCCACACCGGATCGGTGTCCGACGCCGCCACGCTGGCGCGGCTGATCGAGATCGGTGACGAGGTCCAGCGGGCCCTGCGCCTGGTCAACGACCTCGGCACCCACCGCCGCGACGCCGAGTCCGGCGACCTCAACGCGCTGCTGCTGGTGGACGACCCGGCCGAGGTGGAACGGCACTTCGCCGAGCAGGTCGACCACTGCCGCGTCCTGCTGGCGAAGCTGGCCGGCGAGGTGCCGCGGGAGGCCGACTTCCTGTCCCGGCAGCTCGGTTTCACCACCGGCTTCTACCGGAACACCGACTTCTGGGGCGTGCGGTGACGCTCACCGCCGGATCGGTGCCCGCCACCCGGTCCGGGACCGCGCACGACCTGATCACCGCGCTCGGCGGCGAACCGGAGGGGCAGACGTCACCGTCGGTCTACGAGACCGGGCGGCTGGTCGCGCTCGCGCCCTGGCTCGACGGCCACGACCGGCGCGTGGCCTGGCTGCTGGACCGGCAGCGCCCGGACGGCGGCTGGGGCGGCCCCGGCGGATACGCGCTGGTCCCCACGCTGAGCGCGGTCGAGGCGCTGCTCGCCGTGCTGCACCGCGACGGGCCGGCCGCCGCGCCCGCAGCCGCCGCGCACCGGGGACTGGCGTACCTGACCGGCGCGCTGCGCGCCGGCGCCCCGCCGGACCTGCCGGCCACCGACCTGATCGTGCCGGTGCTGCTGACCGCCGTGGACCGGCACCTCGACGGGCCGTCCGGGCCGCCGCCCGGGCTGGCCGAGTGGGCCGGCCGGCCCCGCCTGCCGCTGCCGGCCGGTCTCGACCCGGCCCGCCTGACCCGGGTACGCGGACTGCTCGCCGGCGGACGGCCGGTGCCGGAGAAGCTGGCGCACGCGCTGGAGGTGGCGGGCGAGCTGGCGTACCGCGCGCCCGGGGTGCGTCCCTCGGCCAGCGGCGCGGTCGGCGCCTCACCCGCCGCGACCGCCGCCTGGCTGGGCGGCCCGGAGCCCGGACCCGCGCTGGACTACCTGAACGCCGTCGCCCGGCCCGGCCCGGTGCCCTGCGCGAGCCCGATCACGGTGTTCGAACGGGCCTGGGTGCTCGGCATCCTGGTCCGGGCCGGCGTGCCGGTCGGCGCGCCCGAGCCGGTGCTGACCGAGCTGCGCGCCGCGGTCGGACCGTCCGGCGCGGCCACCGCGCCCGGCCTGCCCGCCGACGCCGACACCACCGCTGTCACGCTCTACGCGCTGGCCCGGCTGGGGCGCGCGCCGGGCGTCGCGCCGCTGGCCGGGTTCGACACCGGAGCGCACTTCTGCACCTGGCCGGGGGAGGACGGGGCGTCGCTGACCACGAACGCGCACGTGCTCGACGCGCTCGGCGAGCAACCGAGCGCACCCGGCGTCACCGGCGCCCGGCGCCGGGTCACCGAGTGGCTGCTGGAGCGGCAGGAGCCGGACGGGCGGTGGGAGGACCGCTGGCACGCCTCGCCGTACTACGCCACCTATGCGGTGCTGCTGGCGCTGGCCGACCACGCGCCGGACGGCGCGGCGCGCGCCGCGGTCGAGCGGGGGGTGGCCTGGCTGCTGGACACGCAGCGCCCGGACGGCTCGTGGGGACGGTGGGACGGCACCGCCGAGGAGACCGCGTACGCGGTGCTCGCGCTGGCCGACGCGGGCCGGCCCGGCGACCCCCGGATCGCGTCGGCGCTGGCGCGGGGCCGCCGTCGACTGTCCGAGCTGGACGGATGCGACGGTGAACCGGCACTATGGCACGACAAGGACCTCTACCGCCCGACGCGGATCGTG
Source organism: Micromonospora sp. CPCC 205554 (assembly GCF_036902745.1). NCBI lineage: Bacteria > Bacillati > Actinomycetota > Actinomycetes > Micromonosporales > Micromonosporaceae > Micromonospora > Micromonospora sp. CPCC 205554. The sequence goes on along the minus strand of NZ_JBAKHP010000015.1, from coordinate 25,345 downwards.
CGCGCCGCGGTGCTGGCGGCCTCCGGCCGCGCCGGGGCGACCCGGAACGGGGCCGCACCTACCATGATCAGGATCGCTTGAATGAGGTTCACGACGGCTGCTAGCGTGCGCCGGAGTCGATCGGATTTCGAACCGACCGAAGACCGGGCCAGGACGGTGTGATGGGTTCCCGCAGTACGAATCTCCGTACGAAGATCATCGCGCTGCTGGCGTCGCTGACCGCGCTCTGGGCGTTCGCCGCGTGGGTGACCGTACGGGACGGATTCAACCTGCTCGGCGTGCAGACGCTCAACGCGCGCGTCTTCGAGCCGAGCGACCCGTTGCTCCAGGAGCTGCAGGCCGAGCGCCGGCTGTCGCTGCGTTACCTCGGCGAGTCCGACCCGGGCCGGTTGCAGGAGCTGGAGGCCCAGCGCGCGCGTACCGACGAGACCGCCGGCGCGCTGTGGCGCTCGGTGCGGGACTGGCGCACCGAGATCCCGGCCAGCGAAGAACTGATGAGCCGGCTCGACGAGCTGAAGACCGAGCTGGACCAGCTCGGCCAGGTACGCGCCGACGTCAGCCGCAAGACCATCGACCGGACCACCACGCTCATCGCGTACGACGAGGCGGTCGACGGGATCTTCGCGGTCGTCGACGCCCTCGGCGGCCTCGACGACGACGAGATCGCCAAGGACACCGCCGCGCTCATCGACCTCAACCGGTCCCGGGAGCTGCTGTCCCAACAGGACGCGCTGCTCACCGGCGCGATCGCGGCCAACCGGATCACCGTCGGCGAGCAGACCGCGTTCGCCCGCCTGGTCGGCGCGCAGTGGTTCCTCGCCGACCGCACCGCCCGGGAACTCGCCCCGAGCGACCGCGCCCGCTTCGAACGGATGGTCGAGGGCGACGCGTTCCAGCAGCTCCGCACGCTCCAGGACCAGGTGCTCGCGGCCAAGGGCGCCGAGGTGCGCCCGCCGGTGAGCGCCGCGGCGTGGCAGGCCGCCGCCGAGAAGGCGATGGCCGACCTGCGGGAGGTGATCCTCGCCGGCGGTGAGGACATCGTGTCCCGGGCCATGCCGGTCGCGATCGGCGTCATCGTGCGGCTGGTGCTCGCCGCCGGTCTCGGCCTGATCGCCGTCATCGCGTCCGTGGTCGTGTCGATCACCACGGCACGCGCGCTCGTCCGCCAGCTCGAACGGCTCCGCGAGGCCGCCTTCAAGCTGGCGCACGAACGCCTGCCGAGCGTGGTGGAACGACTGGGCCGCGGCGAGGAGGTGGACGTCGCCCGCGAGGCGCCACCGTTGCAGTTCGGCGACGACGAGATCGGCCAGGTGGGCAAGGCGTTCAACGTCGTCCAGGAGACCGCCGTCCGGACCGCCGTCGAGCAGGCCGAGCTGCGCCGCAGCGTACGCGACGTGTTCCTCAGCCTGGCCCGGCGCACCCAGGCGCTCGTGCACCGGCAGCTCACGCTGCTGGACGCGATGGAACGGCGGGAACACGACGCCGAGGAGCTGGAGGACCTGTTCCGGGTCGACCACCTGGCGACCCGGATGCGGCGCAACGCGGAGAACCTGATCGTGCTCTCCGGCTCGACTCCGGGCCGGGCCTGGCGGCGCAACGTCCCCATGGTCGACGTGGTCCGCGGCGCGGTGGCCGAGGTCGAGGACTACACGCGGGTCACCGTGCGCCCGCTGGGCGAGGTGTCGCTCACCGGCCGCGCCGTCGGCGACGTGATCCACCTGCTGGCCGAGCTGATCGAGAACGGACTCTCCTTCTCGCCGCCGCAGACCACTGTGGAGGTCCGCGGCCAGCTCGTGGCCAACGGCTTCGCCGTCGAGATCGAGGACCGCGGCCTCGGCATGAGCGCCGACGAGCTGGCCGCCGCCAACGCGCGCATCGTCGACCGGTCCGAGCTGAACCTCGCCGACGCCGCCCGGCTCGGCCTGTTCGTGGTCAGCCGGCTCACCGAGCGACACGGCGTCAAGGTGCAGCTCAAGGAGTCCGCGTACGGCGGGACGACGGCTGTGGTGCTGATCCCGCGTGAACTGATCACCGCCGACGGCGCCGACGCGGCCGACGCCCTGCCCGCCCCCGGGACGGCCCTGCCGGCGGCACCCGCACCGGATCCGGCGCGGAGCACGCGGGACGGGGACGGCGACGGGCCGGCGACCCCGTCCGGCCCGGACGGCGGCGCCGGACCGGACCAGCCGGCCGAGCCCGCCCCGCAGGCGCCGGAGCCGGTGACGCAGGCGCCCCGGCTGACCCCCTCCGGGCTGCCCGCGCGTACCCGCAAGCGGCAGCCCGCGGTGGCGGGGCCCACCACGGAGCTGGCGGTGGTGGAGCGTCGGCCCGCCGCCACGCCTGACGAGCCCGAGGCGTCGCCGGCGACGGAGCCGGAAACCGCGCCGGTCACCGACGCGGGACTGCCGGTCCGGGTACGCCAGGCCAGCCTCGTGCCGGAGCTGCGGCACGACCAGACCGGGGCGGACGACGACGCCGCCGACGACGACACGGCGCGTGCACCGGAGCAGGTGCGCCGGATGATGAGCTCCTACCAGAGCGGTACGCGACGCGGCCGTACCGATGCCGCGCGCTTGCTCGGCGGAGCGCAGGGGGCCGGCGGCGGGCCGGCCGACGCGGACGAGCAGGTTACCTGACCGGGACGTCGACGCGACGGAAACCGGAAGTTGACGGCACACCAGCCGGGAAGATGAGGACGACGAGTGGCGCAGAAGACGGCTTCGAGCGCGGATCTGACGTGGCTGCTGGATGACCTGGTCGGCCGGGTCAAGCAGGCGGAGCACGCCGTGGCGCTCTCCACCGACGGACTGTTGATGGCCTCGTCCCGCGGATTGAGCCGGGACGACGGCGAGCACCTGGCGGCCATGGCGGCGGGCATCCAGAGCCTGGCCCGCGGCGCGGGCAAGCGGTTCGGTGGCGGGCACGTACAGCAGACCATCATCGAGATGCAGTCCTCCTTCCTGTTCGTCACCGCGGCCGGGCGCAACGCCTGCCTGGCGGTGCTGGCCTCGGAGGACGCGGACGTCGGCCTGATCGCGTACGAGATGGCCATGCTCGTCACCCGGGTCGGCCGGTTCGTCGCGTCACCGACCCGGGAACAGCCCCTCGGCGAGAACGCGGCACGATGACCGGCCGGGGGGACTCCGCGGAGCAGGAGTGGGTGGACGACCACGCCGGCCCGGTGGTGCGCCCGTACGCGGTGACCGGAGGCCGGGCCCGCCCGGTGACCGGCACGTTCGACCTGATCTCGCTGGTCACCTCGACCCGCACCGATGTCGGGTCGGAGTCCGGGCTGGGCCCGGAACACGTGGCGATCGTCGGCCTCTGCCAGCGGATCCTCTCCGTGGCCGAGATCGCCGCCCATCTCGACCTGCCGGTGGGCACGGTCCGGGTCCTCCTCGGAGACCTTGCCGCCCGCAGCCTGGTACAGGTACGCGAGCCGCGCGCGACCACCGCCGGCCTTCCCGACGAGCACGTTTTCGAGGCGGTAATCAATGGACTACGGGCGCTCTGAGCGGCCGGCGGGCGCCGCGCCGCTGCCCACCGCGATCAAGATCCTGATCGCGGGCGGGTTCGGCGTCGGCAAGACCACGATGGTCGGCGCGGTCAGCGAGACCCGGCCGCTGCGGACCGAGGAGGTGCTGACCGAGACCGGGATCGGCATCGACGACCTGTCCGGCATCGAGGAGAAGTCGACCACCACGGTGGCGATGGACTTCGGCCGCATCACCATCAGCGACGACCTGGTGCTCTACCTGTTCGGCACGCCCGGGCAGGACCGGTTCTGGTTCGTCTGGGACGAGCTGGCACTCGGCGCGCTCGGTGCGGTGGTGCTCGCCGACACCCGCCGGCTGGCCGACTGCTTCCCGTCGATCGACTACTTCGAGGGGCGCGGTACGCCCTTCGTGGTGGCGGTGAACTGCTTCGAGGGCGCCAAGAAGTTCCGTCTCGACGAGGTGCAGGCCGCGCTCGACCTGGACCCGGGCGTACCGGTGGTGCTCTGCGACGCGCGCAAGCGGGAGTCGGCCAAGGAGGTGCTGATCACGCTGCTGGAGCACGCCATGAAGCTGCGGGAGGCGCGCCGCCGCGCCGCCGAGGACTGAACGGTCACATCGACGGGGGAGTGGCGATGACCGAGGTGAGCGTCCGGGCGATGAACCCGGACGAGTTCGACAGATGGCAGGACGAGCTGGCCGCCGGGTACGCGCGGGAGCACGTGGCCGCCGGCAACTGGACTCCGGAGGAGGCGCTCGACCGGGCCCGGCGGGAGAGTGCCGCCTTCCTGCCGCAGGGCATGGCTACGCCCGGCATGCTCTTCCTGCTCGGCGTGCTGGCCGACGGCTCACCGGTGGGGCGCCTGTGGATCGGTCTCACCCACCCGCGTGGGCTCGCCGGCTGCGCGTTCCTCTACGACATCGAGGTGGCCGCCGAGCACCGGGGCCGGGGCCTCGGGCGGGCGCTGCTCGCGGCGGGGGAGCGGGCGGCCCGGGAGCACGGCGCCCAGGCGCTGGAGCTGAACGTCTTCGGCGCCAACGAGACGGCACGCAAGCTGTACGAGACGTCCGGCTACCGGGTGGTCACCCAGCAGATGCGCAAGGATCTGCCCGCCTAGGAGCCGGGTCAGAGGCGGGTGGCGGTCCGGATCAGGGCGGCGAGGGGCCGGGACCGGCTGTGCGGCGGCCACGCGATGACGGTGGTCACCGCCGGAGCGTCCGGCACCGGCACGGCGACCAGGTCGGCGAGCAGCAGCGACCGGACCGACTCCGGCAGCACCACCGCGGTCCGGCCCAGCGCGATGAGCTGGAACAACTGGGCGTGGTCCCGGACCTCGGGGCCCGGACCTTCCGGGTACGACCCGTCGGCCCGGGGCCAGCGTGGCATCGGCAGGCCGGGCAGCGTCTCCACCTCGGCCATCAGCAGGTGTGGCCGCCGGGCCAGCGGATGTCCGGCCGGCAGGACCGCCACCTGCTGCTCGGTGACCAGTTCCTCGGTGTCCAGCCCCGTGGTCGAGTCGAACGGCAGGTGCAGCAGCGCCACGTCGGCCCGTCCGTCGCGCAGCAGCCGTTCCTGCTCGCCGATGCCGCACAGCAGCACCTCGACGGGGACCGCGTCCGGCTCGGCCGCGTACGCGTCGAGCAGTTTCGGCAGCAGCTCGCTCGACGCGCCCGCCTTCGTCGCCAGCACCAGCCCGGGGCCGCCGTTCGCGGCCTCACCGGCGCGGCGGGTACGGCGGCCGGCGGCGTCCACGGCGTCCAGGGCGGCCCGGCCCTCCCGTAGCAGCACCGACCCGGCCGCGGTGAGCGCGACGCTGCGGCTGTCCCGTTCCAGCAGCGTCACGCCGAGGCGCCGTTCGAGCTGGCGGATCGCCCGCGACAGCGGCGGCTGGGCGATGCCCAGGCGGCGCGCGGCGCGACCGAAGTGCAGTTCCTCGGCGACCGCGACGAAGTAGCGAAGCTCCCGCGTCTCCATCCCGCCACCGTACCGCCGGATCGATACCCGCCGGGTATCGGCCGCTACCGAGGCGGTGTTGGAGGCCCGCGCGCCGCGCGGACAGGATCGAGACCATGAGCGAACGGACGATCGCGCTGGTGACGGGCGCGAACAAGGGCATCGGGTACGAGATCGCGGCGGGCCTGGGCGCGCTGGGCTGGCGGGTGGGCGTCGGCGCCCGGGACGAGCAGCGGCTCGCGGAGGCGGTGGCGAAGCTGCGCGCGGGTGGTGTGGACGCGTTCGGCGTACCGCTGGACGTGACCGACGACGCGAGCGTGGCCGCCGCCGCCCGGCTGCTGGAGACGGAGGCCGGCGGCCTGGACGTGCTCGTCAACAACGCGGGCGTGACCGGCGGCACGCCGCAGCACCCGGGTGAGGTCGACCTCGCGACCATCCGGACCGCGGTCGAGGTGAACGTGATCGGGGTGGTCCGGGTGACCGAGGCGATGCTGCCGTTGCTGCGCCGCTCGGCCTCGCCGCGGATCGTCAACATGTCCAGCGGAGTCGGCTCGCTGACGCGGCAGAGCGCCTCGGAGGGCGAACATCAGACCGGGCCGCTGTCCGTGGCGTACTCGCCGTCGAAGAGCATGCTCAACGCGGTGACGATCCAGTACGCGCGGGCGCTCGCCGGCACGAACATCCTGATCAACGCCGCCTGCCCGGGTTTCACCGCGACCGACCTCAACGGCTTCCGGGGCGTGCGGACCCCGCAGCAGGGCGCGGCGATCGGAATCCGGCTGGCGACGCTGCCGGACGACGGGCCGACCGGCGGCTACTTCGAGGACGCGGGCACGATCCCGTGGTGAGCGGCGCTCGTCAGTACCACATGACCGGGTTGCCGGTCGCCACCGACGCCGCGCACAGCCGGCGCAGCGGTTCCACGATGTAGGCGAAGTCGCCGCCCGACCGGCTCCGGGTCCGTACCGCGAGCCGTTCGGGCGGCGGCTCGCCGTGCTCGCCCACCGGCCGCATCGCCATCACCGTCCGCGTCCCGCCGGCGGTGAACTCCACCCGGTCGCCGGGCAGCGGCCGCTGGCCGAACCGGACGGCCCGGAACAGCGTGACCGGCGGGTCGGCGCGGTCGAGGACGAAGAAGCCGTCCGGATCGACCCCGGCCTGAAAGCCCGGGCCGAACATGAACAATCCGCGGTATGCCTCGACGTACTGCATCACGACCGCGCCGGTCGCCTCGTCGACCAGCTCCACCTCGTCGGTGATCCGGGCGGTACGGGCGAACGCGTCCAGCTCGGCGAGCGCGACCGCTGCCTGGTCGGCAGTGAGTGAGCCGCCGTTGGCGTCCGGCAGCGCGGCGGCGAGCGTCGGGAAACGGTGCTCGCCGGCAGCGCGTAGCGCCTGCTGGAACAGCCGCACACCGGCCCAGTTGGACACGTGCTCGTTCGCCTGCTCCATTGCCTTGTGCGGGCACGCCTCCGCCTGCCAGGCGTCGAACGTGCGGTGCGCGGCCTTGTTGCCCTCCCACGGCCGCAACAACGCGAGACAGCCGTCCTCGTCGTAGCCGACCGGCCCGACCGGGCACGGGGTGGCGAGGCCGTCCTGCCAGCACCGGCAGTACACGAACGCGTCGAGTCCCACGCCGGCACGCTACCGGCGCCCGGGCCGTCGTCGCGCACCCGTTGCCGGCGGCTCGTCTCCAGCGGCTCGTTTCCGGCGGGTCAGGTGACGGCGAGCAGCACGGCGTCTCCGCTCGCCGCCGCGTCGCGGTAGAAGTCGCGCAGCGCGGTGAAGTTCGGCAGCAGGTAGTTGTCGAACTCGTCTTCGCCGTCGTCCCAGATGTGCGGATAGATCTCGGCCTCCGACATGGCCGCCGGATCGAAGCGGGCCCGCAGCGTCGCGTCGTCGACCGCGTCGAGCCCGGCGGCCACGGCGCGCACGGCGTCGGGCATGAGCAGCCGGGCCGGGCCCATGCCGAGGTCCGGCCCGATCGGGTCGCCCCCGATGATCGCCGGGCCGGCGTCGCCCCGGACCTCGTACGTGGTGCCGTTCAGCAGGTAGTGCAGCCCGTGCCACGCCTTGTCGAGGTCGAGTTCGTCCGGACCGCCGTCGAACAGCGTGCCGACCGCGTCCGGGTCGGCCAGCACCGTCGCCAGGTCCTCGCCGGACAGCCGGCGTGCGGTGAACACCATGCCCATGTGGTCGTCTCCCGGGGTGTCGGTCGGAATCGGCGGCAGCGTAAAGCAGGCGTCCGACAGCGTGCCATCATCGGCGCATGGCCTCGGAGTCCCGGCACCTCAGCGTCCACATCGACCGTCCGGTCGCGGAGGTCTACGCCTTCGCCGCCGACCCGGCGAACCTGCCCCGCTGGGCCCCGGGCCTCGGCGGCTCGGTCGTGCTCGTCGACGGCCACTGGTACGTGGACACACCCGAGGGGCGAGCGCGGCTGACCTTCGCCCCGGCCAACGAGTACGGCGTGCTCGACCACGAGGTGCTGACGCCGTCGGGCGAGACGGTCTACGTGCCGCTGCGCGCCATCGCCGACGGGGACGCCACCGAGGTGGTGTTCAGCCTGCGGCGGATGCCCGGCATGAGCGACGCGGACTTCGACCGGGACACCGCGCTCGTTCAGGCGGACCTGGCCCGGCTCAAGGCCGTACTGGAATGCAACTGACATCCGGAAGTGTCTTCCAGACAGTTGCGAAAGGGCGTGGCAGCGGAGTGCCGACGATGTTAGCCAGCACTCCGCCGAAGGAAAACCGATCAGAAGGTGCAGCTGGGGATGGAAGCGCCTCGGGGTAAGCCGCAATTCACATCGAGGGCATCGGTAATTTTTGTCCACGTAAAAGCATTTACCGATGTGCCGTAGTAGCCGTGGTAGTACCGCGATTCAACCATGTAGGCATCGGCATCGATGACCCCAATGGAAGAACTTGACTTTCCGCTCGGTAGCCAGTAGGTCTTGCAGGCCAACGTTCCTGCATTCCAGGTCGCGCACCGCTCGCTACCAGAACCCAGGATCGCCACCTTCACTGTGTAGCTGCTGGAAAGATTGTTCTTGACCCAGCCGCAAATCGTCTGCCCGTTAAAGGAGCACGTTCCCGCGCTAGCCGGAGTGGCGTAGGTGATCGAGGTTGCCGCCACTGCTGACAGCACTAGAAGGATCCGCGTCAAGAATTTCACTAAGCACCGTGTCCCTTCGCTTGGTAGGGAGGCCTCCCCTTGCGCATGTTTTCGAACATACCACGTCATCAATGTGGCTGGGGGGCTGCAGGTGGCAGATTCGAAGCGATCCACGCTCACCTACGCGCTCAACTGAGCGAGGTCGTCGAGTTGTCCCATGGCGCCCGGCCACCAATCCTCTTGTAGCCTGGCTTTTGGCATTGGTTGCGACCTGTGGCGCTTTCGGCGATCCCAGCCGCTGATCGACTCAGAGGCGTGCGCTGTCGGGCTGACGATGTATGCGCGGGGTTACGCGTACGGGCCGCTCCCCGCCGGAGCGGGAAGCGGCCCTGTGTCAGCCGTACGCGAATCAGCTCGCGATCATGCGGCGCAGCACGTACTGCAGGATGCCGCCGTGCCGGTAGTAGTCCGCCTCACCCGGGGTGTCGATGCGGACCACGGCGTCGAACTCCACGCCGGTGTCGGTGGTGACCTTCACCGTACGCGGGGTGTCGCCGTCGTTGAGCGCGGTGACGCCGCTGATCGAGAACGTCTCGGTGCCGGTCAGGCCCAGCGACTCGGCGGTCTCGCCGCCCGGGAACTGCAGCGGCAGCACGCCCATGCCGATCAGGTTCGAGCGGTGGATCCGCTCGTACGACTCGGCGATGACCGCCTTCACGCCCAGCAGCATGGTGCCCTTGGCCGCCCAGTCACGCGACGAGCCGGAGCCGTACTCCTTGCCGGCCAGGATGACCAGCGGGACGCCCGCCTCCTGGTAGGCCATCGAGGCGTCGTAGATCGAGGTCTGCTCGCCGGTCAGGTGGTTCACAGTGAAGCCGCCCTCCACGCCCGGGACGAGCTGGTTGCGCAGCCGGATGTTGGCGAACGTGCCCCGGATCATCACCTCGTGATTGCCCCGGCGGGAGCCGTACGAGTTGAACTCGTGCCGGGCCACGCCGTGCTCGGCCAGGTACTTGCCGGCGGGGGAGTCCGCCTTGATCGAACCGGCCGGGGAGATGTGGTCGGTGGTCACCGAGTCGCCCAGCTTGGCCAGCACCCGCGCGTCCGCGATGTCCTGCACCGGGGTCGGCTCCTGCTGCATGCCCTCGAAGTACGGGGGCTTGCGCACGTAGGTCGACTCGCCGTCCCAGGAGAACGTGTCACCGGTCGGGGTCGGCAGCGACTGCCAGCGCTCGTCACCGGCGAACACGTCGGCGTACGCGGCGCTGAAGCCGGTCGCGCCGATCGCGGAGGCGATGACGTCCTGGATCTCGGCGCTGTTCGGCCAGATCTCCCGCAGGAACACCGGGTTGCCCTGGGCGTCCTCGCCGATCGGCTCGTTGGCCAGGTCGATGTCCATGGTGCCGGCGAGCGCGTACGCGACCACCAGCGGCGGGGACGCCAGGTAGTTCATCTTGACGTCCGGGTTGATCCGGCCCTCGAAGTTGCGGTTGCCGGACAGCACCGAAACGACCGCCAGGTCACCGTCGTTGACGGCGGCGGAGACCTCCTCCGGCAGCGGGCCGGAGTTGCCGATGCAGGTGGTGCAGCCGTAGCCGACCAGGTTGAAGCCGAGCTTCTCCAGGTACGGCGTGAGGCCGGCGCGGTCGTAGTAGTCCATGACGACCTTCGAACCCGGCGCCAGGGTGGTCTTCACCCACGGCTTGCGGGCCAGGCCCTTCTCCACCGCGTTGCGGGCCAGCAGCGCGGCGCCGATCATGACCTGCGGGTTCGAGGTGTTGGTGCAGGAGGTGATCGCGGCGATCACCACGGCGCCGTGGTCCAGCTCGTACTCGACGCCGTCGGCGCTGGTCACGCGTACCGGATTGCTGGCCCGGCCGCCCGCGCCCACAGCGGCGGTCTCCAGGTCGCGCGGCGCGTCCGCCGGGTCGTTGACGCCGTTGGCGGGGGAGTCGCTGGCCGGGAACGACTCGGCCGACGCCTCGTCGGCCGGGCCGTCGGCGCCGAACGGCTTCTCCTGCTGCGGCACGCCCGGCTTGCGGCCCGGGTCGCCGCCGGTCTCGTCGGCGGCCACGTAGTCGCTGAGCGCGGCGCGGAACAGCGTCTTGGCGCTGCCCAGCGGCACCCGGTCCTGCGGGCGCTTCGGGCCGGCCAGCGACGGCTCGATGGTGCCGAGGTCCAGCTCCAGGCGCTCGGAGTACTCCGGCTCGCGCTCCGGGTCGTGCCAGAGGCCCTGCTCCTTGGCGTACGCCTCGACCAGCGCGACCTGCTGAGCGTCGCGGCCGGTCAGCTCCAGGTAGCGGACGGTCTCGGCGTCGATCGGGAAGATCGCCACGGTCGAGCCGTACTCCGGCGACATGTTGCCGATGGTGGCGCGGTTGGCCAGCGGCACGGCGCTCACGCCCGGGCCGTAGAACTCGACGAACTTGCCGACCACGCCGTGCTTGCGCAGCATCTCGGTGATGGTCAGCACCAGGTCGGTGGCGGTGGTGCCGGCCGGCATCTCACCGGAGAGCTTGAAGCCGACCACGCGGGGGATCAGCATGCTGACCGGCTGGCCGAGCATCGCGGCCTCGGCCTCGATGCCGCCGACGCCCCAGCCCAGCACGCCCAGGCCGTTGACCATGGTGGTGTGCGAGTCGGTGCCGACGACCGTGTCCGGGTACGCCTGGCCGTTGCGCTCCATGATCGTGCGAGCCAGGTACTCGATGTTGACCTGGTGCACGATGCCGGTGCCCGGCGGGACGACCTTGAACTCGTTGAACGCGGTCTGGCCCCAGCGCAGGAACTGGTAGCGCTCCTTGTTGCGCTCGTACTCCAGCTCGACGTTGCGCTCGAAGGCGTCCTCGCGGCCGAACAGGTCGGCGATGACCGAGTGGTCGATGACCAGCTCGGCCGGAGCGAGGGGGTTGACCTTGGTGGCGTCGCCGCCCAGGTCACGGACCGCCTCGCGCATTGTGGCCAGGTCGACCACGCAGGGCACGCCGGTGAAGTCCTGCATCAGCACCCGGGCCGGGGTGAACTGAATCTCCACGCTCGGGTCGGCGGTGGCGTCCCACGCGCCGAGCTGCTGGATGTGGTCGGCGGTGATGTTCGCGCCGTCCTCGGTCCGCAGCAGGTTCTCCAGCAGGATCTTCAAGCTGTAGGGCAGCCGCTCGTGGCCCTCCACCTTGTCGATCCTGAAAATCTCGTAGCTCGCGTCTCCGACGCGTAGCTGGGTCTTCGCACCGAAGGTGTCGAGGCTCGCCACGTCGTACTCCTTCACACCAGCGACCGTGAGTAGTCCTGAGCAGTTTGTCGCACCGACCGGGGCGCTGCCGTGCTTAGGCAACACTTACCTGCGTCGGTCTCTACAAAACCGTACGTCCGTCTTGCTATTCGTGCAACCTCGTGCCACGCTGCGGGACGAGGAGGTGCCACCATGATCCATCACGTCCTGCTCGCCTGCCCCCGCGGCTCCGAGGACACGTCCCGCTCCTTCTACGCCGGTCTGCTCGGCCTCACCGAGAAGCCCAAACCCCCGGCCCTCGCCGCCCGCGGCGGCTGCTGGTTCACCGGGTACGACGTCGAGCTGCACCTGGGCGTCGAGGACGACTTCCGGCCCGCCCGCAAGGCGCACCCCGCGCTGCTGCGCCTCGATCTGGACGAGCTGGCCGCCCGCCTCGACGCCGCCGGACACGCCGTGACCTGGGGCGACGACGAGATTCCCGGCATGCGGCGGTTCCACACGTACGACCCGCACGGCAACCGGCTGGAGTTCCTGGCCCCCGCGGGCTGACCGGGCGCGGGTAGGGTCGGCGGGTGGTCGACGTACAGCACTGGCTCGCCGCGCTCCCGCCGGCCCTGATCTGCCTGCTCGTGGGCGGGGTGATCGGTGTGGAGAGCATGGGCATCCCGCTGCCCGGCGAGATCGTGCTGGTCAGCGCCGCGCTGCTCGCCGCCACCGGCGCCGTCGGGCCCGAGTGGGTGGCCGCCGCCGCGGCGACCGGCGCCATCATCGGCGACTCCATCGGGTACGCCGTGGGCCGCCGAGGTGGCCGCCCTCTGCTGGAACGGCTCGGCCGGCGCTTCCCGAAACACCTCGGCCCGGCACACCTGGCCCGCGCCGAGCTGAGCTTCGCCCGGCACGGCGTCTGGGCGGTGTTCTTCGGGCGGTTCGTCGCGCTGCTGCGCATCCTCGCCGGGCCGCTCGCCGGGGCGCTGCGCGTGCCGTACCGCCGGTTCCTGGTCGCCAACGCCGCAGGCGGGCTGGTGTGGGCGTTCGGCACCACCTACCTGCTGTTCTATCTCGGGCAGGCCGCCGAGCACTGGCTCAAGGACATCTCCTGGGCCGGGCTGGTGCTGGCCGTGCTGGCCGGCGTGGTCAGCACCGCGTGGCTGCGCCGCCGCGCCAAGCGCCTGCACCCGTCCGAGGCCCCCGACCGGGCCACCCCGGTCCCCGCCGCCGACCGCTGACCGGTCAGCCCCGCGCGCCCGAAGGTGGACGGCCGGTCCAGCGCCTCCCGGGCATAACCCGTCCAGGGCCGCACAGCACCTCCCCTAGCCCTCGCCCGTCCCCCCCCCCCTCCCTCGCCCCCGCCCTCGTCCGGTGATCAAGGAGTTTGTGTGCTGTGCGGGCTCCCGCGGTGACACAAACTCCTTGATCACGACGCGGATAGGGGCGAGCGGGTCAGTAGGGCGCGGTGAACCGCTGGGCCGGGTGAACGAGATGCCCGCGCTGCCGGGCGCTGCCCTGCCCCGTCGATCATGAAGTTGACGGTGTTTGGTGCGTGATTTGTCGCCGCCAACTTCATGATCGACGCGATCGGGGTGGCGGGGTCGGGTGCTGCGGTGCTTCTGGCGCGCACTGCTCGCGGGCACACCGGGGGTCGGCGGGGTCAGGGGGCGGTGAGCAGGGTGATCAGGGTGTCGCGGGCGGTTCGGACCGCGGTCCGGGACTCCTCGGTGTGGTCCAGCGCGTCGAATCCGTGCTGCCCGTTCGGCACGTCCACCACGCACAGCGGGATGCCCCGCCGCCGCGCGACCACCGTGAACGCCTCGATGGTGGGGGCGACCTCGGGCCGTTCCCGCCCCGCCCGGGTCAGCACGAGCGTCGGCCCCGCCGCGTCCTCCACGCGCACGGCGTCGACGTTCGCGCCGCCGGGGGAGGTCGTGCCCGACGGAGCGGCGGCGCCCTGATCCGCCGGCAGGTCGAGGGCGTCCATCGGGCGGAAGCGCGGATCCACCGGGGGCCAGCCGGGCAGCGGCGCCAGCAGCGGATAGGTCGCGGCCAGGCCGCGCAGCCAAGCGGGCGGTTCGCGGAGCCAGTCGCCGAGCAGCAGGCCGGCACCGGAGAAGAACCACAGGCCGAGCCGGTCGGCGTCGACTCTCGGGTCGGCGCGGAGCAGTTCGGCGGCGGCGGTCACCCGGGCGGCGACCGTGTACAGGTCGTCCGGGCTCGCCACGGTGAGCCGGGGGATCGCGGCCAGCACACCCGCCTCGGCGAGCAGCGCGCCGTAGCCCCGGTAGAGCGGCCAGTCCCGCGCGTCGGGAGCTTCGGGCGGCCCCGGCACGCCGTGCACGACGACGACCGCCGGGTGCCGGCCGTCGCCGGTGGGCACGTGCAGGTCGACGTCGCCGTGCCGCTCCACGGCTGCCGGCGGGGGATCGAGGACGAACGGGCTCTCCCAGAAAACGGTTCCCATCGTTGCGATGGTAGGAGAATCCGCCGCCCCCGACTGTCCGGTCAGGACGAGGAGGCCTTCGCGTGCCGCTCGCGCAGCCGGTCCCGGATCTCCTCCGGGGTGTACGCCCGGCGCCGCCGCTCGGCCCGCGCCACCACCACTCCGGTCGCCGCGACGCCGGCGAGACCCGCGAGACCGAGTACCTTCCACCACCGCATCCGTTGCCGCATCCGCATAGGGTAGTCCTCCATGAGCATCAGCCTGGACGAGGCAGTGGAGCTGACCCGCACCGGCGACCTGTGGGTGTTCCGCGGACGCAGCGTGCCCGACCGGGCCATCCAGCTCACCACGAACAGCCCGGTGAACCACGTCGGCATGGCCGTGGTGCTCGACGACATGCCGCCGCTGATGTGGCATGCCGAGCTGGGGCGTTCGCTGCCGGACATGTGGACCGGCACCCACCAGCGCGGCGTGCAGTTGCACGACCTGCGGGACGCGGTCTGCGTCTGGGCCAACCGGTACGGCCAGCGGGGCTGGCTGCGCCAGCTCGAACCGCCGGCGGACACCGCGATGGAGGAGGCGGTGCTGCGTACCGTGGCTCGCCTGGACGGCACGCCGTTCCCGTCCACCGCGCAGCTCGCCTGGCGGTGGGCCCGGGGCCGGCTGCCGCACGCGCGCCGCCTGAGCCTCGGTGGCCTCCTGGGCAGGACCGGCGACAGGAACCAGATCGGCATCCTGAGCAGGATCATCGACAGGGGCGAGACCGGCAGCCGGGGCAGGGCCGGCGAGACCGGCGACACCAGCGGGATCGGCGACTCCAGCAGGGAGAACGCCGCGGCGCTGGAGACGGCGTACTGCGCCGAGGTGGTCGCGGTGACCTACGAGGCGATGGGTCTGCTACCCGAGGGGCGACGGCCCAACTGGTACGACCCGGGCCGGTTCTGGAGCGGCGACGACCTGGCGCTGCGCGGCGGCGCGCACCTCGGCGCCGAGATCGAGGTGCGGATCCCGCCGCGCTGAGGAAGGTTTGCCGCCGGGGCGGGCCGGTAATGAGGAGCGTCGTGACGGCTTCCACCGACCTCGACACGCTCACCGACTTCTTCGACCGGTACGGCGTGGCGCTGACCACCGCCGACGTGCCGGCCATCGCCGGCTGCTACGCCCTGCCCGGGCTGGTGGTCGCCGACACCTACAGCTTCTCGTTCACCTCGCCCGCTGCGGTGGCGCTCAGTTTCGTCGGCGCCGCGCCCGACTACCAGGAGCGGGAACTCGTCGCCGCGAACGCGCAGATCGAGGACGTGCAGCAGATCTCCGCGCTGCTCACCGAGGTGGCGGTGCGCTGGGAGTTCCTGGACAGCCAGGGCGGCGCGGTCCCCGGCGAGCGCTACCGCTACCTGCTGCGCACCACCGAGGACGGCCCGGTCATCTGCACAGTCATCCGTACCGCCTGATCGTGGTGGTGCGGCGGCCGGCCGCGTGGCCGGCCGCCGCGCCGACGGGCGTCAGCGGTGGTGGGCGCCGGCCCAGCGGTCGGCCTCGGGCGCCGGGTGCAGGCCGGGCTCGTGCAGGCCCTCCTCGGTGACCTGGCCGATCCGGCGGTACGTGTCCGGCCGGCTGGTGCGCAGGATCGCGCCCCAGATCAGGCCGACCACGCCCGCCGCCACCGGGATCGCCGGCAGCAGCCACTTCAGGTAGCTCGCGGTGTCGGGGGCGAGCAGCGCGTCGAAGTTGAACAGCAGCACCAGCAGCACGGCGGTGAGCAGGACCGTGCCGAGCGCCGGGGCGATCGCCCGCTGCCACGCGCTCTCCGGGCCGGGGCGGCCCCGGAAGAAGCCCACCACGGAGGCCGAGGTGAGCGTCATCAGCAGCACGACGCCGACCGCCGCGGCGCCGGACAGCCAGGTGAACAGGTCGATGACCGGGTCACGGCCGGTCATCGCGAACGCCAGGAACACCACCACGGCGAGGACGCTCTGCACCAGCGAGCCCGCCACGGGCGCGCCGCTGCGACTGGAGGTGGCGCCGAGGAAGCCCGGCAGCACCCGCTCCCGGCCCAGGGCGAACAGGTAACGCGCCACGCCGTTGTGGAACGACAGCAGGGCGGCCAGCACGCTGGTGATGAACAGGACGTTGGCGATGTCCGCGACGACCGCGCCGGTGTACTGGCCGAGCGCGCCGAAGATGATGCCCGGTCCCGCCTCGGCACTGGCCGCCGGGGCGTTCTCCGGACCGGTGAGCACGGTCAGCGCCCAGGCCGAGAAGGCGTAGAACAGGCCGGTGAACGCGACCGCGATGTACGTGGCCCGGGCCACGGTGCGCCGCGGGTCCTTGACCTCCTCGCTGTAGATGGCTCCGCTCTCGAAGCCGGTGAAGGAGGCGATGGTGAACGCGAGCACCGCGCCGAAGCCGGCGCCGAACAGGTGGCCGGGGCTGATGCCGGCGGTGGTGACGGTGCCGCCGTCGGGGTTGGCGAAGGCGACCAGGTCGAAGATCAGCACGGCCACGCACTCGAGGATGAGCAGCACCGCGAGGACCGTGGCGTTGAGGTCGATGCGCAGGACGCCGAGCGCGCCGATGAACACCCAGGCCAGCAGCGCCCAGACCCACCAGTCGAGACTGATGCCGGTCTTGGCGTCCATGAACTCGTGAAGGATCTGACCGAGCAGGCCGTACAGACCGATCTGGATCGCGTTGTACGCCGCGAGCGCGACAGCCGAGCCGGCCACCCCGCCGGCCCGGCCGAGGCCGTTGGCGATGTACGCGTAGAACGCGCCGGCGTTGGCGACGTACCGGCTCATCGCGGCGTAGCCGGTGGCGAAGACGGCGAGCACGGCGGCGAGGAGCACGTATCCGAGCGCGGCGCCGATGTTGCCGCTGACCGCGTACATGGTGGTGACACCACCGCCGAGAACGGTCAGCGGGGCGGATGCGGCGACGGTGAAGAAGACGAGGTGGGCGGTGCCGAGACGACCGCGGCGCAGCCCACCGTCGGAGAAGAACGGATCGGAGGACAAGGCTTCTCCAGGGGAGGGGGGTGAGGGGATTGATGTGTCTACTTCGGAACAACCTGAAGCAGGGTATTGGTGATCACGTATCGTGACAACCCCGCTTCGATATCGATTGGGGTGCGCCTGAACGGCCGGAATTGAGCTGTGCGTGGTCATGCCGTACCGTCCCGTGTCGACGATCACGGCCACCGTTCGAGGATGGACCATGACCTACCCCGGGGCGCAGGCCACTTACCGGCTTGCGGATGCGCTGTTCCTTATCGGACACGACGAGTTCACCGGCAAGCCACACGTCGCGGTCGACCGGCTGGAGTGCGGGCTGGCCGGCGCCGCGCTCGCCGAGCTGATGTTCGAGGGCCGGATCGCCCTCGACGGAGGGGGTATCGCCGCCGTCGATCCGCGGCTGTGGCAGGAGCCGCTCACCGACCTGCTGATCACCGAGATCCTGCGCCGCGAGGGGGCGCATCCGGCCCGGTTGTGGATCCGCTACCTGCGGACCCAGCTCAACATCAACGAGCGGGTGGGCACCCGGCTGGTCACCGCCGGCGTGCTCCGCCGCGAGCAGGGCAAACTGATCGGCCGGACGGTGCGCTGGCCGGCCATCGACCCGAACCAGGCGGCCTCACCGCGGGTGCGGCTGACCGCGATGCTGATGCACTCGTCCCCGGCCGAACTGGACCCGGGCACGCTGCTGCTGGCGACGCTCGCCGAGGCGGTGGGCCTGGCCGCGCACATCTTCGACCCGCAGGTGGCCACGCGGATGCGCGACTGCCGCCGGTTCCTGCCGGCTCAGCTCGAGGGGCTGCTCGCCGCCGTCGTGGGCGCGCTCGACGTCACCACCACGACGGTACGGCGATGACGTCCCGCCCCGGGCCGAGCCGGGGCGGGACGGTGCCGGTCAGGCCGGGTCGCGCCACATCGGGTAGAGGCTGGGGCCCTCCGGCAGGTCCAGCGTGACCGGACGGCGCCGGAATCCGAGCCGCTCGTAGAGCGCGGCGTTGCGCGGCGAACTGGCCTCCAGGTACGCCGCGGTGCCGGCCTGATCCAGCTCGGCCAGCTTGTTACGCAGCAGCGCCGAGCCGACGCCCTTGCCGTGATGGTCCGGGTGCACCGCGATGAAGGGCAGGTACCAGTGCGGCTCACCCGGGTGCCGGGCGCTCATCATCTCGTCCAGCACACCGAACCGCTTCATGGCCTCCGCGCCGATCGCGGCTTCCATCTCGTCGAACTCGTCGCCCTCCTCGGCGTCGTGACCCTCACCGGTGGGCAGCCAGAGCGTGGCGCCCAGCCCGTCACCGGCGACGTGTACCTCACCGGTGCGCAGCGCCAGCGCGACGAACGGTCCGAAGAAGGCGGGATGGACCCGGGCGCGGTGGTCGTCGGCCGGGAAGACCCAGCCGCTCACCGGATCCCGCATGAACGCCTCGGCGAGGATCGCGGTCACGACGGCGGCGTCCGCAGTGGACGCGCGCCGGATGTTGCCCTGCCACTCAGTCACTGGCCAACCGTCCTACCGGCTCGACGAGCCATTGTGGTCATTGATCGGCGTGCAAGGTATCAGGTGTCCGCGCCGTGCGGCAGGCCCCGATTCCGGGCGCTCGCCGCGACCCGGTCCGGGTGGCTACGCTGGCCCGGACCCCGACAGGAGGACCATGTCCCGCTCGCGTCGTCCCGGCCCGCAGCCCGGGGCCGCCATGACCTCGTCCCCCTGGATTCTCGTCGCCGCGGGCGTGGTCGTGATGGTGGTCCTGCTGGTGGTGGCGCTCGGTTCGGTGCGGGGCCGGCGTACGTTCCCGGCGGCCGGTCCGGCGGATCCGGTGATGTCGCTGCCGCATGTTCCGCCGACGCCCGCCGCGGTCACCCCCACCGGCCCGTCGCCGGTCTCCGCCACCGCTGCGGTGGTGCCGGGCCTGTCGCCCCGGTCCACGGTGCTGCCCGCCCGGGCGACTCCGGCCGCGCCGACTCCCAGCCCCCGGGGCGTGGCCCGGCCGGTGCTGCCTCCGACACCTCCTGCCACGCCGCCGTCGGCGGTGACCGGCCGGTACAGCGTGCCGAGCGTCTTCGACGGCGGCTTCATCGGTGAGGTGCTGCTGGTCAACACCGCGCGTACGGCGCGGGGCTGGACGGTGCGCGCGGTGTTCCCGGGTGGCCGGCTGGTCACCGCCTGGGTCGAGGGCGCCGAGCAGGGCGTGTTCCGCTTCGACGACGGCGTGTTCACCTACCGCAGCGGGTTCGACCTGGCTCCCGGGCAGTCAGTGCCGGTGCGGTTCCACATCGAGCGGGCCGGCACCCGGCCGGTGAGCTGCACCGTCGACGGCACGCCCTGCGTCGAACGCTAGACCGCGCGGCCCGGTACGGGCCGGCGTCGGATGCCTCCTCTTGCAAGGTGACTGCTTTGTTGCGGCAGTGTTTGCAAGGTATTGCAGAATGTTTCGGCAAGGGCTAGCGTGCGGGCGAATCAGCGACCAGAGAAAGGCCGTCGATGAAACCGCCGCCGATATCCCCCAAGGCGCTGCTCGCCCTGGTCACCTCCCTCGTACTCACTCTCGTCGGCGTGCCGGTGGCCCTCCACCAGCTCGGCGCCGACGCCACCCGCCCGGCCGCCACCCCCGACGTCCTGGCCGCCGGCAACGCTCCGCAGTGGAACCGCGAGCCGTCCGCCGACGCGCTGCTCAAGGCCGGCACCGGCACCGCGAAGGCGGAGCAGTTCTACTTCGTCCTGCCGGACCGGTTCGCCAACGGCGACAAGCGCAACGACACCGGCGGCCTCACCGGCGGCCGGCTCACCACCGGTCTCGACCCGGCCGACAAGGGCTTCTACCACGGCGGCGACCTCAAGGGCCTGATCGACCGGATGGACTACATCCAGGGGCTCGGCACCACCGCCATCTGGCTCGCGCCGATCTTCAAGAACCGGCCGGTGCAGGGCACCGGCGCGGACGTCTCGGCCGGCTACCACGGCTACTGGATCACCGACTTCACCCAGGTCGATCCGCACTTCGGCACCAACGCCGAGCTGAAGAAGCTGGTCGACCTGGCCCACCGGCGGGGCATCAAGGTCTACCTCGACATCATCGTCAACCACACCGCCGACGTGATCCGGTACGCCGAGGACAAGTACGGCTACGTGGACAAGAAGACCGCCCCCTACCGCGACGCGCAGGGACGCCCCTTCGAGGACCGCAACTACGCCGACGGCACCCGCAGGTTCCCGGCGGTGAACGAGAAGTCGTTCCCGTACACCCCGGTCTTCGCCACTCCGGCCGACGCGAAGGTCAAGGTACCGGCGTGGCTGAACGACCCGACCATGTACCACAACCGCGGTGACTCCACCTTCGCCGGGGAGAACAGCGAGTACGGCGACTTCTTCGGCCTCGACGACCTGTGGACCGAGCGTCCCGAGGTGGTCCGCGGCATGACCGACATCTACGCCCAGTGGATCGGCAAGGCCGGCGTGGACGGGTTCCGCCTCGACACGGTCAAGCACGCCAACCTCGACTTCTGGCCGCAGTTCGCCCGCGGCGTCGACGCCGCCGCGGCCAAGGCCGGCAAGAAGGACTTCTTCATGTTCGGCGAGGTCTACAGCGCCGAGCAGGAGATCCAGTCCACCTACGTGCGGCAGGGCGGGCTGCCCGCCACGCTCGACTTCTCGTTCCAGGAGGCGGCACGCGGGTACGCCGCCGCCGACGGCTCGGCCAAGGCGCTCGCCGACGTCTACGCCAAGGACGACCTGTACTCCGCGCGGGACACCAACGCCAACCGGCTCACCACGTTCCTGGGCAACCACGACATGGGCCGGATCGGCTCGTTCGTCGCCGCCGCCGGCGGTGACGACGCCACCCAGCTGAACCGCAGCCGGCTGGCCCACCAGCTCATGTTCCTCACCCGCGGCCAGCCGGTCGTCTACTCCGGCGACGAGCAGGGCTTCACCGGCCCGGGCGGCGACAAGGACGCCCGGCAGGACATGTTCGCCTCGCGGACCGCCGACTACCTCGACGACGACCTGATCGGCACCACCCGCACCCACGCCGCCGACCAGTACGACACCCGCCACCCGCTCTACCGGACCATCGCCGAGCTGGGCGAGCTGCGGGCGGCGCACCCGGCGCTGCGCGACGGCGTGCAGGTGACCCGGTACGCGGCCGACGGGCCGGGCGTCTTCGCGTTCTCCCGCGTCCTGCCGTCCGACCGGATCGAGTACGTGGCGGCGGTGAACAACGCCGCGACCCCGCAGACTGTCACGGTGGACACCTGGTCGGCCGGCGCCCGCTTCACCGGCGTGTACGGCAGCGCCACCGGCGCGACGGCCGGCGCGGACGGCAAGCTGAGCGTCACCGTGCCGGCGATGTCGGCGCTGGTGCTGAAGGCCGACCGGGCGATCCCACAGGCCGGGGCGCCGAAGATCACGATCACCGAGCCGGGCGACGCCCCGGTGCCCGGCAAGGCCGCCGTCACCGCCCAGGTGACCGGCGACCCGCTCGCCACCGTCACGTTCGCCGCCCGGGTCGCGGGCGGCAGGTGGACGCTGCTGGGCAGCGCGCAGCGCGCGCCGTACACCGTGCACCACGACCTGACCGGCCTGCCCGGCGGCACCCGCGTGGAGTACAAGGCGGTGGTCCGCGACGGCAAGGGCCGCACCGCGACCGCCCGCGCCACCGGCACCGTCGGCACCCCCGCGCAGGGCGCGTCGCGGGACTGGGCGATCGTGCACTACCAGCGCCCGGCCGGCGGGTACGACGACTGGCGGCTCTACGCCTGGGGCGACATCGACCCGGCGTACGTGACCGAGTGGCCCGCCGGGCAGCCGTTCGCCGGTGAGGACTCGTACGGCCGGTTCGCCTGGGTCAAGCTCAAGCCCGGCGCGAAGACCGTCGGGTTCCTCGTGATCGACGGCGACGGCAACAAGGACGTCGCGAACGACCGCACCATCGACGTGACTGCGACCGGCGAGGTCTGGGTCAAGCAGGGCGACCCGGCGGTCTACCCGACGCGGCAGGCCGCCACCGGCGAGCCCGACCCACCGGTGGACCAGAACACCGCGCTGATCCACTGGCGCAAGGCCGACGGGAACTACGACGGCTGGGGCCTGCACCTGTGGGACGGCGCGGCCACCCCGACCGACTGGGCCGCCCCGCTCAAGCCGGAGAAGATCGACGCGTACGGCGCGGTGTTCCGGGTGCCCCTCGCCGCCGGGGCGACCGGGCTGAGCTACATCATCCACCGGGGCGACGAGAAGGATCAGCCCGAGGACCAGCGGCTCGACTTCTCCACCGCCGGACGCGAGGTGTGGCTGCTCGCCGGCGTCAAGGGGCGGCTGCTGCCCACCACCACGTCCGGCGCCGCCAAGGATCTCGACCTGACCAAGCAGAAGGCGCAGTGGATCGACAGGTCCACAGTCGCCTGGGCCACCGGGCCGACCGACGGCAGGCGGTACGCGCTCGCCGTCGCCCCGGCCGGTGGGATCGGCCTCGCCGACGGCGAGCTGACCGGCACGTACACCACCATCGGGCTGCGGGCGCAGCGCAACGGGCTGACCGAGGCGCAACGGCAGGCGTACCCCCATCTCTGGGCCTCGCGCGCCTTCACGCTCGACCGCGCCGACCTGGCCCGGGTGCCGGCGGCGCTGCGCGGCCAGATCGTGGTGACCGAGCGGGACGCCGACGGCGCGCTGCTCGCCGCCACCGGCGTGCAGATCCCCGGCGTGCTCGACGACGTCTACGCGGCGGCGACCGGCGCGAAGCTCGGCCCGACGTTCGCCGGCCGGGTGCCCACCCTGGCCGTGTGGGCGCCGACCGCGCGGACCGTCTCGCTGGAACTGTACGACTCGCCCACGGCCCAGCCGACCAGCGTGGCGATGCGCCGCGACGACCGCACCGGCGTCTGGTCGGTACGCGGCACGAAGGCGTGGAACGGTCGCTACTACCGCTACCGGGTGCAGGCGTGGCAGCCGGCCACGCAGAAGATGGTCACCGCGTCGGTGACCGACCCGTACTCGGTGGCGCTCGCGCCGAACTCCACGCACAGCCAGATCGTCGACCTGACCGACCCGGCGCTCGCGCCCGCCGGGTGGGCGAACCTGCGCAAGCCGGCCGCCCCGCCGGCGTCGAAGGTTCAGATCTCCGAGCTGTCGGTGCGGGACTTCTCCATCGCCGACACCACGGTCCCGGCCGAACGGCGGGGCACCTACCTGGCGTTCACCGATCCGGACACGGCCGGCATGAAGCACCTGCGGGCGCTCGGCGACGCCGGGGTCAACCACCTGCACCTGCTGCCGGCCTTCGACTTCGCCACCATCCCGGAGAAGCGGGCCGACCAGGCCCGGCCGGCCTGCGACCTGGCCGCGCTGCCGCCGGACTCCGACGAGCAGCAGAAATGCGTCGCGGCGGTCGCCGGCACCGACGGCTACAACTGGGGGTACGACCCGCTGCACTACACGGTGCCCGAGGGCGGCTACGCCGTCGACCCGAACGGCGCGAAGCGCACCACCGAGTTCCGCCAGATGGTCGCCGGGGTGAACAAGGCCGGCCTGCGGGTGGTCATGGACGTGGTCTACAACCACACCTCGGCCGCCGGCGCCGACCCGAAGTCGGTGCTCGACCAGGTGGTGCCCGGCTACTACCACCGGCTCCTGGAGGACGGGACCGTCGCCAACTCCACCTGCTGCGCCAACACCGCCCCGGAGCACGCCATGATGGGCAAGCTCGTGGTGGACTCGCTGGTCACCTGGGCCAAGGCGTACAAGGTGGACGGTTTCCGGTTCGACCTGATGGGCCACCACCCGAAGGCGAACATCCTGGCCGTACGGGCCGCGCTGGACAAGCTCACGCTCGCCCGCGACGGCGTGGACGGCCGGAAGATCCTGCTGTACGGCGAGGGCTGGAACTTCGGCGAGGTCGCCGACGACGCCCGGTTCACGCAGGCCACGCAGGCCAACATGGCCGGCACCGGCGTCGGCACGTTCAACGACCGGCTCCGCGACGCGGTGCGCGGCGGCGGCCCGTTCGACGCCAACCCGCGGGTGCAGGGCTTCGCCTCCGGCCTCTACACCGACCCGAACGGCGACGAGGTGAACGGGTCGGCGGCCGAGCAGCGGGCCCGGCTGCTGCACCAGCACGACCTGATCAAGGTGGGTCTGACCGGGAACCTGCGCGGCTACCGGTTCACCGACTCCACCGGCGAGCGGGTCACCGGCGCGCAGGTCGACTACAACGGCGCCCCGGCCGGATACACGGCCGCGCCGGGCGAGGCGGTCACCTACGTCGACGCGCACGACAACGAGATCCTGTACGACGCGCTGGCTTACAAGCTGCCGCAGGGGACCTCGGCGCAGGACCGGGCCCGGATGCAGGTGCTCGCGCTGGCGACCACCGCGCTCGGGCAGGGCGCCGGGTTCGTCACCACCGGCTCGGAGCGGCTGCGCTCGAAGTCGCTGGACCGCAACTCGTACAACTCCGGTGACTGGTTCAACCAGATCCGGTGGGACTGCGCCCAGGGCAACGGGTTCGGCGCGGGCCTGCCGCCGGAGGCCGACAACAAGGACAAGTGGTCGTACGCGAAGCCGCTGCTGGCCGATCCGTCGCTGGTGCCGGACTGCGCGGCGATCGAGCTGGCCGACGCCCGGTACGCGGAGCTGCTGCGCGTCCGCCGGTCCTCGCCGGTGTTCGGGCTCGACACCGCCGAGCAGGTGCAGAAGCGGGTGGCGTTCCCGCTGTCCGGGACGAAGGAGACTCCGGGCGTGCTCACCATGACCCTCGACGCGCGAGGGCTGGACAGGAAGTGGAAGTCGGTGACTGTGGTCTTCAATGCCACGCCGCAGACGGCGGAGCAGACCGTCACCGGGCTGCGCGGCGCGAACGTGGCGCTGCATCCGGTGCTGCGGAACTCGGCCGACCCGGCGCTGCGTACCGCGTCGTTCGACCGGGCCGCCGGCACGTTCACCGTGCCCGCGCGCAGCGTGGCGGTGTTCGTCCAGAGCTGACCGGCACGGCCGACCGGCCCCCTGCCACGTCATGTGGCAGGGGGCCGGTCGCGTACCCCGGGCCGTCAGGTCAGTTGAAGCAGTCCTCGACGGTGTTGGCGCAGTTGGTGGGGTCGTTGTTGCTGATGAGG
>NZ_JBAKHP010000014.1:0-61244 GCF_036902745.1 Micromonospora sp. CPCC 205554 | reverse complement strand
GCGGGCGAGGAAGCCGTCCTCGATCTTGATGAGCCACTCGCCGTTGTAGATACCACCGCCGAACCGGCCGGCCGTGTTGTCCACCACGGCGCTGTCGGCGATCGTGGCGCTCCCCGCGAGGCCGTCCTTCTCGGCGCCGTTGCCGGCCCAGTCCCGCCCGCCGGTCGTCACCACGCCGCCGCCGTCGCCGTCGGCGTGGTTGCCCGCCACGTGGACCTTCTCCAGCAGCAGGTCGGTGTTCTCGGCGTAGACGCCACCGCCGTTCTCGCAGGCGACGTTGCCGCCGATCGCGGTGAACGAGACGGTGACCCAGCCGCCGCTGCTGAACAGGCCGCCACCGTTGCGACCCGCCCGGTTGTGGCTCAGCGTGCTCAGCGAGGCGTCCTTGCCCTCGTACGCCCCGATGATCTCGACGGTGCCCGCGTGGTGCTTGCCGTGCTCGCCCTTGTCGGCCTTCGCGGCCGAGGCCGGGTCGACCGGCCCGTCGTGGTGCTCACCGCTGCCGTTGGCGATGCCGCCGCCGTTGCCGCCGGCGGTGTTGTCGTCGACGTGGGTCTGCTCGACCTTGAGGATGCCCTCGTTGTAGACGCCGCCGCCGTCGCCCTGGGCGTGGTTGTCGACGACCTTGCTCTCCTTGAGCCAGGTGCGGCCGTAGTTGGCGATGGCGCCGCCGTCGCCCTCGGCGCTGTTGTCGACCAGCTTCACGCTGTGCAGGTGCGCGCTGCCGCCGCGTTCGACCAGGAGCGCGCCGCCGTCACCCTCGAACCGCTTGTCGTCGTCCTTGCCGTCCGGTCCGGCCGCCTTCGGTACCGACGGCCCCGGGTACTTGAACTCGTTGGCGTTGCCTCCCTTGACGGTGAGGTCCTTGAGGGTGAGGTCGCCGCCGTCGACGACGCGGAAGATGCGGAAGGTGTCTTCGGCGTCGCGCTTGATGGTGGAGTTGTTGCCCTTGATGGTGACGTCCTGCTTGATCTCGGGCAGGGCGGAGCCGAACTTGCGGTCCTTGACGCCGAGTTCGTAGGTGCAGTTCTCGGCGAGCTTCAGGGTGCCGCCGTGGTCGCGGTTGGCCAGTTCGAGTGCGTCGACCAGGGCGTCGTCGTCGCAGGGGACCTCGCGGGTCTTGCCGTGGTCGTCCTTGCCGTCCTTGCCCCACTCGCCGCGGTCGCGGCCTTCCTGGCCACGGTCCTTGCCGTCCTTGCCGTACCCGTCCTCGCCCTTCTCGCCGTCCTTCCCGCCGTCGGCGCGGGAGTCGTCACTGGCGTTCTGCGGCGCTGCGGCGTGGTTCTCCGCCACCGGTTCGGTGCCGGACTTGTCGTCGCGGGCGGCGAGACCGCCGAGCGCCGCCAGACCGACGACGCCGGTCAGCCCGGCTACGCCGGTGGCGACCCAGAGCGCCCGCCGCCTGCTCGTCCGCGGCGGGGGCGTCATCGGAGCGCCGCCGTCGGGTGTCGTTACGTCGTTCGACATGAGAGCCCTTTCGGTTCTTCCCAAACGGGTCGCACCGCCCCAGGCCGGGCGACCAGCTACAAACCGGTTGTAGCCTCTGATCAGCACCGTATGAGAAGGTTCCTCGCGAGGAAGACGTATCCGAAAAAAGCCCGCATTCCTCCCACGATCGGCAGTCGGTGACCAACCACGTGAGCGAACCGGAACGGCCCAGACGGCGGCGGGCCCCGCCACCTGCCTGGAGAGGCGCGGTGGTGGGGCCCGCCGGAGATCGCGGCCCGCGGCGATCAGCCGGGCAGGCGGGGGCCCGCCTCACGCTGCTCGGCCAGCCAGGTCTCCACCTCGGCGGAGGCGCGCGGCAGCCCGGCCGACAGGTTCACCGGGCCGTCGGCGGTGACCAGGATGTCGTCCTCGATCCGCACGCCGACGCCCCGCAGCTCCTCCGGGACCAGCTCGTCCTCCGGCTGGAAGTAGAGCCCCGGCTCGACGGTGAGCACGTACCCCTCGCCGAGCGGCCCCTCGCGGTAGGTCTCCTTGCGCGCGTTGGCGCAGTCGTGCACGTCGATGCCGAGCATGTGGCTGGTGCCGTGCAGCGTCCACCGCCGGTAGACGGTGGAGGCCGGGTCCATCGCCTCGTCCACACTCACCGGCAGCAGCCCGAGATCCTTCAGCGCCTCGGCCAGCACCCGCATCGAGGCCAGATGCACGTCCCGGAACGCCACGCCGGGCCGGCACATCTCGATGCCGGCCTGCTGCGCGGCGTACACCGCGTCGTAGACCTGACGCTGCAACGGCGTGAACCGGCCGTCGACCGGGAACACCCGGGTCACGTCGGCGGTGTAGAGGTTGCGGTTCTCCACGCCCATGTCCATCAGCAGCAGCTCACCCGGACGGGTGGCGCCGTGGTTGTGCACCCAGTGCAGGATCGTGGCGTGCTCGCCGGCCCCGACGATCGAGCCGTAGCCGACGTCGTTGCCGTCGTGCCGGGCGCGCAGCGCGAAGACGCCCTCCAGCAGCCGCTCGGAGACCCCGCGGTCGGCCGGCAGCGCCCGCGCCACGTCCTCGAAGCCGCGCACCGTGGCGTCGCACGCCTCCTGGAGCTGCGCGATCTCCCACTCGTCCTTGACCAGCTTCAGCTCGGAGATCGCGATCGCCAGCTCCCGGTCGCGGCCGGGCTGCCCCTCGGCGCGCGCGCCGTCGTAGGGACGCACGGCCGCGTCCACGCGGGCGTCGAAACCGCGAAGCACACGGGTACGCCCCGGCGCCAGCTCGGCCAGCGCCGCGTCCAGCTCGCTCAGGTCGGCCGTCGGCAGGCCCAGCTCGGTGGACTTCTCCCGCAGCGTCGGCCGGCGGCCCACCCACAGCTCACCGTGCCGGCTGCGGAAGAACTCGTCGGTCGCCCGGGACGACCGGGGACGCATGAACAGCGTGGGCTCGCCGCCCGGCCGCAGCACGAGGACGCTGTCCGGCTCCAGGTCGCCGGTCAGGTACGCGAAGTCGCTGCCCGGCCGGAACCGGTGGTCGGTGTCGTTGGCGCGTACCTTCTCGTTGCCGGTGGGGATGACCAGCGTCTCGCCCGGGAAGGCCTCGGCCAGCGCGGCCCGCCGCTTGGCGTGGTTGGGCACCTCCGGGCGCGGGGTGACCGGCAGCTCGGTGTCCCGCCAGCCCTGCCGCATGAACGACAGGAACGCCTCCGGGAAATCCGGGTCGTGCGACTCCGTGCCGTCCGCCGCCTTGCCCTGCCGGGTCCGCTCCTCGGCCATGATCCGCCCCTCCCTGAGCCTCGTCGCTGGTCCCGACGGTACCGCGCGCACGACAGCGGGAGGTGCCTGCGGTGCCGCGACGGTGGCTTCCGGCGCGTGGAAAGATGGCGGCCATGTGCGGACTCCTGGCCTTCTTCAGCGCGCGCGGCGACGCCGCCGCCCACCGCGACAACATCGCCGGCGCACTGGAGTGCCTGCACCACCGCGGCCCGGACGAGACAGGGGTCGAGGTGGTCGGCGACGCGTCCGGCCGGTACGCGGACGGCGTGTTCGCGCACAAGCGCCTGGCGATCATCGACGTGGCGCTGAGCCACGAGCCCCTGCCCTACGCGGGCGGGCGCTACCTGCTCACCTTCAACGGCGAGATCTACAACTACATCGAGCTGCGCGACGAGCTGATCCGCGACTACGGCGCCCAGTTCGCCACCAACGGCGACGGCGAGGTGATCGTCGCCGGCTACCACTACTGGGGTGAGCAGGTGCTCACCAAGCTGCGCGGCATGTTCGCGTTCGTGATCTGGGACCGGCAGGAGCGGCGGGCCTTCGGCGCGCGGGACTACTTCGGGATCAAGCCGCTGCACTACCTCCAGACGCAGGACGGCCTCTACCTCGCCTCGGAGAAGAAGGCGCTGCTGCCGTTCGCGCACTCGGCGTACCAGGGCGACGCGGGCATCGACACCGCGAACCTGAGCCACTACCTGACCCTCCAGTACGTGCCGGAGCCGGGCACGCTGCACAAGGGGATCAGCCGGATCGGGTCGGGGGAGTACCTGACCTGGACCCCGGGTGGCCGGATCGAGGTGCGCCGCTGGTACCGCCCGGTGTTCCGCCCGGCCCCGGTCTCCGACGAGCAGCGGCTGTACCACGACATCCGGGAGACGCTGCGCGAGAGCGTCCGGATGCACATGCGCTCGGACGTGCCGGTGGGCTCGTTCCTGTCCAGCGGCATCGACTCGACCGCCGTGGTGGCGCTGGCCCGCGAGTTCAACCCGAACATCCTCACCTTCACCGTCGGCTACGACGTGCCGGGCTACTCCGAGATCGACGTGGCCCAGGACTCGGCCCGGCACCTCGACGTGACCACGATCCCCACCAAGATCGGGCCGCAGGACATGATCGAGGCGCTGCCGAAGATCGTCTGGCACCTGGACGACCCGGTCGCCGACCCGGCGCTGGTGCCGCTGTACTTCGTGGCGAAGAAGGCCGCCGAGCACGTCACTGTGGTGCTGTCCGGTGAGGGCGCGGACGAGTTCTTCGGCGGTTACACGATCTACCGGGAGCCGTTGTCGCTCAACGCGGTCAACAGCCTGCCCGACGGCGTGCAGAAGGGCCTGCGCGCGGTGTCCAAGGCGATCCCGCAGGGCGTCAAGGGCAAGAGCTTCCTGGAGCGCGGCACCACCCCGATCGAGGAGCGCTACTACGGCAACGCCCGGATGTTCACCGAGGAGGAGAAGCAGCACCTGCTGCGCCGCTACGACCCCTCGGTGCGTTACACCGACGTGACCGCGCCGATCTACGCCGAGTGCACCGAGCTGGACGACGTCACCAAGATGCAGTACGTCGACCTCTACACCTGGCTGCGCGGCGACATCCTGGTCAAGGCCGACCGGATCTCGATGGCGCACTCGCTGGAGGTGCGGGTGCCGTTCCTGGACCGGGAGGTGTTCAACGTCGCCGCCGGCATCCCGGTCGACCTGAAGCTGCCGCCCCGTTCCGAGGCCACCAAGTACGCGATGCGCCAGGCCCTCCAGGGCGTCGTGCCGCCGGCCATCGTCAACCGCAAGAAGCTGGGCTTCCCGACGCCGACCCGGGTCTGGCTGCGCGGCGAGATGTACGAGTGGGCGCGGCACGTGCTGTCCACCTCGGGCGCGG
The DNA here is from genome assembly GCF_036902745.1 of Micromonospora sp. CPCC 205554. NCBI lineage: Bacteria > Bacillati > Actinomycetota > Actinomycetes > Micromonosporales > Micromonosporaceae > Micromonospora > Micromonospora sp. CPCC 205554. Next base: position 56,163 of record NZ_JBAKHP010000014.1, on the reverse strand, counting down.
GTGACCTGATCGACCTGTCGTACGCGATGCGCCTGCTGGACGAGCACAAGCGGGAGGAGGCCGACCACTCCCGCAAGGTGTGGACCGTGCTGATCTTCTGCATCTGGCACGCCATCTTCGTGGCCAAGACGCTCGACCCGGGCATCCAGCGCAACCAGTCGGCGCTGCTCACCAAGCCGGTCGTCGGCAGCATGGTCCGCTGACCCGAGCATGACGAGGAAGGGCCCCCGGGATGTTCCCCGGGGGCCCTTCTCCGTGCGGGATCAGCGACCGGTGCAGGTGACGGTCGGCAGGGTGTTGGTGCCGGAGTAGTTCGCGGTGAAGCCGAACGTGGTGGTGCCCTCCGGCGGGACGCTGCCGTTGTAGGCGGCGTTGGAGACGCTCACCGACGCCCCGCTGCCGCTCAACGTGCCGTTCCACACCTGGTTGATGGTCTGGCCGCTGGGCCAGGTCCAGTTCGCGGTCCACCCGGTGTACGTCCGGGTGCTGTGGTTCATGATCGTCACTTCGCCCTGGAAGCCGCCACCCCAGGCGCTGACCACCTTGTACACCGCCATGCAGGAGCCGGCCGGCATGGTCGGGCTGGTCGTCACCGGCGGAGGTGAGGTCGGCGGCGCGGTCGTCGGGGGCGCGGTGGTCGGGGGCGCGGTGGTCGGCGGCGCGGTCGTCGGGGGGTTGCTGCCGCCCGAGCCGATCCCGGTCACCTCGCCGTTGCCGCCGTCGAACGTCACGTCCGAGCAGCCGAAGAAGTTCTCCTGGCTGTCCGAGCGGACCCAGCGCGAGTAGATGATGTGCCGGCCGCTCTTGTTCGACGGCAGGTTGCCGCTGAAGTAGTAGTGGCCGTCGTTGGTGCCCACCGCGCCGCGCTGCGGCGGGTTGGTCACCTGCAGGAACGGCTGCTCCTCCAGGTCGCTCCAGGCCAGCGGCCGGTTCGGGCTCCAGCTGTCCTTGGTCACGTAGAAGTAGAACGTGCCCGGGTGGTGGGCCCAGTTGCTGTACCGGAACTCGATCGACCGGCCTGCCGTCAGGTGGGTGATCGGCCAGTCGTTGCGCGCCGCGTCGTACCCGCTGAAGCCGGGGTTGCCGCCGCTGCACAGCTTGCCGTCGGGGATGAACCCGACGGTCCGCCCGCCGGCGTCGGAGCGCAGCACGCTGAACCAGTTGTACAGCGAGTTCGCCCCGCTCGCGGCCACCGCCAACGAGCAGGCGGGGTTGTTCGGCCGGATCTCACCGGTTCCGGTGAGGCCGTCCTTCCAGCACAGGTAGGTGCGGGCGCCCGGCGTCATGGCCGCGCCGTGCGCGGCCGCCGGTCCGGAGTTGGTGGCCAGGGCGAACGCGCCCAGGGCCAGGGTGGCGGCCGCGGTGAGCAACGCGGCCGTACGGGATCGGTGCACGGGGATCTCCTGACTCGCGGAGCGTGGCCCGGTTCGGCCCGCCCCGCTGCGACGAGCGGATGCGACGATCGCGGTGCCCGCGCCCGGTCGGCGTGCGGCCGGGGCCGTCGGCGGGCGCGCACCGCCTGCGGTCCGTTGCCACGGACCGTGGATGCCCTCGCGTCGGCTCGACCCGGCGGCCGGCGACGCGGCAGCCCCCCGCGTCGTCACCCGGCACCGCCATCCCACCACGTCGGGGCGCGGCCCGCAATAGGTGCTGCTCGATGTCCGGGTCGCGGCGCGCGGCGACCCCGGCATGCGCCAGGATCGGGGGAGGACGACGAGGGGAGCCAGGATGGGTTACGCGGTGGTGCTCGGCGAGGCGCTCGTGGATCTGCTGGAAGCCGCACACGACGGGGAGCCCGTCTACCGGCAGGCGATCGGCGGCGGGCCGCTCAACGTGGCGGTGGCGGTCGCCCGGCTCGGCGGGGACGCGCGGTTCGTCGGGTCACTCGGCGACGACGCGCTGGCCGGGCGGATCCGCGCCTTCCTCACCGGCGCCGGGGTGGACGTGAGCGGGACGGTGACGGTGCCGGCGCCGACCGCGCTCGCGGTGGCCACGTTCGCCGGCCCCGAGCCCGACTTCCGCTTCTACGGCGAGCCCCGCTCGTACGCGCTGCTCGGCCCGGACGACCTGGACGTGGCGCTGATCGAGGGCGCGGACGTGCTCTACTGCGGCTCGATCGTGCTGCTCGAGCCGCCGGTGCTGGCCGCCGCCCGCCGCGCCTGGTCGATCGCCGGCGGGCTGCGCGTGTTCGACCCGAACGTCCGGCCCAGCCTGCTCACCGCGCCGGACGCGCTCGACCGTCTGCGCGCGGTGGTCGCCGAGTTCGCCGCCGCCGCGCATCTGGTCAAGCTCAGCGCCGCCGACGCGCGGGTGCTCTACCCGCACGAGCCGGTCGCGGGCGTGGCCGCGTACCTGCGGGAACTGGGCGCGAGCACCGTCGTGGTCACGCTCGGCGCGGACGGCGCCCTGGTCGCCGCCGCCGACGACGTGGTACGTGTACCCGCGCCGAAGGTGGACGCGGTGGATGCGACAGGGGCGGGCGACTCGGTCATGGGCGCGCTGGTGGCGGACCTGCTGGCCGACGGTGAGCCGGACGACCCGGCCGGCTGGCGGGAACGGGTCGCGTTCGCGCTGCGGGTGGCGGCTGTGGTGTGCGAGTCCTCGGGCGGCGCCACCGCCATGCCCACCCGCGCCCGGGTGGCCGCCCGCTTCCCGTGACCCGTCCGCCCCGCGATCAGGGGCGGGAGCGGGCCATCGTCAGGACGGCGGTCAGCGACAGGATCGCGGCGCCGGCCAGCACCACCGCCATCGGCAGCGCACTGCCCTCGCCGCCGAGCCCGGCCAGCGGGGCGGCCAGCGCGCCCACGACCGACTGGATGCCACCCATCAGCGCGGCGGCGGTGCCCGCGTGCCGGGCGTGCGCGTCCAGCGCCAGCGCGGTGCTGTTCGGCATCACCATGCCGAGCGAGCCGACGAAGGCGAACAGCGCCACCGCCGTCACGGCCAGGCTGCCGGCCAGCGCGCCGGTCAGCACCCCGGCCGCCGTGACCAGGCCGGCCACGAGCGTGGTGACCAGCAGCCGGCGCGGCGTGAACCGGTCGAGCAGCCGGGCGTTCGCCTGCCCGACCGCGACCAGGGCGAGCGCGTTGACGCCGAAGACGACGCTGAACACCGCCGCGGAGACGCCGAAGACGTCCTGGAACACGAACGACGACCCGGAGATGTACGCGAACAGCCCGGCGAACGCGAAGCCCTGGGTCAGCGCGTACCCGAGGTAGACCCGGTCGGCGAGCAGCGACCGCATGGTCCGGACGGTGCCCCCCAGACCGCCGGTGCTGCGGCGCCCGGGCGGCAGCGTCTCCGGCAGGCGCAGCGCGACCGCGACGGCGAGCACCGCCCCGATGACGGCGAGCGCGACGAAGACCGCCCGCCACGAGCCGAACCGCAGCACCAGACTGCCCACGCCCGGCGCCGCCACCGGCGCCACGCCGAAGACCAGGGTGAGCCGGGAGAAGTACTTCGCGGCGTCCCGTCCGGAGTAGAGGTCGCGGACCACCGCGCGGGCGACCACCACGCCCATGCCGCCGGCGACGCCCTGGGCGAACCGCGCGGCGGCCAGCAGCGGGGCGTTCGGCGCCGCGGCGCACGCCAGCGCCAGCACCGTGTACGCGACCACGCCGACCAGCACCGGACGGCGGCGCCCCCAGCGGTCGCTGAGCGGACCGGTGACGAGCTGGCCCAGGGCGAGGCCGATCAGACAGGTGGTCAGCGAGAGCTGGATGCCGGCCTGGTCGGCGCCGAGATCGCGGGTCATGGCCGGGAACGCCGGCAGGTACATGTCCAGCGACAACGGGCCGATCGCGGTGAGCGTGCCGAGCAGCACCAGCAGCGTCACGCCGCCGGTGGAGGCGGCGGTGCGGTCGGCGGCCGGGCGCGCGGCGGTCGGCGCGGCGTTGCTCACGAGTGGGTACCCCCTGGATCGGTGCGTCCGGGGTACCTTACATCTGTAGTCAGAACTATTGCGATGTGAGGCGGGTGACCCCGTGGCGACGAACGAGCAGGTCGCGCGGTTCGGCGCGGCCCTGGGGGAGCTGCACCGGCTCCTGCGCCGGCGGACCGGGGCGCGCGTGGGACGAGACCCGCTGCCCGAGGCGCAGGTGGAGGTGCTCCTGCTGGTCCGGGAGACGCCGGGCATCAGCGGCAAGGAGGTGGCCGGGCGCCTCTGCACCGCGCCCAACACGGTGAGCACGCTGGTCCGCGACCTCACCGACGCCGGGCTGCTGGCCCGTGACCGCGACCCCGTCGACCGCCGTGTGGTCCGGCTGCACGTCACCGACGCCGCCCGGGAGCGGATGGCCCACTACGAGGCCCACCGCGCGGCGTTGCTCGCCGGCGCCCTGGCCGAGCTGGACCCGCCGGCACGGGCGGCGATCCTGGCCGCCGCCCCGCACCTCGACGCGCTGCGGGACGCGCTGCGGGGTTCCGCCCGGCCGGAACCACCCGGACGGGCCCCCGGAAACCCGGTGGCCGCCGGGCCGCCCCGCCCCGCATGATCACCGGATGGCGCTGCACCAGGACGAGATACCCGTCGACGAGGAGATCGTCCGGGCGCTGCTGACCGAGCAGCGCCCGGAGTGGGCCGCCCTGCCGCTCACGCCCGCGGGCGCCGGGACCGACAACACGATGTACCGGCTCGGCACCGACCTGCTCGTCCGGCTGCCGCGGACCGCGGAGAAGGCCGGCGCCCTGCGCAAGGAACAGCGGTGGCTGCCCCGGCTCGCACCGCTGCTGCCGTACCGGGTGCCCGAACCGGTGTACGCCGGCGTCCCGGCCGACGCCTTCCCGCTGCCGTGGTCGGTGCAACGGTGGATACCGGGCGACGAGGTCCGGCCCGGCACCGTCGGCGACTGGGCCGCGCTCGGCGCCGACCTGGCCGTGTTCGTCCGGCGCCTGCACGCGGCCGACCTGCTCGGCGCGACCCGCGCGGGCGACCTGAGCGGATACCGCGGCGGCAGCCTCCACCCCTGCGACAGCTGGATCTCGGCGGCTCTCGACGACTGCCGGAGCCGGATCGGCGACGAGACGGACGTCGACACCCTCGTCCGGCTGTGGCGGGACGCCCTCACCCTGCCCGAACCCGCCGGCCCGCACGTCTGGCTGCACGGCGACCTCAAGCCCACCAACCTGCTCGTGCACGACGGGCGGCTGCGGGCGGTCATCGACTTCGGCGGCCTGACCGTCGGGCACCCCGACGCCGAACACGCGCCGATCTGGGACCTCCCGCCGCCGGCCCGGCACGCCTACCGGGAGGCGCTCGGCGTGAACGACGTGACCTGGGCGCGGGCCCGCGCCTGGGCGCTCGGGGTGGCGGCCAGCGGCGTCTCCTACTACTGGGACACGTTCCCGGCGTTCGTCGCCGAGTGCCGCAACCGCCTCCGCGAGATCCTGGCCGACGCCGGATGAGCCCGGCCACCGGTCAGGCCGTGCCGTCCAGCTCCGCGTAGCCGCGGCGAGCGGCGATCAGGCCCGGCCGGGCGCCGAACGGCGACTCGGCCGCCACCCGCTCCGGCGGGGCGCTGCCGGTGTGCCCGGCGCGGATCAGCCACGCCTGCCGCGCGAGCTGCGCGTGCTGCTCGCGGACGAAGTCCACGCCGACCGGCTCACCGTGGCCGGGCACCACCACCGTCGCGGGCGTGGTCATCCGCAGCAGGTCGGCCACCGCGTCCGGCCACTTCAGGGGGTACGACTCCTCGAACGCCGGTGGCCCGCTCTGCTCCACCAGGTCGCCCGCGACCAGCACGTCCGCGTCCGGCACGTGCACCACCAGGTCGGCGTCGGTGTGCCCGTGCCCGGGATGGCGCAGCACCACCCGCCGGCCGCCCACGTCGAGCACCGTCTCCTCGTGCACCTCGTGCGTCGGCGGTCGCAGCTCGGTGTGCGCCAGCTCCTCGGCCAGCGCCGGATGCCCGGCGCGCATCTCCTCGTACGCGGCGCGGCGCACAGCGCCGGACCGGTCCCGCAGCGCCGCCGCGGCCTGGACCTGCGCGTAGATCGCGGTCTCCGGCCCGGCCAGCGTGGCGTTGCCGAAGCAGTGGTCGAAATGGTGGTGCGTGTTCACGATCGTCCACGGGTACGGCGTGACCGCCCGCGCCGCCTCCGCCAGCTCCCGGGCCTGCCCGGCGGTGGAGAGCGTGTCGACGAGCAGCGCCGCGCCGTCACCGACCACCAGCACGACGTTCACCGCGAGCACCGGCTCACGCAGCACGTGCACCCCGGCGGCGACCTCGGAGAAACCGGCGGTCATGACGGGCCGAGGGCCCGCTCGACGAAACGCTGCCGGTCGACCAGCGCCCGCTCGACGCGCCCCTGGGCCGCCACGGTGGGCCCGTCGGTGACTGTCACGTCGAAGACGAGCCGCTTGCCGTCGACCTTGACCAGTTCGGCGTGGGCCGCGACGGTACGCCCCACCGGGGTGGCCGCGCGGTGCTCCAGCTCCACCCGTACACCGACCGTGGTGGACCCGGACGGCATCCGGGTCGCGGTGGCGGCCACCGTCGCCGCCTCGGCCAGCGCCAGCACCCGGGGTGTGCCGAGCACCGGCACGTCCCCGGAGCCGACCGCCTGCGCGGTGTCGGCGTCGGTCACTGTCAGCTCGACCCGGGCGGTCAGGCCCGGCGTGAAGGGCGACTCCGGCTGCTCCTGCATGCGGCCGAGCCTAGTGCAGCCGACCCGTGGCCGTCCGGCGTCCGAGCCGCCGCCGGCCCGGTCGGCACCGCCCGCCCGCAGGCCCGCCGGTCGCCCGCCGTTAACCTTGTCCGCGATGGCCGAGCTGACCCAATCTCCGACCCCCGCCCCCGACGCGACCACCGAGTCGCCCGACGGTGGGCGCCGCCGTGTGATCGCGATGACCGTCTGGGGCGTCGCCTTCGTCGTCGCCTGGCTCGCCATCGGCCTGCCCACCGACCCGGCGTACGCGTTCCTGTGGATCTGGGCCGGCACGGTCGCGTGGAACTCGGCCCGCCCGTGGCGCAGCCACCTGCGGTTCGCCCGGGACTGGATCCCGGTGGTGCTGCTGCTCGCCGCGTACAACCTGTCCCGGGGGTTCGCCGACAACGGCGCCACCCCGCACGCCATGGAGCTGATCGTCGCCGACCGCTTCCTCACCGGGTGGCTCACCGGCGGCGAGGTGCCGACGATCTGGCTCCAGGAGCGCCTGTACGACGCGTCCGAGGTGCGCTGGTGGGACGTGCTGGTGAGCTGGATCTACTTCTCGCACTTCGTGGCGACGTTCGCCGCCGCCGCCGTGCTGTGGATGCGGAACCGGCGGCGCTGGATCGCGTACATGTCCCGCTGGGGCTTCCTGTGCGCGGCCGGACTGGTCACCTACTTCGCCTACCCGGCCGCGCCGCCGTGGTGGGCGGCGCAGAACGGCCTGCTGACCGAGGTCGCGCGGATCTCCACCCGGGGCTGGAAGGAGATCGGCATGCACGGCGCGGGCAACCTGCTCAACGCCGGGCAGATCGCCTCCAACCCGGTGGCCGCGATGCCGTCGCTGCACACCGCGTTCGCGCTGTTCGTGGTGCTGTTCTTCATGCGGTCGGTGCGCAAGCGCTGGTGGCCGCTGATGCTCGCGTACCCGCTGGCCATGACGTTCACGCTGATGTACAGCGGCGAGCACTACCTGATCGACGTGCTGGTCGGCTGGGCGTACGTGGGCATGACGTTCCTGGTGGTCGGCCTGGCCGAGCGCTGGTGGGCGGCCCGGCGGGCCCGGCGAGCCGGCGAGCCCGCTGTCGCCGCCGGCGCCCCGCCCGCCGACGACGACACCGCTGCCGACACCCCGGACCGGGTGGCCGGCGACCGGGACGCGGTGCCCGCCGAACGCCGGTAGACCGCCGGCGCGGGTCAGCGGTCGCTGTCGGTACGGCGGGCGGTGCGCGACCGCTCGGTCAGCTCCGCGGCCAGCTCCCACGCGTCGGCCAGATCCCGGTCGACGGCCGCCGCCCCGGCCCCACCGGCCGTGTCCGCGTGCACGGTGGCCAGCCGCAGCAGCCGCTGCACCGGACCGCGGGTGACGCGCACGCTCTGGATCCGGGCGTACGGCACCAGCGTCAACTGCCGGGTCAGCAGCCCGGAGCGGGCCACGAAGACCTGCTCGTCGAGGCCCGCGCCGACCACCTTGCGGCTCAGCGGGCGCAGCCACCGGGCCCGCGACGGGGGCGGCGTGGCGGGCAGCGCGTCCAGCCGTACGCCGGGCAGCACCTCCGCCACGACCATCGCACCGGTGCCCGCGTCGCCGACCGGCAGCAGCCGGTCCGGGCGGTTGCGGTCGTCCGGCTCACCGGCCGAGTAGCCGGCCACCTCCAGCCGCAGCCGCAGCCACCCCTTCATCCGCCAGAGCAGCGGCCAGGTCGCCCGTACCGTCTGCACCCGGTGCAGCGGCACGGTCTGCATCCGCGTCTCCAGCAGCCCGTTGTGCACGCGCAGCGTGCCGTCGTCCCGGTCGAGCCGGAAGCTCCAGTCGTCGAGCACCCGGCGGATCGGTTGCAGCACCACGCCGGCCATCGCGGTGAGCGTGCTGGCCACCGCGATGAACGACCACGAGCCCTCGGAGAGGAACTGGGCGCCGACGAACACCAGGCCCAGCGGCAGCAGGAACGCCTGCGGCGTGAGCAACTGGCTGATCAGCAGGTCCTGGTTGCGGACGGCGTGCAGCCGGCGCCCCTCCGGCGCGGGCGGCGCGCCCGGCTCGGCCACCGGAGCCGGCGCCGGGGCGGATCGACCGGCCACCGCGAGCAGCCGCTGCCGCAGCGCGGTGGCCTCGGCCACGCTGAGGTACGCCAGCGGCGCCTCCGTCTTGCCCCCGCCGACCACCTCCAGCCGCAGCTCGGCCAGGCCGGTGAGCTGGGCCAGCAGGGGCCGGACCACCTCCACCGCCTGCAACCGCTCCAGCGGGATGGCCCGGGTACGCCGCCACAGCAGGCCCTCGTACACCCGCAGCTCGCGGCCCACCAGGTGGTAGCCGGTGTTCCACCAGCTCACCACCGACAGCACCGTGGCACCGAGCACGAAGACGGTGACCAGCACCGCGAACCAGCCGAACCCGACCCGCGACAGCGTCGACCAGGAGAGCCCGGCGATCACCACGACCAGCGACTTCGCGCCGTGCAGCGCCGGGCTGAGCGGGTGCAGCCGCTGCCGGGGCTCCTCGCCACCGGCGGGCGGCCCGGCGGCCGGACCCCACGGTCCCGGGTACGGCGGCAGCGGCGCGGGCCACGGACCGGGCGCCGCGTCGGGACCGGGCGGCGGCCCGTATCCGGGCGCCGTCGAGCCGGGCGGTCCATAGCCGGGTGGCGGTGCATGTCCGGACGGCGGTGCGTGTCCGGACGGCGGTCCGTGTCCGGGCGGCGGTCCGGGGAGGGGCGGTGGCCCGTAGCCGGGAGATGGCCCGTATCCGGGCGGCGCCGCGGGTGGGCCGTAACCCGGCGCCGGCGGCCACGGATACCCGTTGGCCGGCTGCCCCGGCGCGGGCGGGCCGGGCGGCGCGGGCGGGCCGGGGTTCGGATCGGGCCGGTCGTCGTGGGGCGGCGGGGCGCCGGAGTCGCTCCGATCGCTCACAGGCCCTCCGCCCGGTCCTCGCCCAGCGCGGTGAGCCGGTCGCGCAGCCGGGACGCCTCGGCCGGACGCAGCCCGGGCACGCGGGCGTCGCTCGCGGCGGCCGCCGTGTGCAACTGCACGGTGGCGAGGTCGAAGGCGCGCTCCAGCGGACCCGCGCTCACATCGACGAACTGCATCCGCGAGTACGGCACGATGGACAGCCGCCGCACCAGCAGGCCGTGCCGCACGAGCAGATCGTCCTCGCGCTCGGCGTACCCCCAGGCGCGGACGGCGCGCACGATGGTGATCGACCGCCAGACGCCCAGCAGCAGTGCCCCGCCGACGGCGGCGCCGAGCAGCCAGTGCCCGGCCAGCGCCCAGGCCACGCCGAGCACCACGAACGCCACCGCCAGCCCGATGCCGAGCCGGATCAGCTCCACCCAGATCAGGTCGCGCGAGATCGGCTGCCAGCGGACCGTGTCCGGCCAGGGCTCCAACGCGCTGCGCGAGGCGGGCGGGACGCCGGCCGTGCCGTCACCGCTCACCGGGAGGACCTGCCGTGCTCGCCGCCGGTACGGGCTCGGATCATCTGCTCGCTCACGCTTCGAGCGTAGGCGATCAGGGAAGCGGGACCACCTCGCGGAGGAAGCCCCGTGCGTCGAGGAAGTCACCGAGGGAGCCCCGGTGGTCCGGGCAGGCCAGCCAGGTCTTGCGCCGGTCCGGCGCGTGCAGGCGGGGATTGTGCCAGCGGAGCTGGTAGGCGGCGGGTGCGCGACACCCCCGCGCCGAGCAGATCAGCGTCTCGTCCGGGGTGGTGGGAGTCGTCACCGGGGCGAGTCTAGAGGCCGCACGCCGGGAGTTTTAGCGCCGGGCGGCCACGGGGGGAGCCGCCCGGCGACGGGGTGAATCGTACACACGGCGGACCCCTTGTTGTCCACCCGTGTTCAGCGTTTCCCGCGCGGCGGGACGGCGGGCCGGACGGCGCGGCGAAAATCGTGCCTCTCCCACCCTCGGCTCTCAGCGAGGCATGACAGTCTTGATACGCACCACGCCGCGACGACGACCCTGCTGTGGAGGACCGGTGGCCCAGCCGACCACACCCGACGTGCCGAACCCGACCGAGGCGGCGCCGGACGCGCCGCCCCCGGCGGGCACCACCCCGGCCCAGGACGCCACGCTGCTGGAGCGGGCGCTGTTCGAGACCAAGCGGGTGATCGTCGGCCAGGACCGGATGGTCGAGCGGATGTTCGTCGCGCTGCTGGCCCGGGGCCACTGCCTGCTGGAGGGCGTGCCGGGCGTGGCCAAGACGCTCGCCGTGGAGACGCTGGCCCGGGTCGTCGGCGGCTCGTTCGCCCGCGTCCAGTTCACCCCCGACCTGGTGCCCGCCGACATCATGGGCACCCGGATCTACCGGCAGTCCAGCGAGAAGTTCGACGTCGAGCTGGGCCCGGTCTTCGTCAACTTCCTGCTCGCCGACGAGATCAACCGCGCGCCGGCCAAGGTCCAGTCGGCGCTGCTGGAGGTGATGAGCGAGCGGCAGGTCTCCATCGGCGGCGAGAGTCACCGGGTGCCCGACCCGTTCCTGGTCATGGCCACCCAGAACCCGATCGAGCAGGAGGGCGTCTACCCGCTGCCGGAGGCGCAGCGGGACCGGTTCCTCATGAAGATCGTCGTGGGCTACCCGACGGACGCCGAGGAGCGGGAGATCGTCTACCGGATGGGCGTGGCCCCACCCGAGCCGGCCCGCGTGTTCGACACCCCGGACCTGGTCGCCCTCCAGCACAAGGCCGACCAGGTGTTCGTGCACAACGCGCTCGTCGACTACGCGGTCCGGCTGGTGCTCGCCACCCGGGCGCCGGCCGAGCACGGCATGCCCGACGTGGCCCAGCTCATCCAGTACGGCGCCAGCCCGCGCGCCTCGCTCGGCCTGGTCCGGGCCACCCGTGCGCTGGCGCTGCTGCGCGGCCGGGACTACGCGCTGCCGCAGGACGTGCAGGACATCGCGCCGGACATCCTGCGCCACCGGCTGGTGCTCAGCTACGACGCGCTCGCCGACGACGTACCGGCCGACCACATCGTGCACCGGGTGATGTCGACCATCCCGCTGCCCGCCGTCGCGCCCCGCCAGCAGGCCACACCACCGCCGCCGGCCGTGCCGCACAACGGGTGGCCCGGGCAGCGGCCGTGACCCCGCCCACCCCGCTGAGCGCCACCGGCGACCGCTCGGGGGCCGCGCTGGCCCGGCTCCAGCTCATGGTCACCCGCAAGCTGGACGGGCTGCTCCAGGGCGACTACGCCGGGCTGCTGCCCGGCCCGGGCAGCGAGGCGGGGGAGTCCCGGGAGTACCGGCCCGGCGACGACGTGCGCCGGATGGACTGGCCGGTCACCGCCCGCACCACGATGCCGCACGTGCGGCGTACGGTGGCCGACCGCGAACTGGAGACCTGGCTGGCCGTCGACATGTCGGCCAGCCTGGACTTCGGCACCGGGCGGTGGCTCAAGCGGGACGTGGCGGTGGCCGCGGTCGCCGCGCTGGCCCACCTCACCGTGCGGGGCGGCAACCGGATCGGCGCGGTGGTCGGCACCGGCGGGCCGGGCACGATGCTGCGGCTGCCCGCCCGCTCCGGCCGCAAGGAGGCCCAGGGGCTGCTGCGGGCGGTCGCCGGCGCCGAGATCCGGCCCGGCCGCAGCGACCTCGGCGCGCTCGTCGACATGCTCAACCGGCCGCCCCGGCGGCGCGGCGTGGCGGTGGTGATCTCGGACTTCCTCGCGCCGCCGCAGCAGTGGGGCCGGCCGCTGCGTAAGCTGCGGGTCCGCCACGACGTACTGGCCGTCGAGGTGGTCGATCCGCGGGAACTGGAACTGCCCGACGTGGGGGTGCTGCCGGTGGTGGACCCGGAGAGCGGTGAACTGCACGAGGTGCAGACCGCCGACCCGGGCCTGCGCCGCCGGTACGCCGAGGCGGCGGCCGCCCAGCGCGGGGCGATCGCCGCCGAACTGCGCGCCGCGGGCGCGGCCCACATGCGCCTGCGTACCGACCGAGACTGGCTGCTGGACATGGTGCGTTTCGTCGCCGCGCAGCGGCACGCCCGCACCCGAGGGACGACTCGATGATCCGTTTTCTGCAACCGTGGTGGCTGCTCGCCGTGCTGCCGGTGCTCGCCCTCGCCGCCGCGTACGTCTGGCGGCAACTGCACCGCCGGCAGTACGCGCTGCGGTTCACCAACGTCGACCTGCTGCGTACCGTCGCGCCCAAGGGACTGGGCTGGCGGCGGCACGTCGCGGCGACCGCGTTCCTGCTCTGCCTGCTGGTGCTGGCGACCGGGCTGGCCCGGCCGGCGATCGACACCCGCGAGCCGCTGGAACGGGCCACCGTGATGCTCGCCATCGACGTGTCGTTGTCGATGCAGGCCGACGACGTGTCGCCGAACCGCCTGGAGGCGGCGCAGGAGGCGGCCAAGCAGTTCGTCGGCGAGCTGCCGGAGAGCTACAACCTGGGGCTCGTCTCGTTCGCCAAGTCGGCGAACGTGCTGGTGCCGCCGACGAAGGACCGGGCCGCCGTCACCACCGCGATCGACGGGCTGGTGCTGGCCGAGGCGACAGCCACCGGCGAGGCGGTCTTCACCTGCCTGGAGGCGATCCGCTCGGTGCCGGCCGACGGTGCCGCCGGCATCCCGCCGGCCCGGATCGTGCTGCTGTCCGACGGCTACCGCACGTCGGGCCGCTCGGTCGAGGAGGCCGCCGCGGCGGCGCAGGCGGCGAACGTGCCGGTGTCCACCATCGCGTTCGGCACCGACTCGGGGCAGGTCGACATCGGCGGGCAGCTCCAGCGGGTGCCGGTGGACCGCACCGCGCTGTCCCAGCTCGCGGAGACCACGCAGGGATTCTTCTACGAGGCCGCGTCGGCCAGCGAGCTGAAGCAGGTCTACCAGGACATGGGCAGCTCGATCGGCTACCGGACCGAGCCGCGCGAGATCACCCAGTGGTACGCGGGGGTCGCGCTGCTGCTGGCGCTGTGCGCGGGCGGGCTGAGTCTGCTCTGGACGTCCCGGCTGGTCTGAGCCGGAACCGGCCGGCGGTGGTCAGTGACCGCCGCCGGCCAGCACGAACAGGACGGCCACCCAGACGGCGGCGAGGGTGAAGCCCAGCGGGGCGACGTAACGGCTCATGAGTGTGCTCCGTGGCGACGGTCGGCCGGTGCGGGCCGATGGGGGTCGGGGCGTACGCGCACGAAGTCGTGACCGGGTGCTCCGCCGCGCGGCAGGGCCACCCCCGGCAGGTGTCGCCGAAGAGCGGATGCGGTGCGGAGGGCGGGAAGCGGGTCAGCCGCGTCGACCGAGCCGTGGCTCAGCGGGGCTGACGGTGGGCCCGGCCACGACTGGGAGGATCGCTATCTCGCACAGCGATCACCTCCTGCGGTCGGCGGGGCCCGGAGCGGGCACGGAGCGGCCCGCAGACGCGATCATCGTACACCGGGGGTGTGGGTGTCGCGCGCGCGGCCGCCGGTCCCGCGGCCCCCGGATGGAGCGGCGCTGTGACCTGCGCGGGTTAGCGCTTACCTGTCGGTAACCCCTAGGCTCCGACCGACCGAGAGATCACTGGAACAAGAGGGGGATCCGTGGCCCGAACCGTGCTGGTGACCGGCGGGAACCGGGGGATCGGCCTGGCCATCGCGCAGGCGTTCGCCAAGCAGGGCGACCGGGTGGCCGTCACCTACCGCAGCGGCGGAGTCCCCGGTGCCGGCGCAGCCGAGCCGGGGTCTGGCGCAGGCGGAGCCGGCGGTCAGAACGGCCTGTTCGGTGTGCGGTGTGACGTGACCGACGCCGAGTCGGTCGACGCCGCGTTCACCGCGATCGAGGCCGAACTCGGCCCGGTGGAGGTGCTGGTCGCCAACGCCGGCATCACCGACGACACGCTGATCATGCGGATGTCCGAGGAGCAGTTCGCCCGCGTCCTCGACACCAACCTGACCGGCTCGTTCCGAGTCGCCAAGCGGGCCTCGACGAAGATGCTCCGCGGCCGCTGGGGGCGGATGATCTTCATTTCCTCGGTGGTCGGTCTCTCCGGCGGCGCGGGTCAGGTCAACTACGCGGCCAGCAAGGCCGGCCTGGTCGGCGTGGCCCGCTCCATCACCCGCGAGCTGGGCACCCGCAACATCACCGCGAACGTGGTGGCGCCCGGCTTCATCGACACCGACATGACCGCGGGCCTGCCCGAGGAGCGCAAGGCGGAGATCCGCAAGTCGATCCCGGCCGGCCGGATGGCCACCCCGGACGAGGTCGCGGGCGTCGTCACCTGGCTCGCCTCGGACGCGGCGGGATACGTCACGGGCGCCGTCATCCCGGTCGACGGCGGCCTCGGCATGGGTCACTGAGCAGAGCACGGAGGAGACACGCAATGTCCGGACTTCTCGCCGGTAAGCGGCTGCTGGTCACCGGCGTCATCACCGACGCGTCGATCGCCTTCTCGGTGGCGAAGCTCGCCCAGGAGAACGGCGCCCAGGTCGTGCTCACCGGCTACGGTCGGCTCTCCCTGGTGGAGCGGATCGCCAAGCGCCTGCCCGAGCCGGCGCCCGTGATCGAGCTGGACGTCAGCAACGAGGAACACCTGGCCGGGCTGGCCGACAAGGTACGCGAGCACGTCGACGGCCTGGACGGCGTCGTGCACTCGATCGGGTTCGCCCCGCAGAGCTGCCTCGGCGGCGGATTCCTCGACGCACCCTGGGCGGACGTGGCGACCGCGCTCCAGGTCTCCACCTACTCGTACAAGTCCCTCGCCATGGCCGCGCTGCCGCTGATGTCCGCCGGCGGCGCCGTGGTGGGCCTCACGTTCGACGCCACCAAGGCGTGGCCGGTCTACGACTGGATGGGCGTGGCCAAGGCCGGCCTGGAGTCCGCCTCCCGCTACCTGGCGCTGCACCTGGGCAAGCAGGGCATCCGCAGCAACCTCGTCGCGGCCGGCCCGCTGCGCACCATCGCGGCCAAGTCCATCCCCGGCTTCGACCAGTTCGAGGACGCCTGGACCGAGCGGGCCCCGCTGGGCTGGAGCCTCACCGACTCCGAGCCCGCCGCCCGGGCCTGCCTGGCGCTGCTGTCCGACTGGTTCCCGGCCACCACCGGCGAGATCGTCCACGTCGACGGCGGCTACCACGCCATCGGCGCCTGACACCCGGACCCGGGGTGGCCGCCGCGCCGCCCCGGGCCGCGAGGGACAATGGTCCCCATGGCGTACGACGCGTTGGTGCTGGTCTCCTTCGGTGGCCCGGAACGGCCCGAGGACGTTCTCCCGTTCCTGCAGAACGTGACCCGGGGGCGGGGGGTGCCGCCGGACCGGCTGGCCGAGGTCGCCGAGCACTACATGCACTTCGGCGGGGTGTCGCCGATCAACCAGCAGTGCCGTGACCTGCTCGCGGCGATCCGCGAGGACTTCGCCGCCAACGGCGTCGACCTGCCGGTCTACTGGGGCAACCGCAACTGGGATCCGATGCTCGCCGACACCGTCGCGCGGATGCGCGACGACGGGATCACCCGGGCGCTGGCGTTCGTCACCAGCGCGTACGGCGGCTACTCGTCCTGCCGGCAGTACCAGGAGGACATCGCCTCGGCCCGCGCCGCGGTCGGCCCGGACGCCCCGCTGATCGAGAAGCTGCGCCAGTTCTGGGACCACCCCGGCTTCGTCGAGCCGCACGCCGACGCGGTCCGTGCCGCGCTGGCGCAGCTCGACCCGGCGAAGCGGGACAGCACCCGGCTGGTCTTCACCGCGCACTCCGTCCCGATGTCCGCGGCGGCCACCGCCGGCCCGCACGGCGGGCGCTACACCGCCCAGCTCGAGGAGGTCGCCCGGCTGGTGCACGCCGCGGCCGCGCCCGACCTGGCGTACGACCTGGTGTGGCAGAGCCGGTCCGGGCCGCCGCAGGTGCCGTGGCTGGAGCCGGACGTCAACGACCACCTGGCCACGCTGCCCGAGCAGGGCGTGACGAGCGTGGTGGTCAGCCCGATCGGCTTCGTCTCCGACCACCTGGAGGTGGTGTGGGACCTGGACACCGAGGCGCTGGAGACGGCCAAGCAGCTCGGCCTGGACTTCGTCCGCGCCGGCACGCCGGGTGTCGACCCGCGGTTCGTGGCGATGGTCCGCGAACTGGTCGGAGAGCGCACCACCCCGGACGGGGAGCGGCTGCGCCGCCGCCTCGGCGAACTGCCGGCCTGGGACACCTGCCCGGCGTTGTGCTGCGTGCCCCCGGCCCGCCGGCCGTGAGCCCGAACCGACGACACCCCTGGGGACGACACGATGCTTGACCGCAAGCCGGTGCAGAGCTGGCTCACCGACATGGACGGCGTGCTGGTGCACGAGGGGCAGCCGGTGCCCGGCGCCCCGGAGTTCGTCAAGAAGCTGCGTGCCTCCGGCAAGCCGTTCCTGGTGCTGACGAACAACTCGATCTACACCCCGCGCGACCTCCAGGCCCGGCTGGCCCGGATGGGGCTGGACGTGCCCGAGGAGGCGATCTGGTCCTCGGCGCTGGCCACCGCGCAGTTCCTGGCCGACCAGCGGCCGGGCGGCACCGCGTACGTGATCGGTGAGGCCGGCCTGACCACGGCGCTGCACGCGGTGGGGTACGTGCTCAGCGACTTCGCCCCGGACTACGTGGTGCTGGGGGAGACGCGCACCTACAGCTTCGAGGCGATAACCAAGGCGATCCGGCTGATCAACGACGGCGCCCGGTTCATCTGCACCAACCCCGACGCCACCGGCCCGTCGATGGAGGGCGCGTTGCCGGCGGCCGGCTCGGTGGCGGCGATGATCTCGAAGGCAACCGGGGTCGACCCGTACTTCGTCGGCAAGCCCAACCCGATGATGATGCGCTCGGCGCTGAACACCATCGACGCGCACTCCGAGTCGACCGCGATGATCGGCGACCGGATGGACACCGACATCCTGTGCGGCCTGGAGGCCGGGCTGGAGACGATCCTGGTGCTCACCGGCATCAGCAGCCGGACCGAGGCGGAACGGTACCCGTACCGGCCGTCGCGGATCGTCGACTCGGTGGCCGACCTGATCGACGAGGTCTGAGCGCGAACTCTCCTGCGGCTCCGGCCGCTGCTCGCCCGGCGGCTGTCGGTGGCGCTTGCGGAGCTAGAGCCGCAGCGGCGCGTTGCAGGCGGCCACCAGGGCCTGTCGGCACGCGGTGGTGAGCGGTCGCAGCGCCGCGTCCCGCTGCTGCGCCTCGTAGGTGTTCACCGCGCCGCCGGGCGCGCTCTCCCCGGCCAGCGCGAGCACCCGGTCCAGCACCGCCGCGCGGGCGAACAGGCGGCGGGCCCGCGGGTCGAAGCCGGGCGGCAGGTCGGTGGCGCCGTCCGGGCGGCGGAGCGCGGCGAGCGCGCCGGCCAGCTCGGGGCGCCACTGCGCGACGTCCAGCCGGGTCAGCGTCGCGGTGGTCTCGGCCAGCACGGCGGCCAGTTCGGCCTCGGCCTCCGCCGCGCCCGGCGTGGCGAGCGACGCCTTCGGCGCGTCCGCCGGCAGCGGATGGACCCGCCAGAGCACCGTCTCCCACGTCATCCCCGAGCCGGAGGTGTGCGTACGGACCTCGGGCACCAGCCCCATCCCGCTCGCCACCACCGCTTCGCCCGCCACCAGCGCCGCCCCGGCGAACGCGCCCGGACCGGGCAGGCCCCGCGGGTCGCCGGGCGCGGGCAGCACCAGGCGGATGTCGTCGGGTGAATGCTTGGCGAGGCTGGGCAGCGCCTCCCGCAGCGACACGTCGGTCCAGGTGCCGGGGGCGTCGGCGACGAGGTGCTCCTCGTCGCCGGCGACGGCGTCGGCCACCTCGTCGAACGGCACCAGGCCGGCTCGCCAGGCACGCACCCAGGCGACGAACCGGCTCGACCGGCGCGGAGCCAGCGTGGCCGCGCCCGTTGCGGGGGAGGACATGCGGAAAGGGTACGTGCTCCGCGCCGCTGCTGTCTCGGCTGCCGCTCCGGCGGCGCGACCTGGCCCCAACTACCCCCTTCGCACCGTTTCGTGCCGACGGATGACGGCCCGGTCGGCGCGTCGCCGAGCGACACGCCGGGACGCTGGTTAGCGTCTGCGGCATGGCGGGGCGATACGACGGGGACGTGCTGGCCGGCGACTGGCGGCGACGGAAGGTGACCCCCGAGGTCGACGCCGAACCCGACCTGGTGGTCGAGGACGCCGACTCCGGGTTCTGCGGCGCCGTGGTCGGCTTCGACTCCGGCGCGGTGGTGCTGGAGGACCGGCACGGGCGGCGGCGCAACTTCCCGCTTCTGCCCGCCGCGTTCCTGCTGGACGGCAAGCCGGTCACGCTGCGGCGGCCCGCCCGCGCACCGGTGCCGGCCGCGCGCCGGCGTACCGCGTCCGGCTCGATCGCTGTGGACGGCGTACGGGCGCAGGTCGCCAAGGCCAGCCGGATCTGGGTCGAGGGCGTGCACGACGCCGCGCTGGTCGAGCGGATCTGGGGCGACGACCTGCGCATCGAGGGCGTCGTGGTGGAACCGCTGGACGGCATCGACGCGCTCGCCGACGAGGTACAAGCGTTCGCGCCCGGCCCGTCCCGCCGCCTCGGCGTGCTCGTCGACCACCTCGTGCCCGGCTCGAAGGAGAGCCGCATCGTGGCCCGGGTCAACTCGCCGCACGTGCTGGTCACCGGGCACCCGTACGTCGACGTGTGGCAGGCGGTACGCCCGGCGGCGCTCGGCATCGCGGCGTGGCCGGTGGTGCCACCGGGGCAGCCCTGGAAGGAGGGCGTCTGCGCGGCGCTCGGGGTGGCCGAGCCGGCGGACATGTGGCGGCACATCCTGTCCCGGGTGGACAGCTTCGCCGACGTGGAGACGCCGCTGATCAACGCGATGGAGCGCCTGATCGACTTCGTGACCGAGCCTGTCTGACTGTGGTTTCGGTGGGGGCCGGGGGCGACCGCGCCCGGCTCCGGGCGGTCAGGCTCGATCCCTGCGCCGGTCACGGTCGCCCCCGGCCCCGCCGTGCGCCAGCTCCGCCCGCCTCGGACCTCCTCCCCGCCCCGGCCCCGTCTCGGACTTCCTTCCGGGTCCTGTCCTGGCGCCCCTCGAGCCCTCGCCACCTTGATCAAGGAGTTTGTGGGTGTATTGGAGATCAACACCTACGCAAACTCCTTGATCACGGGGGTGAGCGGTGCGGGTGTGCGTGGATCATGGAGTTGTGGTCCCTGCGGATCGGGCATAGCGGGGCGGAATGAGGGCCGCAAGTGCAAGATCGGCGGGGCGGGGGGAAGGGCGGGGCGGGGGTTAGGGGATTTCGTCGGGGGAGCGGGTCAGGACGAAGGTGGCTATGTCGAGGGCTACCGGGGTGCCGGATTCGTCGCGGAGGACGGTGAGGATCTCGCCGTCCTGGGAGCCGGATCGGCCCCGCCACCGGTCCGGTCCCTCGGGAGTGAACCGGAGCAGCGGCTTGCCCGCCAGGCCGCCGACCAGGTCACCGGCGGCGTCGACGCGGAACTCGTACTCGCCGCCCATCCACCACCAGCGGCCGGTCAGCGCGGCCACGTCGGCGGCGGGCGGCCCGGCCGGGCGCCAGGGGGCGGGCGCGGCCGGTTCGGCGTCCAGCACCAGCGTGAGCGCCTCCCGGCCGAGCGCGCCGATGTGGTGGCCGCGCAGCCCGTACGAGTTGGCGAAGTTGACCACGGCGGTGCGGGTGGGCCGGTGCACGGCCAGGCCGGCGACGTACCCGGGCATGGAGCCGCCGTGCCCGACGTACACCCGGTCGCCGACCCGGTAGAGCTCGATTCCGAGGCCGTGGCCGCCGGTCCACGAGTCCAGGTCGTTGATCACCACGGGGGCGCACATCTCGGTGAGTGTGGCGGGGGAGAGCACCGCCGGGTCCGGGTCGGCCAGGAACGCCGCCCAGCGGCCCAGGTCCTCGACCGTCGACCAGAGCTGCCCGGCCGGGGCCATCGCGCCGGTGTCGGTACGCGGCTCCTCCCGCAGCGTCTCGTGCCAGGGGTGGACCACGTAGCCGGGGGCGTACGGCTCGGTGGGGTGGTACGTGGTGCGGCGCATGCCCAGCGGCGCCAGCAGCCGCTCGGTAAGCAGGTCCGCCCACGGTGTGCCGGTGATCCGTTCCAGCACGCCGCCGAGCAGCCCGTACGCCAGGTTCGAGTAGTGGTAGACGAAGTGCGGCGGGTGGGCGATCTTGTCCGGGGTCAGCCCGGCCAGCAGGGTGTCCAGGTCGACGCCCTCGGCCCGTTCCCACCACTCGCCGTCCGGCTCGCGTTGCAGGCCGCTGACGTGGCCGAGCAGCCGGCGCACGGTCACCGAGCCGACCGGGGTGCCGGGCAGGTGCGCGTCCAGCGGGTCGTCCAGCGCGAGCCGTCCGGCGTCGCGCTGCTGCATCACCAGCACCGCGGTCATGGTCTTGGTGATCGAGCCGACCCGGTACTGGAGGTCGCCGTCGGGGCGGGGGGTCTCGCCGGCGCCCGCCAGGTGCGCCAGGTGACCGTCCCGGATCACGCCGAGCGCGAGCGAGGGGCCTCGTCCCTCGGCCTGGGCCCGGGCGACCAGCAGGTCCACCTGACGCGCGGTCTCGGGCAGCAGGGGCATGTCGTCCTCCTCGTCGGCCGGCGGCGCGGTACGCCGTGCCGAGCCTAGCGATCATGACAGTTCGATGACACGTGCGTCGACGTGTCAGGATTGGTCTCGTGGACGCCGTGTTCTGGATCGTTCTGGGTGTGGTATTAGCGGTCGCCGAGATCTTCACGACGACGCTCTTCCTGATCATGTTCGGGGTCGGGGCGTTCGCCGCCGCCGGCGCCGCGGCGCTCGGTGCGCCGGTGGCGCTCCAGGCGGTGATCTTCGCGGTGGTGTCGGCGCTGTCGGTGGCGGTGGTCCGTCCGGTGGTCCGGCGGCACGCCCGGCCGTCGCTGGAGACCGGGGAGCAGCCGTTCGGGGTCGAGGCGCTGGAGGGGGCCACCGCTGTGGTCCTGGAGCCGGTCGACGCCGACCGGGGCATGGTCAAGATCGATGGTGAGCTGTGGACGGCCCGCTCGTACGACGCGACGCGCACGTACGCCGAGGGTGAGCGGGTGCAGGTGATAAAGGTCCGGGGCGCGACCGCCCTGGTATGGCAGGACGACATTTCCACCCCGGGCGAGCTGCCCGAAGCGAAAAGGTGAACGGTATGGAGTTTCTGGCGATCCTGATGATCGCGGTGGCGTTGATCGGTGTGGTGACGCTGTTCAAGGCGGTGCGGATCGTGCCGCAGCAGCGTCAGGACGTGGTGGAGCGGCTCGGCCGGTACAAGCGGACGCTGAACCCGGGCCTCAACCTGCTGGTGCCGTTCGTCGACGCGGTGCGCACCAAGGTCGACATGCGCGAGCAGGTGGTCAGCTTCCCGCCCCAGCCGGTGATCACCTCCGACAACCTGGTCGTCTCGATCGACACGGTCCTCTACTTCAAGGTGGTCGACTCGGTTCGGGCCACCTACGAGATCTCGAACTTCCTCCAGGCCATCGAGCAGCTCACCGTCACCACGCTGCGTAACGTGATCGGCTCGCTGGACCTGGAGCGCGCGCTGACCAGCCGCGAGGAGATCAACCGGCACCTGTCCGGCGTGCTGGACGAGACGACCGGCCGCTGGGGCATCAAGGTGACCCGGGTCGAGATCAAGGCGATCGAGCCGCCGCCGAGCATCCGCGACTCGATGGAGAAGCAGATGCGCGCCGAGCGGGACCGCCGCGCCGCGATCCTCAACGCCGAGGGGCACAAGCAGTCGCAGATCCTCACCGCCGAGGGTGAGAAGCAGGCCGCGGTGCTGCGCGCCGACGGTGACCGGCAGGCCCGGATCCTCCAGGCGGAGGGCCAGGCGAAGGCGATTCGCACCGTCTTCGACGCGATCCACACCGCCAACCCGAGCCAGAAGGTGCTGGCGTACCAGTACCTCCAGGCGCTGCCGCAGATCGCCAACGGCACTGCGAACAAGGTCTGGATCGTCCCGACCGAGCTGACCAAGGCCCTGGAGGGCATGGGCGGCGCGCTGGGCGGGCTGGCCAACATGGCCGGTGACGTGCCGTCGCCGGAGGCCGCCAAGAGCGCCGGCGAGGTCGAGCGGGAGGCCGCCGAGGCCGCCCAGGCCGCGGCCACCGCGGCCCAGGAGATCCACAACGAGGTACGCGTGGCCGAGGCGCAGGCCACCGGCGGCAACGCGCCGAAGGGCCTTCCGGCACCGGAGCCGGTGGACCCGGCCAGCCTGGTGAACGACCCGGCGGACCAGCGCGAGCGGGGCTGACCGGCAAATCCGAGAATCCCTCATACGGCGCTCCGGCGGCTGCCACCATCGGTTTCAGGACGGGTGGTGAGCAGGGCCGGAGCGCCGTAGCGCGTCCCGGGCCATGGCGCGAACGAGGTGACGTATGAAGGACCCGGCGAACCGGCTGTTCTCCCGTACCCCGGTCCCCGGCGCGCACGACCCCGCCGGGCCGATCGGCTCCCGGCGTACCGGAGGGGGCTTCGGGGTCCTGCCGTTCGTCTCCGAACCCGGCCCGGGGGCGCCGGCCACCGACGCGACCTGGGCCTGGTCGATCCGCCGGTTCGCCCGCGCGGCGGTCTGGCTGCTGCCGGCGTACGCGGTCCTCTACGGCCTGGTGGCGATGGCCAGCGACGGTGGCGTGGGCAACGACCCGTACCCGGCCGACGGACGGCCGCTCTACCTGGTCGGCTGGGTCGCGGCGGTGTGGCTCGGCCTGCTCGCCCTGCTCGCGCTCACCGGGCTGCTCGCCGCCACCCGCTGCCGCCGCGTCGCGCTGGCCGGGCTGCTGGCGAGCATCGGCGGGATGGTGCTGATGCTGCCGTTCGCCGGGCTGGCCGAGCAGACGCCGGTGTTCGGCGTGACCGCACGCGGCATCGTGCTGTTCGGCGCCACCCTCTACAGCGTGGGCTGGTTCCTGACCGGCTGGTCGGTCGCCCGGTCCGGGATGTTCTCCTACGGCGACGGGACGATGCTGATGATCGCCGCCCCGCTGCTCGGGCTCGGTGGCGCGCTGATCGGCTCGCTCCAGACGTTCGGCGCGATCTTCGTCCTGGTCGCCGGCATCGGCATCGGCTACCGCAGCGGTCGCCTGGTGCCCGAGACGATCGCCCGGGACGCCGCAGCGGCCAGCGTCGCCGCCGCACCGGTGCCGCCCGCGTCACCGAAGGGCCCGCTCGGCGCCGGATGACCGGTTCGTCCGGGGGCCGCGAGCTGAACGGTTGCCGTGAGGTAACTGACAGTTGCCTGGTGGGGTGGCCGGTAGGCGGCTTTCGTGGCAATCCTTGCGTCCATGCCGTCTCCCAGGTCGCCGCTGTCGCGGCTGTTCACCGTGCTGCTGGCCGGCCTGCTCGCCGGGCTCGTCCTCGCGGTCGCCGCGCTTCCGGGCGGGCTGCTCGGCGGGTTCGCCGCCCGGGCGGCGCTCGGCGCGTACGCGGACATGCCCGACGCGCTGCGCACCCCGGTGCAGCCACAGCGTTCCTACCTCTACGCCAACGACGGCAAGACGCTGATCACCACGTTCTACGACGTGAACCGCACCGACGTGTCGCTGGACGAGATCGCCCCGGTGATGCGGCAGGCGATCATCGCGGCCGAGGACCGGCGGTTCTACTCGCACGGCGGCGCGGACCTGCGCGGCATCGCCCGCGCGCTGGTGGCGAACGTCAAGGGCGGCGGCACCGAGCAGGGCGGCTCCACGCTGACCATGCAGTACGTCCGCAACGTGCTCAAGACCGACCCGAACCGCACCCCGGAGGAGCGGCAGGCCGCCACCGAGCAGACAGTCGGGCGCAAGCTCCAGGAGATCCGGTACGCCAACGCCCTGGAGCAGTCGCTGTCCAAGGACGAGATCCTCAACCGCTACCTCAACATCGCGTACTTCGGCTCCGGCGCGTACGGCGTCGCCGCCGCGAGCCAGCGCTACTTCGGCAAGGCCCCGGCCGACCTGACGCTGGGCGAGGCGTCGCTGCTCGCCGGCCTGGTGCAGTCGCCCGACGCGTACAGCCCGATCGACGGCGACAAGGACCAGGCGCTGGCCCGGCGCGGGTACGTGCTCGACGCGATGGCCGAGACCGGCGCGATCACCGCGCAGCAGGCCGCCGCCGCGAAGGCCGAGCCGCTGACGCTGCGCCCGACCGCCCAGCCCAACGGCTGCACCGCCACCGCCCAGGGCCACGACGACTGGGGCTTCTTCTGCGACTACCTGCGCCGCTGGTGGCTCACCCAGCCGGCCTTCGGCAGCACGCCCGAGGAGCGGGAGCAGGCGCTGCGCCGGGGCGGCTACCGCGTCGTCACCACGCTGGACCCGAAGATCCAGCAGACCGCGCAGGAGCAGGCCACCAAGGTCTACGGGTACGGCAACAAGCGGGCGCTGCCGATCGCGGCGGTCGAGCCCGGCACCGGCCGGGTGCTCGCCATGGCGGTGAACCGGCACTACAGCCTCGACGCCAACCCGGACGGGCAGGCCAACCACCCGAACACGGTCAACCCGCTGATCTCCGGCGGCGCCAGCGTCGACGGCTACCAGGCCGGCTCGACGTTCAAGATGTTCACCATGCTGGCCGCGCTGGAGGCCGGCAAGCCGCTGTCCACCGGCTTCGACGCCCCCAGCCGGCTGCCCACCCGGTACGCCTCGGACGACGAGGGCAACTGCGACGGCACGTGGTGCCCGGCGAACGCCAACCCGCAGTGGATGGACGGCTACCGGATGATGTGGGACGGCTTCGGCCGCTCCGTGAACACGTACTTCGTCTGGCTGGCCGAGCAGGTCGGCGAGGACAAGGTGGTGGAGATGGCGCAGCGGCTCGGCATCACCTTCCGGGCCGACTCCGACGCCGCGTTCGCCCGCGACAACGCCGCGAACTGGGGCGCGTTCACGCTCGGCGTCGCAGCCACCACCCCGCTGGACCTGGCCAACGCGTACGCCACGGTGGCCGCCGAGGGCACGTACTGCACGCCGCTGCCGGTGGTCTCGGTGACCGCGCCCGACGGCGACGCCGTCGACGTGGCGCAGCCGTCCTGCAAGCGGGTGCTCGAACCGGACGTGGCCCGCGCCGCCACCGACGCGGCCCGGTGCCCGGTCGGCCAGCAGTCCGCGTTCGGGCAGTGCAACGGGGGCACCGCCACCGCCGTCGACTCGATCGTCGGCCGTCCGGTGGCCGGCAAGACCGGCAGCTCGGAGCGCAACGCCACCGAGACGTTCGTCGGGTACACCCCGCAGGTCGCGGTGGCCGGCATCGCCGCCAACCCGGACGACGCCACCGACCTGGTCGGCTCCGCCGTGCAGGCGAAGGTGATCGACGCGGTGGCCCGGACCATCAAGACGGCGCTCACCGGCAAGCCGGTGGCCGACTTCACCGCGCCGAGCCGGGCGCTGGTCGGCGACCCGCAGCGCCCGCAGCCGCCCCGCCGGACCGAGCCGGACCGCCGCGAACAGCGCGACGACAGCGAGCTGCCCTCCGACGTGCTGCGCTGGCTGCGCGAACGCGGATAAGGGCCGCACCGGTCGAGCCGGAGATCGACGCCGCCGGGTTGTCGGATCCGCCCGGCCGGCTCCGACCCACCGGCGAGCGCGCCCGTTCCGGGGGCGCCGTGCGACGCGGAGGAACACATCATGGGCACTGTCGTCTACGGGGTGCACACGTCGGTCGACGGTTTCATCGAGGGGCCGAACGGTGAGTTCGACTGGCCGGAGATGGGGGAGGAGCTGTCGGCGTACTCGATCGGGCTGGCCGAGCGGGCCGCCGCCTTCGTCTACGGGCGGCGGGTGTGGGAGATGATGTCCTCCTACTGGCCCCAGGTCGAGTCGATCTCCGACCACCCGCACGACCTGGCGTTCGCGCCGATCTGGCGGCGTACCCCGAAGATCGTGGTCTCGCGGACGCTCGCCGAGGCCTCCCACGGCGCCGTGGTGGTCGGCGGCGGCGACCTGGCGAAGGAGTTCGCCGCGGTCCGCGAGCGGTTCCCCGGCGACCTGCTGGTCACCGGCGGCACCGGCGCGGCGACGGCGCTGGCCGCGCTCGGGCTCGTCGACACCTACGAGGTGATCGTGCACCCGGTGGTGCTCGGCGGCGGGCGGCAGGTGCTGCCCGACCTGGCCCGCCAGAGCCTGCGACTGGTCGAGACGCGCACGTTCGACGGCCGGTCGGTGCTGCTGCGCTACGCGCGGGCCTGACGGTCAGCGGCCCCGGCGGCGGGGCCGGTACGTGGCGAGCGCGGCCGGTACGCCGCGCCGCACGATGCCGGCCCGATCGCTGTCCCCGCGCAGCACCGCCGCGGCGGTCTTGCGGGCCTGCTCGACGGTGAAGTGCGGCGGCAGCATCAGCTCGGCCGGGTCCACCACCGCGTTGACCACCACCGGGCGGTCCGCGTCGAGCACCCGCTGCCACAGCCCGTCCACCCGGGCGGGGGAGTCGACCAGCTCACCGCCGAGGCCCAGCACCTCCGCCCACCTGTGGTACGCCACGTCCGGCAGGTCCTGGCTGTCCGGGAACATCGGCGTGCCCTCGCCGGAGCGCTGTTCCCAGCTGACGAACGCGAGATCCCGGTTGTTGAGCACCAGCACCACGAACCGGGGGTCGGCCCACTCCCGCCAGTACTTCGCCACCGTGATCAGCTCGTTGACGCCGTTCATCTGCATCGCCCCGTCGCCGAGCAGCGCGATCACCGGGCGGTCCGGGTGGGCGAACTTCGCCGCCAGCGCGTACGGCATCCCGCCGCCCATGGACAGCAGCGTGCCGGAGAGGCTCGCCAGCATGCCGGGGCGGACCCGCACGTGCCGGGCGTACCAGGCGGTCGCGGTGCCGCAGTCCACGGCGAGCATGGCGTCCTCGGGCAGCGCGTCGTCGAGCGTGGCGAACAGCGACTGCGGGTTGACCGGGTCGGCGGGCTGGGCGGCGACCTCGCGTTGGGAGGCCCGCCACTTGCCGGTGGCGTCGGCGAGGGTGGCCCGCCAGGCGGTCGGGCCGGGCCCCGGGCCCAGCTCCGTGAGCAGGGCGCGCAGCGTCGGCCCGGCGTCGCCGGTCAGGTTCACCTCGGTCGGGTAGCGCAACCCCATCCGGGTGCCGTCGATGTCGATCTGCACCGCCCGGGCCTGGCCCTCCGGCGGATAGAACTCCGAGTACGGCATCTGGCTGCCGACGATCAGCAGCCGGTCGCACTCGCGCATGAGCTGCCAGCTCGGGCGGCTGCCGAGCAGGCCGATCGCGCCCGTCACCCAGGGCTGCCGGTGGTCGACGGCGGTGAAGCCGAGCAGCGCGGTGGCGACCCCGGCGCCGAGCCGGTCGGCGATCCGGCGTACCTCGTCCTCGGCGCCGAGCGCGCCCTGCCCGACCAGCATCGCCACCCGCTCGCCGCCGCGCAGCACCTCGGCGGCGCGGCGCACGTCGGCCTCCGGCGGCACTGTCGGCGTGCTGCTCGGCACCGCGCTGGTGTGGTAGTAGCCGTGTGCGTGCGGCGGGTGCGGCACCGCCGGCAGGTCCTGCACGTCGGAGGGGAGGACCAGGGCGGTCACCGTACGCCGGGCCAGCGCGGTGCGGCAGGCGCGGTCCACCAGGTGCCGGGCCTGCGACGGGTCGTCGAGCTGGGCCAGGAAGGCCGAGGCGACGTCCTTGTAGAGCGAGAGCAGGTCCACCTCCTGGTAGTAGCCGCCGCCCTCGGCGGGCAGCGCGGTGTGCCCGAGCAGCGCCACCACCGGCTGGTGGTCGAGCTTCGCGTCGTACAGGCCGTTGAGGGCGTGGATCGCGCCCGGACCGCTGGTCACCACCACGCACCCGAGCGGTCCGCCGCCGTACTTGACGTGCGCACCGGCCGCGAAACCGGCGGTCTCCTCGTGCCGGACCTGGACGAACCGGGCACGGCCCTCGGCGCGTTGCAGCGCCGAGGTCATGCCGTTGATCCCGTCGCCCGGGTAGCCGTAGTAGCGGTGCACGCCCCATTCGGCGAGCCGGGCCACCAGGTAGTCGGCGACTGTGGCGTCGCGGGGGAGGTTGCCGTCGTGATCCGCGCCCATCGTGGTCCCTCCGTCGCCGTCGGCCTTCCGGCTCCGTTCCCCGCCCGGAACGACGGAAACCCGGCCCGCGCCGGAGCGGCCGGGCGGGCCGGGCAGAATCGCCTGGTGCCCGTCCACGAGATCACCGACCCCGACGACGACCGGATCGCCGACTACCGCGCGCTCACCGACGTGGAGCTGCGTACCCGCTGGGAACCGCCGCACGGGCTGTTCATCGCCGAGGGGGAGCTGGTGCTGCGGCGGGCGCTGCGGGCCGGCTACCCGGCCCGGTCGTACCTGGTCGACGCCAAGCGGGTGGACCAGCTCGCCGACCTGGACACCGGTGACGCGCCGGTGTACGCGGCCACGCCGGACGTGCTCCAGCGCGCCACCGGCTTCCACGTGCACCGGGGTGTGCTCGCGTCGTTCCACCGCAAGCCGCTGCCGTCCGCCGACGAGGTGCTGGCCGCCGCCCGGCGGGTGGTGGTCCTGGAGGACGTCAACAACCACACGAACCTGGGCGCGATCTTCCGGGGCGCCGCAGCGCTCGGCGTCGACGCGGTGCTGCTGTCCCCTACCTGCGCCGACCCGCTCTACCGGCGCAGCGTACGGGTCAGCATGGGCGAGGTGTTCGCGGTGCCGTACGCCAAGCTGGACCGCTGGCCCGAGGGGCTGGACCAGGTCCGGGCGGCCGGTTTCACCGTGCTCGCGATGACGCCCGCGCCTGATGCCGTACCGATGCAGCGGCTGACCCCGGCGCAGCGGGAGCGGGCGGCGTTGCTGCTCGGGGCGGAGGGGCCGGGGCTGACCGCGGCGGCGCAGGCGGCCAGCGACGTGCGGGTGGTGATCCCGATGCGGCGCGGCGTGGACTCGCTGAACGTGGCCGCGGCGGCGGCGGTGGCGTTCTGGGAGCTGGGGCGGGAAGACGCGCTCTGAGGACCGGGTTGCATGACCATGCGACGGCGTGCATAATCTTCCTTGTGTCCAAGGTTCTCACCTCCCTGCCCATCGGCGAACGTGTCGGCATCGCCTTCTCCGGCGGCCTCGACACCTCGGTAGCCGTCGCGTGGATGCGCGACAAGGGCGCCGTCCCCTGCGCCTACACCGCCGACATCGGCCAGTACGACGAGCCCGACATCGCCTCGGTGCCCGGCCGCGCGCTCAGCTACGGCGCCGAGGTCGCCCGGCTCGTCGACTGCCGCGCCGCGCTGGTCGAGGAAGGGCTGGCGGCGCTGACCTGCGGCGCCTTCCACATCCGCTCCGGCGGGCGGGCCTACTTCAACACCACGCCGCTGGGCCGGGCCGTGACCGGCACGCTGCTGGTCCGGGCGATGATCGCCGACGACGTGCAGATCTGGGGCGACGGCTCGACGTTCAAGGGCAACGACATCGAGCGGTTCTACCGGTACGGCCTGCTGGCCAACCCGCAGCTGCGGATCTACAAGCCGTGGCTGGACACCGACTTCGTCACCGAGCTGGGCGGGCGCACCGAGATGTCGCAGTGGCTGCTGGAGCGCGGCCTGCCCTACCGGGACAGCACCGAGAAGGCGTACTCCACCGACGCCAACATCTGGGGCGCCACCCACGAGGCCAAGACGCTCGAACACCTGGACACCGGCATCGAGACGGTCGAGCCGATCATGGGCGTGAAGTTCTGGGACCCGTCCGTGGAGATCCCGGCCGAGGACGTCACCATCGGCTTCGACCAGGGCCGCCCGGTGACGATCAACGGCAAGGAGTTCGGCAGCGCCGTCGACCTGGTGCTGGAGGCCAACGCCATCGGCGGCCGGCACGGCCTGGGCATGTCCGACCAGATCGAGAACCGGATCATCGAGGCCAAGAGCCGGGGCATCTACGAGGCCCCCGGCATGGCGCTGCTGCACGCCGCCTACGAGCGGCTCGTCAACGCCATCCACAACGAGGACACGCTCGCGAACTACCACAACGAGG
The DNA here is from genome assembly GCF_036902745.1 of Micromonospora sp. CPCC 205554. Lineage (NCBI taxonomy): Bacteria > Bacillati > Actinomycetota > Actinomycetes > Micromonosporales > Micromonosporaceae > Micromonospora > Micromonospora sp. CPCC 205554. The sequence goes on along the minus strand of NZ_JBAKHP010000014.1, from coordinate 25,679 downwards.
GCCGCCGCCTCGGCCGCCTCATGTACGAGGGCCGCTGGCTGGACCCGCAGGCGCTGATGCTGCGCGAGTCGCTGCAGTGCTGGGTCGGCACGGCGGTCACCGGCGAGGTCACGCTGCGGCTGCGCCGGGGCGAGGACTACTCGATCCTGGACACCACCGGCCCGGCGTTCAGCTACCACCCGGACAAGCTCTCGATGGAGCGCACCCAGGACTCGGCGTTCGGCCCGGCCGACCGGATCGGCCAGCTCACCATGCGCAACCTCGACATCGCCGACTCCCGGGCCAAGCTGGAGCAGTACGCCTCCGTCGGCATGGTCGGCGGCGGCACCCCGCAGCGGGTCGTCGGCGCCGCCCAGGCGGCCTCGACCGGGCTGATCGGCGCCATGCCGCAGGGCGGCGCGGAGGCCATCGCGTCCCGGGGCGTACCCACCGCCGAGGACGAGGCGCTCGACCGGGCCGCGATGGAGTTCGGCGTCGACTGACGCTGCCTCCCGCATGCAGTACGCGGACCGCCGGCCGGCGGGTCAGCGGTCCGCGGCTCGTTCCGTCGCCCCCGCCCGCCTCGCCGGTTCGCCGGTGGGCCGTCCGGCTCTCGGCAACGGTGGTGACGCAGGGTAGCGTGTCGCCCGTGTTCCCTACCGTGCGTGAGGTGCTGGACCTGGTGCCCGTGCGCCACGGCGCGCCGCGCCTGGTCGCCGGGAACGCCGGGCTGGACCGGTCGGTGCGCTGGGTGCACATCGCCGAGGTGCCGGACATCGCCACCCTGCTCGGCGGCGGGGAACTCGTCCTGACCACCGGAATCGGCCTTCCCGGCGACGACGCCGGGCTCCGCGAGTTCATCGGCGCCCTGGCCGACGTCGGCGTCTCCGGGCTGGTGGTCGAGCTGGGCCGCCGCTACGTCAGCGGAGTACCACGCGTGATGGCCGCCGCCGCCGAACGACGCGGCCTGCCCCTGATCGAGCTGCGCCGGGGCACCCCGTTCGTCCGGATCACCGAGGCGGTGCACGCGCTGATCGTGGACGCCCAGCTCACCGAACTGCGCGCCACCGAGGAGATCCACCAGCGGTTCACCGAACTGTCGGTGGAGGGCGCCGAACCGGCCGAGGTGCTGCGGCAGGCCGCCGAACTGGCCGGCTGCCCGATGGTGCTGGAGAACCTGTCCCGGCAGGTGCTCGCGTACGACCCGGCGGGGGAGAACGCCCAACTGCTGCTGGACGGCTGGGAGCGGCACTCGCGGCAGATCCGCCCGCCCGGGCGCACCGCGTACGACCCGGACAGCGGCTGGCTCGTCACCACTGTCGGCGCGCGGGGGCAGGACTGGGGACGGCTGCTGCTGCGCTGGCCGGCGACCGAGTCCACCCCGCCGACCCGGCTGACCATCCTGATCGAGCGGGCCGCCTCCACGCTGGCCCTGGGCCGGCTGATCCGGCGCGACGCCGAGGGCCTGGAACGGCAGATCCACCGTACGCTGCTGACCGCCCTGATCGACCACACCCGCCCGGTGGACGAGGTGGCGCTGCGCGCCAAGGCGCTCGGCGTGGTGCTGGACCGCCGGCACCTGGTCGGCGTCGTGGTCCGCCATCGTGCCGACGAGCCCGCCGGCGACGCGGGCACCCCCGACGACGAGCCCGCCCCCGCCCGGCGCGGCGGGCGCCGCGACACCGACACCGAGGGTCCGGAAGCCGGCCCGGCCCGGCTGCGCGACCTCGCCGAGGCGGTCAGCCAGGCCGTCCGGGACGCCAAGCTCACCGCGCTGACCAGCCCGCTCGACGACCAGGCCGTGGGCGCGCTGCTGGCGCTCCCCGACCCGGCCGCCGAGGAGAAGGCACTGTCCGCGTTCGCCGCGGCGTTGCGCCGGGTACGCCTCGACGCCGCCCCCGCCGCCCGCCCGGCCCGCCCGGCCGACGCTCCGGACCGTCCCGCCGGACGGGCCGTGGCGTCGGGGAGTGCGCGGTCGGCCGACGCGCCACCCCGGGCCGCGATCGTGGTGGCGGCCGGGTCCGGTGTGAGCAGCCTGCGCGAGGCGCGCCGGTCACTGATCGAGGCGCGGCAGGTCGCCGAGGCGGCCCGGCGGGATCCCCGGGATCTGCCCTGCTACCGCCTGCCGCACGTCGGGCTGGCCGGGTTGCTGCACCTGTTACGCGACGAGCCCCGGTTGCAGACGTTCGTCGAGCGGGAACTCGGGCCGCTGCTCGCCTACGACGCCCAGCATCCACGGGAGCAGTTGCTCGGCACCCTGCGGGCGTACCTGGAGCAGGGGCGGAACAAGTCGGCCGGTGCGGCCGCGGCGCACCTGTCCCGGCCGGCGTTCTACGAGCGGCTGGCCCGTATCGGCCGCATCCTCGACGCCGACCTCGACTCGGTCGACAGGTGCCTGTCCCTGCACGTGGCCCTGCTGGCCCTGGACGCCATCCGCACCCCCTGACCCCGCCCGTCACGCCGGTCCCGCCCCGTCGATCATGAGGTTGAGCCGGTGTTTCGCCGAATCCGTCCCGCCAACTTCATGATCGACGGGGTGGGGCGGGTGGGGCGGGTGGGGCGGGGGAGGGGGTCAGGTCAGAGCGGTCAGGGTCTTGGCGTAGAGGGCGGGGACGAAGTTGTCGCCGCCGGGGGTGAACACGTCGGAGGTCGCCGCCGCCTGCCAGGCGGTGTCGGGCAGTGCCGCCACCAGCGCGCGTACCACCGGGGCGTCGCGCCACTGCTCCTGCTGGGCGAGCAGGCTCAGCGCGACCACCGACTCCTCCACCTCGCCCACGCACTCGAACGGCTTGTGCCCGTCGATGCCCAGCAGCTCCCGGTAGCCGGGGATCTGGGACTCGTCGGCCAGCAGGTCACCGCCGAAGATGCCGGTCAGCCGCTCCCGGGGCATGAACGGCGCCATGGCCAGGAACACGAACCGGCACTTCGGGCAGTCGCGGCACCAGCGCTCGCTCGCGTCCCGCAGCTTGAACGCCGCGTTGCAGCTGGTCACCACCGCGTCGTACCGGTCGATCTCGGCGAACAACCGGGCGATGTGCAGCTCGGACAGGGAACGCAGCAGCGAGAAGTACGGCTCGGTGAGCCCGGCGTGCTCGGCCAGCGCCGCGCGCAGCAGCCCTTCCGCCTCGACGCCCTTGGACCACTGGTGGTTGATCTCGTGACCGTTCCAGATCAGGTTCGGGTCGGACGCGGAACGCTCGTTCGACATCACCACCGGGCCGAGCCCGTGCAGGACGGCGGTCGCCACCGCGATCAGCGAGTTGATCGCGGTGACCGGGATGTGCCCGTTGCGGGCGCCGGCGGCGTTCAGCTCGAACAGCACCGGGTCCAGCCGCCGCCGGGCGGCCAGCGGCACCAGGTCCGACGCCTCGTTCACCGACACGATCACGTGGTTCGGGTTGACCGAGAACGGCACCGGGTCGAGACCGGCGCGGCGAAGCGCCTCCAGCGTGACGATGGAGTCCTTGCCGCCGCCCACCGCCGACAGCGGACGGCGGTCGGAGTTGTCCACCGGCACGGCCGGGTCCACGGCGCCGGACGGCACCTCGGGACGCAGTTCCAGCACGTGCGGCAGCTCGTTGCGATACGCGTACTCGGCGAGGCCCTTGGTGTAGACGGCGGTGACCAGCTCGACGGCGGCGGCGCCCAGCGGTGCGGGCAGCACCAGCCGCGGCGGCGCGGCAGCCTTGTAGTAGCTGACGCCGGCGACCACGTGCAGCAGCTCCAGCACCCGGGCCAGGGTGGCCGCGGTGGCGTCGGAGACCGGCTCGGCCGGCAGCGGAAGCGTGATCACCTCGGTGAACCGCTGCTCGCCGCCGGGACCGGTCAGGGCGTAGTCGAACAGGACCTTGCCGGTGGCGAAGTCGATCGAGTAGGACGGGAAGGTGAAGGCGTCCATCCGCCGCAGCTGCTCGTTGGGCACACGCCATACTAGGCCCTGGTTCGTCCGTCCGTGTCCGGCTGGGCCGGACCCTGCCCGCCGTGCGTCGACCCGAGGAGAGCCCGTGCGCCTGTCTGATCTGCGCGGACGTCATGTCGCCGTCTGGGGCGCCGGCCGCGAGGGCCGGGCCGCGGTGACCGCGATCGCCGCGCACGGGCCGGCCGGCCTGGTCGTCGTCGACGACAGCGCCAACTTCCTCACGCTGCCCTGGGACGGTCCGCTCGCCGCCGCGGCGCCGCTCGTCACCGGCGAGGAGGGCTTCGAGCGCCTGGCCGCCGCCGACGTGGTGGTCCGCTCGCCGGGCGTGCCGAACACCCACCCGTGGATGGTGGAGCTGCGCCGCCGGTCCGTGCCCGTCACGCAGGGCAGCGCGTTGTGGATGGCCGACCACGCGGACCGCACCGTCGGGGTGACCGGCAGCAAGGGCAAGAGCACCACGTCCAGCCTGATCAGTCACCTGCTCACCGCGATGGACCGGCCGAACGTGTTCGGCGGCAACATCGGGGTGCCGCTGCTGGACCTGCCCGAGGCGGAGCTGTACGTGCTGGAGCTGTCCAGCTACCAGTGCTCCGATCTGACCGACTCGCCGCGGGTGGCGGTGGTGACCGCGCTGTTCCCCGAGCACCTGGACGCGCACGGCGGCGAGCGGGAGTACTACCGGGACAAGCTGAACCTGATCGCGCACGGCCCGCACGCCGTGGTGGTCAACGGTGCCGACCCGCGCCTCGCGGCGGAGCTGGGCGACCGGGCGGCGGTACGGGCCGGCTCGCCGGACACCACGCACGTCGCCACCGGGCCGGACGGCACGCAGTGGTTCCACCTGCGGGACACGCCGCTGTTCCCGCGCGCCGTGCTGCCGCTGGTCGGGCGGCACAACGAGGGCAACCTCTGCGTCGCGCTGGCCGTGCTGGACGCGCTCGGCATCGACGTGGTGGCGCGCAAGGACAGCCTCGCGGTGGCGGTCGCCGAGTTCCAGGGCCTGGCGCACCGCCTCACCGAGATCGCCGATCCGTCCGGGCTGACGTTCGTCGACGACACGCTCGCCACCAGCCCGTACGCGGCCATGCACGCGATCGACGCGTACGAGGGACGGCCGCTGACGGTGATCGTCGGCGGTGCCGACCGGGGGCTGGACTACAGCCCGCTACGCGCGCACCTGGCCGGCCGGGAGATCACCGTGATCGGCGTGCCGGACAGCGGCCCCCGCATCGTGGAGGCGCTGTCCGGGCTGCCGTCGGTGCGTACCGAGCTGGCCGACGACCTGGTCGCCGCCGTCGGGCTGTCCCGCAAGCTGACTCCGGCCGGCGGGGTGGTGCTGCTGTCCCCGGCAGCGCCGAGCTACGGCCGGTTCCGCAACTTCGAGCACCGCTCCGAGGTGTTCGCGCAGGCGGTCGCCGACACCGCCCGCTGAGCGACACCGCCCGCTGAGCGACACCGGCTGCCTGAGCGGCACCGCCCGCCCGGTCAGCCGCGTTCCGCCCGGGCGTCCCGGTGCGGCGCCGGCTCGGCCGACAGGATCGCGTCGAGGGACTCCGTGGGCGCCGATCGGTCGACCGGCTCGCGTTGCGCGGGCGCGACCTCCGTGGGCTCCGTCTCGGCCGGCCCTGCCTCCGGGGCGCTGCGGGCCGCCCGCGCCTTGACCGGCGTCCAGGCGAACGCGAGCGCGCCGCCGACGAGCGCCAGCAGCATGCCGATCAGGAACCCGCCCAGGTTCGAAGTGAGCCAGGAGACCAGCCCGAGCACGAGGGAGAGCACCGCGTAGAAGACGCGTTGCTGCGGCGTGGTGATCAGCAGCACGCCGCAGATGACCAGGACGAGGGGAACCAGGTACGCGGCCAGCCCCTGCGGCCCGACGTGCAGCAGCACCCCGAGCGGCGCGCGCAGCGTCACGAGCATCTCCGCGCCGCCGAGCGCGATGAGCAGCCCGGCGGTGAACGGCCGCGCCCGGCGCCAGCGCCGCCAGCGTGTACGGACGCCGGCGGCGGGCGCCGAGTGCTGTCCTGCGGTCACGTCAGCACCCTTCGGAGCTGAAGCCCATGCGCAGGTTGGGCAGCGTGAAGACGGCGGCGGTGGTGGCGTAGTTGTTCTGCCGCAGGTTGGTGATGGTCACGGTGTCGGCCTGCTGGGCGAACACGCCCGGGTTGCCCTTGACCCCGGGGACCTTGTCGACGGTGCTGGCGTCCTGCCCGACGTCGATGTTCTTGAAGGAGGCGTTACCGGCGATCTCGTCGCCGTCGACCACGAGCGTGCGGGCGGTCACCGGCTTGCCCGAATTGCCGGCGGTGATCCGCAGGTTGGTCCCGCCCAGGTTGATGCTCTGGCAGAGATTGGTCAGCTCGGCCTTGTCGATGGCCGAGACGATCACGAGCACCTGCCCGCCGGTGTCGCCCTGGTTGGGGCTGTCCGGGATCATCTGGTCGAGCGTGGCGAACTGCTCGAACCCGGTGCCCTCCAGCTTGTCGGCGGTGACCGTGAACGGCATGCCCGAGATGGCGAACTGCGCGCCGAGCACACCCTGCGCGGTCAGCACCACCATGCCGGCCGCGCCGGCCGCCACGGCGCCGAACGTGACGGCGAACTGGCGCCAGCGCACGCCGCTTCTCGGTTGATCGGTTTCGATCTGCTCGATCTGCTCCGGCATGCCGGCCCCTTTCGAGATCAATTCACCTGCGACGATGTGAATTGGCTTCGCAGGATGTGCGCGCCGAGGGGCGCAGGCCGAAGTTACCGCTGAGTAAAGGGGCGGTCAACTGCCTGTAGCAGTTGGTTGGGCGGCATTTGCCAAAAGCGGCCAAAGTGAAAAACCGCTGCGGTTTTCCATCGCTCAGGGCTGGCCGGGCGCGCAGGGCGCGGTGGTGGCCTGGCCGTCGTCCGCCCGGGCCGCCCGGGCGACGCGGCCCGCCTCCCGTGGCCCGAGGAACGGCGCGGTGGCCGCGTACGTGAGCACCGGCAGCAGCAGTGGCAGCTCCTCGGCCCGCCCCTGCGCCACCCGCTCACGGATGGTGGCGTGGATGCCGCCGACCACGGTGGACAGCAGTGCGTCCCGGTCCACGCCGGCCGGATCCGGCCCGGCTCCGGCGAAGAACCGGCGGAAGCTGCGCAGCAGCGCGTCGCGCTCCCGGCGGGCGTCCGGGCCGGCCGCGTCCACCTCGACCAGCGCCATCCGGGCGAAGGCGGGCACGCTCGCCAGCACGTCGAGCAGCGTGCGCAGCGCCGCCCGGGCGGCCTCCGGCCAAGCCGGTCCGGCATCGCGGTAGGCGTCCTCCATCAGGTGCGACACCACGGCGATGCCGTGCCGGTACGCGGCCAGGAACGCGTCCTGCTTGCCGCTGAACAGCGCGTAGAACGCGGGCCGGGTGACCCCGGCGGCGTGGCAGATGTCGCTGACCCGGGCGTTGTCGTACCCCCGGGTGGCGACCTCCCGGACCAGCCCGTCGAAGAGGCGGTCGCGCTGGGTCGCCGCCACCTCCTCGGCCGGCACGCGGCGCGGCCCGCGCTTGATGGCGCGGTCCGGGTCGCGGCCGTGGCGGGCGCCCGGCAGGGGTACGGGTGCCGGCGACGGCGGGCTCGGGACTGTCACTCATCGACCCTTCTTGATGCGTTGACTTTACGACCCTCCGGGGTTTATAACTTTCGACACGCTCAGTTCACGCCCCGTCACCGCTGGTGATCTCTCTTCATCGGTCACCCGAACGCGTCGAAGGAGGGCCGGATGGCTGCCATTATCGCCGCGCGGACCCGTCCCCCCAAGGCCGGAGAGACCGAGGTGACGCGGCGACGCCGCACTGCGCCACGCCGCCCGGCCCGCTGAGGCCGAATCGGCGCACCACCACCGGCGGCAGCCCTTCCCGGCCGCCGTCTCCACCGGCTCCGTCCACCCCGGACGCCGCCGGCACCGTTTCCTGTCCCACCGCCGGAAGGAACAACCATGCCCAGGTACGGACGTATCGGCGCGGGCCTCGCCGCCCTGGCGCTGCTGACCGGTCTGGTCGGCGCCGCCCCCGCCACCGCCGCACCCACCACCTCGCTCGCCAGCGCCGTGCTGACCTACCCGACCGTCGCCGGCACCGCCGTGTCGGTGGGCGACGTCATCCAGGCCAGCCTGCGCAGCGGCACCAACGCCACGTTCTACTCCTCGACCAGTGGCACCACCGGCATCAAGTGCGCCGCGTCCAGCTTCAGCGCCAAGGTGCTGACCAACCCGACCGCTCCCGGCACCGCGACCGAGAGCCTGACCGCTCAGTCGTTCTCCAGCTGCACGACGAACGTCTTCGGCACCACCGGCGTGCAGAGCGTGACGGTCAACAACCTGCCCTACACCACCTCGGTGACCAGTGCCGGCGTGGTCAAGATCTCCGGGACGACGGCGGCGCCGATCCAGAGCACCGTCGTGCTCAACTCGCTGCTCGGCGCGATCACCTGCGTCTACCGCACGAGCACGAACTCGCTGACCGGTACGGCGTCCAACGCCACCAACTCGATCAGCTTCACCAACCAGCCGCTCACCAAGTTCTCCGGCCCGTCGCTCTGCTTCGGCACCGCGTACTTCACCGCGACGTACTCGCCGGTGAGGGACACCAGCAAGACCGGCAGCCCGGCGGTCTACGTCAACTGACGTCCGGCTCTCGGGCCGGTGCGCGGCGATTCGCCGGGCACCGGCCCGCGCGCCGGTTCAGCCGGCCGTCAAAGTCGCGTGCAGCGCGCGCATCGACCGCAGTGCCGACCGGATCTCCTGCAGGTAGCGGCCCGGCGTCAGGGTCGGCTCCGGTACGGTGACCGCGGCGCGCGCGGCCGGGTCCACCCCGACCGTCTCGATGCCGCACCCGTACGGCACGGCGAGCGTCCGCAACGCGTCGCAGTGCTGGAACGGCACGTAGATCGGGGCGGTCACCATCAGCACCGGGTCGCCCGCGCGCAGCCGCACGTGCTCGGCCCAGAACCGCTGCGTGTCGGCGGTGTGCGCGCGACGGCGGTCCGGTTCGCTCGACGGCGCGGCGAGCACCCGTACCGGGGGCAGCCCGGCCGGCCGGTAGGTGCGCGAGGACCAGGCCCGGTGCGGATGACCGGCCGGCTCGCCACGCTCGTCGTCCGGCTCGTCCACCCCGAACGCCAGCCGCACACCGGCGTCGAGGACGTCCACCTCGGTGGCGCAGCCGGACAGTCCGGCCGCGTCGAGCACCCGGGACTCGGCCGCGGAGAGCGGCCGGAAGCTGCCCAGCACGGCCACCTCGCCGGTCACCTCGGCCGTTGTCCGGGCCAGCACCGCCGCGTACGCGGTGCGCCGCAGGCAGGCATGCGCCAGCCCGCCGAGCACCAGCAGGTGCGCGTACCTGGATCGGGCCGGCGCGACGGCGCGGACCAGGCCCAGCGCGGCGGCGGCGCTCAGCACCAGCCCGGCGGTGGCCGGGTCGAACGCCGGCTCCCGGGCGTCCGGGCGTTCCCGTCCCTGCCGGAAGTCCCAGCGGCGGGCGGAGAACGCGTCCAGCCCGGCCAGCACCGCCGCCAGGTCGCCGTCGGGCCAGTCGCCGCCGAAGTGCGCCACGAGACGCCGCACCGGCGCCGACTCCACCCAGGACCGGACCCCGGCGAGGAGCCGCTCCCGCGTCGTCCCCGCCGCGCCGCCCGGCAGCGTCACCTGATCCGTCCGCACCCGGCGGATGCTACCGCCGGGCCGACTCGCACAGTGCCGGTTGTCCCGGCCCCGGTCGTGGTGGGAACGTGCGGGGATCCACCTCCGCTGAAGGGTGCGCCGATGACCTCCGACGACCTGCTGGCCCGGCACCGGGCCGTGCTCCCGTCCTGGATGCCGCTCTACTACGCCGAACCGCTGGAACTGGTGACCGGTTCCGGCCGCCGGGTCACCGACGCGGCCGGCCGGACGTATCTGGACTTCTTCGGCGGGGTGCTGACCACGATGGTCGGTCACGACATCCCGGAGATCCGCGAGGCGGTCGAGCGGCAGCTGCGCACCGGCCTCGTGCACACCTCGACGCTCTATCTGATCCGCCGGCAGGTCGAGCTGGCCGAGAAGATCGCCCGGCTCTCCGGCATCCCGGACGCCCGCGTCTTCTTCACCAACTCCGGCACCGAGGCGAACGAGGCCGCGCTGCTGGTCGCCACGAATCACCGGCGCTCGCACCAGATCCTCGCGGTCCGCAACAGTTACCACGGCCGGTCGTACGCGACGATGGGCGTCACCGGCAACCGCGGCTGGTCGGCCAGCGCGCTGAACCCGCTGCAGGTGGCCTGGCTGCACTCCGGTGAGCGGCTGCGCGGGCTGCTGGCCCGGCTCGACGACGCCGACCGGGTCGACGCGGCGGTCGAGGACCTGCGCGAGGTGCTCGCCACACAGACCGCGGGCGACGTGGCCTGCCTGATCGCCGAGCCGGTCCAGGGCGTGGGCGGCTTCGTGCACGGCCCGGACGGGCTCTTCGCCGCCTGGAAGAAGGTGCTCGACGAGCACGGCATCCTGCTGATCAGCGACGAGGTGCAGACGGGGTGGGGCCGTACCGGCGAGCACTTCTGGGGCTACCAGGCACACGGCGTGACGCCGGACCTGCTCACCTTCGCCAAGGGCATCGGCAACGGCTTCGCGCTCGCCGGGGTGGTCGGCCGGGCCGAGGTGCTGGAGTCGGTGCCGGCGATCAGCTTCTCCACGTTCGGCGGCAACCCGGTCTCCACCGCCGCCGGCAACGCGGTGCTCGACTACCTGCTCGACCACGACCTCCAGGGCAACGCCGCCCGGGTCGGCGCGATCCTGGGCGACGGCCTGCGCGCGGCCACCGCCGGACTAAGCCAGGTCGCCGAGGTGCGCGGCAAGGGCCTGATGCTCGCCGTCGAGTTCGTCCACCCGGGAACCGTCGAGCCGGACGCGGCGCTGACCACCCGCGTGTTCGAGGCGTGCCGGGCCGGTGGCCTGCTGGTGGGCAAGGGCGGCCTGTACGGCAACGTGATCCGGATGGGCCCGCCGCTGACGCTCACCGAGGACGAGGCCCGGGAGGGCCTGGCGATCATGACCGAGGCCATCCGCAGCTCGATCGGGGCGTGAGCGTCAACCCGGCCGGTGCGGTCCGGCCCGCCCGGACCTGAGCAGCCGCAACAGACCCGCCCCGGCCAGGTACGCCACCAGCGCCGGGGCGGGCAGGCCCAGCGGCTCCGGCGCGGTCTTGGGCGCGAGGCTGTTCAGCAGCAAACCGGCCAGCACGCCCGCGTACCCGGCCACGGCCAGACCGGCGCGCAGCCGTCGGCCACCCGCCCCGGCCGGCCCGGTCGCGGCCGGGCGGCGGGTGCGGGCCTCGACCGGCCCGAAGACGGCGACCAGCACGGCCAGCACCGCGGCCAGCGCGAGCAGCCACGGTACGCGCCACGCCCACCAGGCCGCCGAGGCGACCGGGGGAGTGGGCAGCACACCGAGCGCGTCCAGCAGGCCGACGAGCAGCACCGCGGCGGTCAGGTGCCAGAGGAAGAGGGTGAGCACCACCGCGTTCACCGCGAGCACCGCCTGCCACGGGCCGGACCGGCGCAGCCGGCGCCCGGCCGGGCGCCGCAGCAGCAGGATCAGGCCGAGCTGGGCGGCGGCCGCGGCCATCAGCGCCAAGCTCGGCGGCGCCGCGTTGTCCAGCCGCTCGCCGGGCACGTGGAGCATCGCCACCGGGTACGGCCCGACCGCCGTGAGCAGCACCAGCGCGACCAGCCCACCGCCGAGCAGGACCGCGCCGGCCCGCCCGGACAGCGGCAGGTTGCGGCGGAACAGACTCCGGGTTGCGGCGCCGGCCGTGTCGGCCCCGGCCGCGGTGCCGGCGGTCGCTCCGGCGCCGGTCGCGTCGCCGGTGCGGCGGGCGTCCGCCCGCGCGGCGTCGTACCAGGCGAAACCGAGCTGGTGTACGGCCAGCCAGCCGAACAGGTAGTTGCCGTCGGCGAGTGCGGCCGGGCCGAGGAGCCGGCCGAGGTCGCCGAGCGCCACCAGGACGACGAGCGCCACCGGCACGGCGAGCCCGAACCGGCGGTGCAGCGCGTACATCGGCGGGGTCAGCGCCACCACCGCGACGTAGGCGACCAGGAACCACAGCGGGATGGTGGCGAACCAGACCACCGTGCGCACCTGCGCCGGGTCGGCGTCGCGCAGCGTGGCGATCCCCGCGCCCGCGGCCAGGACCAGCAGCAACACCGTGGTGGGCCGGACCAGCCGGGCGCTGCGGTCCACCAGCCACCCGGCCGCCGACCCGCCCCGGCCCCGGCGGGCGGCCAGCGAGGCGGCGTTGGCGTAGCCGCCGACCAGGAAGAACACCGGCATCACCTGGGCCACCCAGGTCAGCGGCCAGGCCCAGCGCAGGTCCGCCAGCGCGGAGTGGCCGGCGGGGCGGCCGTCGTCGTACCCGATCGCGGTGACGCCCCAGTGGCCGAGCACGACCATGGTGATGGCCAGCGCCCGGAGCAGGTCGACGTAGCGCTCCCGCCCCGGCGGCGTGCGTTGCGCGAGCTGCCGCAGGCGGCGCATGAGGTCAGGCTAGGCCAGCCGGCTCCGACCGGTACGGATAACGGATCGGTCGAGAGGTCTTGTGGTCCCCGTCGCACTGTCGTAGAAATTCTTCATTGGAAATGCGTCTTGTGAAGACAAGCGACAGGGTGCTCACCACGCGTACCCGGACCGAGGAGATGCGATGAACAGGCGTGAGATCCTACGGCGCAGCGCCGCCGCCGGTCTGCTGGCCACCCCCGCCGCCGGGCTGCTCGCCGGCTGCGCCACCTCAGGTGGCGGCGACGAGGGCGACAAGGGCGCGTACAAGGGCACCAAGAGCGAGCAGAACCCGCTCGGCGTGGCCGAGGACGCCCCGCTGGAGGTGGTGATCTTCAACGGCGGCTTCGGGGAGGACTACGCCAAGGCCCACGAGGCCATGTACAAGGAGCGCTACCCGAAGGCGGAGATCAAGCACTCGGCCACCGCGGAGATCAGCAAGACGCTCCAGCCCCGCTTCGTCGACGGCAGCCCGCCGGACGTGGTGAACAACTCCGGCGCCGGCCAGATCGACTTCAACGGCCTGGTCTCCCAGAACGCGCTCGCCGACCTGGGCGAGCTGCTCGCCGCGCCGAGCCTCGACACGCCCGGCAAGACGGTCAAGGACACGCTGCTGCCCGGCACCGTCGAGGTCGGCTCCTACGACGGCCGGTTCCTGGTGCTCAACTACACCTACACGGTGTACGGCATCTGGCACTCCACCAAGCTGTTCGCCGACCGCGGCTGGGAGGACGCCAAGACCTGGGACGACCACATCGCGCTCTGCCGCCGGATCAAGGCCGCGGGCATCGCCCCCTGGACGTACGCCGGCGTGCACCCCCGCTACATGAGCTGGCCGCTGATCTCCACCGCGATCAAGCTCGGCGGCCCGTCCGTGGCGCTGGCGATCGACAACCTGGAGCCCAACGCCTGGAAGTCGGACGCCATGAAGACCGCGGCCGACGCCTGGCACCAGATCGTCAAGGACAAGTTCATCCTCGACGGCTCCCCGGGCCTGGACCACAAGCAGTCGCAGACCGCGTGGTGCCAGGGCAAGGCCGCGTTCATCTCCTGCGGTTCCTGGCTGGAGAGCGAGCAGAAGGACGTCACGCCGCCCGGCTTCAACATGACCGTCGCGCCGACGCCGAGCCTGGGCAGCGGCGACAAGCTGCCGTACGAGGCGATCCGTGGCACCGCCGGCGAGCCGTTCATGGTGCCGGCGAAGGCGCGCAACGTCGCCGGTGGCCTGGAGTACTTCCGGACCATGCTGTCGCGCAAGGGCGCCCAGGACTTCACCCGGAAGGTCGCCAGCCTGCCCGTGGTCGCCGGCGCCACCGAGGGCATCGACCTGCCGTACGGGCTCAGCACCGTGGTCAAGGCCCTCGACGCGTCCGGGTCCAACGGCTTCAACTGGGTCTACAACAACTACTACCGCAAGCTGGAGCGCAACCTGGTCGACGCGGCCTGCGGCGAGTTCTTCAGCGGCCGGATCTCCCCGGCCGAGTTCCTCGACCAGTGCCAGAAGGGTGCCGACTCGATCGCCGGAGACAGCTCGGTCAAGAAGTACAAGCGGTCGGCGTGATGCGACAGGGCCGCCTCCCCCTGATCCTCACGTTCCTGCTGCCCCCACTGGCGCTGTACGGCATCTTCGTGCTCTCGCCGTACCTCCAGGCATTTCAGATCTCCACCACCGACTGGATGGGCTACTCCGCGCAGGCCGACCCGGTCGGCATGGCGAACTTCCGCACGCTGCTGCGCGACGGGTACGTGTGGAACGCGTTGAAGAACAACGCGATCCTGCTCGCCGTGGTGCCGGTGGTGACGATCGGGCTGGGCCTGTTCTTCGCCAGCATGCTCACCATGGGCGGACGCAAGGGCCGGGCCGGGGTGACCGGGGTGCGGGGCACCTCGGTCTACCGGCTCGTCTACTTCTTCCCGCAGGTGCTCTCGGTGGTGATCATCGCGCTGCTCTGGAAGGAGATCTACAGCCCGACCAGTGGCCTGCTCAACGGCGCCCTGCGCGCCGTCGGGCTGGCCACCCCGGCCTGGCTCGGCGACCCGCGCTTCGCGTTCTGGTGCGTGCTGGCGGTGATGGTGTGGAGCAACGTCGGCTTCTACGTGGTGCTCTTCGGCGCCGCCATGCAGGCCATCCCGCGTGACATCTACGAGGCGGTGCTGCTCGACGGCGCGTCCCGCACCACGATGCTGCGGAAGATCACCATTCCGCTGCTCTGGGACACCATCCAGGTCGCGTGGATCTACCTCGCCATCGCGGCGCTGGACGGCTTCATCCTGGTCCAGCTCATGACGAACGGCGGGCCGAACTTCTCCTCCGACGTGATCGGGCTGCGGATGTACGACACCTCGTTCGGCAGCGAGAACAAGTTCGGGTACGCCTCGGCGATCGGCGTGGCGATGTTCTTCCTGACCCTCTCGGTGGCGGTGCTGGCGCTGCGCACCGCCCGGCGTGATCGGATCGAGTACTCGTGACCACCGTGGACACCGGCGCCCCGGCCGCCGAGGCGACCCGCGCGGCCACCCCTGCCGACCGGCCACCGCGCCGCGAGCTGGGCGTGGCGAACGTCTTCTCGCACGGCTTCCTGCTGCTCTGGGCGGCCATGACCGTCCTGCCGCTGGCCTGGATGGTGCTCAGCTCGCTCAAGAGCAACGGCGAGATCATCGCCGAGCCGTGGGGGCTGCCCGAGGCGCTGCGGTTCGACAACTGGTCGCGCGCCTGGACCAGCGCCCACATCGGCCGGTTCTTCTTCAACAGCCTGGTCGTGGTGACCGGCTCGCTGAGCCTGACCATGCTGCTCGGCGCCACCGCCGCGTACGTCTTCGCGCGCTACGAGTTCCGCGGTCGGCAGGTGGTCTACTACCTGTTCGTCGGCGGCATGATGTTCCCGGTCTTCCTGGCGCTGGTGCCGCTGTTCTTCGTGGTCCGCAGCGTCGGCCTGCTCGGCACCTGGCCGGGCCTGATCCTGGTCTACACCGCGTACTCGCTGCCGTTCACCGTGTTCTTCCTGACCGCGTTCTTCCGGACGCTGCCCACGTCGGTGGCGGAGGCCGCGCTGATCGACGGCTGCGGTCACTTCCGGCTGTTCTTCCGGGTGATGCTGCCGATGGCGAGACCGGGACTGATCAGTGTCGGGATCTTCAACTTCCTGAGCCATTGGAACCAGTTCCTGCTGCCGCAGGTGCTCCTGCCCGGAGACGGGCAGGACCGGATGCTCGCCCAGGGGCTGAGTTCGCTCGCGGTGAGCCAGGGCTACGCCGGCGACTACGCCCAGTTGTTCGCCGGCCTGACCATCGCGGTGCTGCCGGTGCTCGTGGTGTACGTGGCGTTCCAGCGTCAGGTCCAGTCCGGACTGACCGCCGGGCAGCTCAAGTGAGGTGGTTGCCACAGGCAACGGGGCAGTGGGGAAGATCGGGCTGACCTAGGGTGAGCCGGCACGCTCATCTATCGACAGGAATCTCATGTTCTTCCTCCTCTACACGCTGTTGCTGCTGCTCGGCGGCATCGCGATGATCGCCGTCGGTGTGGCCGTCAAGGAACAGGGCAAGGGCTCCCGGATCCTCAACGTGGTCATCGGCCTGGCCTTCTTCGGGTACGGCTTCTACCTGCTGTTCCTCTTCGACGGCGACAGCTACCGGATCTTCTTCTACGTCTTCGTGCTGCCGGTCCTGCTGATCGTGCGCGCCGTGAAGGCCCGCAAGGAGGCCCGCGAGCAGGCGGCCGCGCAGCAGTTCGCGGGCGGACCGCAGTTCGCGGGCGGCCAGCAGTACCCGGGCGGGCCGGCGTTCCCGCCCGCCCCGGGTCAGCCCGCACCGTACGGCGCCGCGCCGCAGGGGCACCCGGCCCAGCCCGCCCCGCAGGGCTGGCACCCGAATCAGCAGGCACCTCAGGGCCCCGCGCCGCAGGCCCACCCGGGCCAGCCCGCGCAGTACGGCCCCACGCCGCAGGCCCACCCGGGCCAGCCCGCTCCGCAGGGCTGGCACCAGGCTCAGCCGAACTCGCAAGACCGATACTGATCAGCCGGAGTGCCCGGCTCACGCCGAGAACTGCCCCGAGTCGCGAGTGGAACGTCATGGGTGTCAAACCGGTGCTTTGGCACCCATGGCGTTCCACCCAACGGCCGAGCGCCGCGGCGCAGCGCGGCACAGCGCGGCCGGGCGTCCAGCGCGGCAGGGCCGGCGCGGCGAGGTAGCCGGCGGGGCGGGTCAGGCGGGTGGGGGCACCAGGCGGGTGTGCAGTGCCCCCGGGTCGGTCACCTCGGGCAGGTCGCGGGCGGCGAGCCAGGCCGCGGCGGCCGCCCCGTCCCCGGCACCGTGCAGCGGTGCGCCCGGCCACCGTCCGGCCAGTTCGGCGCGTACCGCACCGGCCAGCGGGGTGTCACCGGTGAGCAGGCCGCCGCCGAGCACCACCGGATCGGTCGCGCCCGGCGGGCGGATGCGGGAGACGCTCTCCGCCAGCAGCGCCGCGGCCTCGGCGATCAGCGCGACTGCCGTCGGTTCCCCGTCGCGGGCCGACGACACCACGAGCGGCGCGAGCCGGGCCAGTTCCACCGGTGGCCGCCGGGTCACCGCCTGCACCACGGCGCCGGCGGTGGCACGCGGCTGATCGTCCACCTGGGTCGTGCCGGTCAGCTCGGCCAGCACCTGCCGGGCCAGGTCGCCGGGGGAGTCCGCGCGGTCCAGGTCGGTCAGCAGCCGGCGGACCGCCTCGCGGCCGAGCCAGAACCCGGATCCGGCGTCGCCGAGCAGCCAGCCGTGGCCGTCGGCGGTGCGGTCCAGCCGTAGGTCGCGCACCTGGGCGGCGATCGCGCCGGTGCCGGCGACGAGCACGGTGCCGTCCGGGGCGGGGGTGCCGGAGGCGTAGGCGACCAGGGCGTCGCCGTGCACCGCGTACGGGCACCGCAGCCCGGCCTCGGCCCACGCGTGGTCGAACGCGTCGCGGCCGTGCGGGTCGGCCAGGAGGCGGCCGGCGCCCGCGAGGCCGATGACGCCGGCGCGTACCCGAATCGGGTCGATGTCGGCGAGCGCCGCGCGCAGGGCGGCAAGCAGTTCGGCGGCGGCCCGCTCGGCGCCGTGGCTGGTGGGGTTGCCGCCGCCGGCCCGGCCGTCGCCCAGGCGTGTGCCGTCGAGGCTCAGCGCTGTCGCGCGGGTGGAGGTGCCCCCGACGTCGAGGCCGACCACGACGGTGTCCGACATGGTCCCCATGCTGGTCGGCCGTGTCGCCGGGCGCAAGATCGCGGCGGTGCGCCAGGTAACAGTTTGAAAACTTCGCCCACGCCCTTGACAGGGAGGGCCCTTCAGTAAGAACTTTTACCACTAACAGTTAACACTCTTTTCCGAAAGGCTTCCGCCGATGGCCGAGCACGAGGTGGAGACTTCCGCGGCGACCGCGGTGGTCGATGCCGGTCCGGCCGACCGGCTGGGCGCCGACGGGGTGCTGGCCAGGGTCCGGGCCGGTACGGGGGAGCTGACCGGTGCGCTGCGCCGGGTCGCCGAGCACGTGCTCAGCGACCCGGAGGCGGCCGCCCGGGCGACAATCGTCGAGCTGGCCGAGCGCAGCGGCACGTCACCGGCGACGATCACCCGGTTCTGCCGGGCGATGGGCTTCGAGGGGTACGCGGACCTGCGGCTCGGGATCGCCGCCGAGACCGGTCGGGCCCGTTCGGCGGGCTGGACCGTCGACATCGGACGCGAGATCCAGCCCGGCGACCCGCTGTCCCGGGTGCTCGACCAGATCATGGCCGCCGACACGCGGGCCATGCACGACACCGCCGCGCTGCTCGACCTGGCCGAGGTGGAACGCGCGGCGGTGGCCATCGCCGGAGCCAGCCGGGTGAACATCTTCGGCGCCAGCGGCAGCGCACTCGTCGGCGAGGAGATGCAGTTCAGCCTGCACCGCATCGGCGTCGCCGCGTGGGCCTGGAGCGACGTGCACGAGGGACTGGCCAGCGCCGCGCTGCTGGGCGCCGGGGACGTCGCGCTCGGCATCTCGCACACCGGGCAGACCCGGGAGACGATCGAGCTGCTCGCCGAGGCCGGCAGCCGCGGCGCCACCACCGTCGCGCTCACCGGCTTCCCCCGCTCGCCGCTGGCCGAGCTGGCCGACATCGTGCTGGTCACCGCCAGCCAGGCCACCACGTTCCGGCCGGACGCGCTCTCCGCCCGGCACCCCCAGCTCGTCGTGCTCGACCTGCTCTACATCGCGGTGGCGCAGCGCACCCACGACCGCGCCCACGCGGCCTTCCGGCGTACCGCCCAGGCCGTCGACGGGCACAAGGCCGCGAAGGGGGCCCTCTCATGATCAGTGCCCAGAGGTACGCCGACGCGGTCCGCCCGGTGCTCGACCGGCTCGTGGACAGCCAGGCCGTGGCGGTGGACCGGGCGGCCGACCTGATCGCCTCCGGGCTGCGTGCGGGCGGCGTCCTCCAGGCGTTCGGCGCCGGCCACTCGGAGGCCTTCGCCGCCGAGCTGGTCGCCCGGGCCGGCGGCCTGGTCCCCGCCAACCGGCTCTCCCTGCACGACCTCGTGCTGCACGGCGACGCGCCCCGCGACGTGCTCGCCGACCCGAAGCTGGAACGCGACCCGGCCGTGGCGCACCAGCTCTACGCGCTGGCGGCGCCGCAGCCGGGGGACGTGTTCGTGGTCGCCTCGCAGTCCGGCATCAACGGCTCGGTGGTCGAGCTGGCGACGCTCGTCAAGCGCGGCGGCCATCCGTTGATCGCTGTCACCTCGGTCGAGCACACCGCCCGGGTAGCTCCTCGGCACCCCTCCGGGCACCGGCTCGCCGACCTCGCCGACGTCGTGCTGGACAACGGCGCGCCGTACGGCGACGCACTGCTGCCGCTCGAGGGCGGCGGCGCGGTCTGTGCGGTCTCGTCGGTCACCGCGGCGCTGCTGGCGCAGCTGCTGACCGCCGAGGTCGTACGACGGTTCCACCAGGCCGGAGAGGTACCCCCTGTCTACCTCTCCGCCAACGTCCCCGGTGGGGACGAGCACAACCTCGCCCTCGAGTCGCGGTACGCCGGGCGCCTCCGGCGGACCGCCTGACCCGACACCACAAGGAGAGACAAGATGTCGGTTTCCCCCGAGAAGTTCGGCGACGTCAGCCGTCGGACCCTGCTGCAGCGTGCCGCGGCGGCCGGTCTGCTGGCCGTCCCGGCGGCCGGTCTGCTCAGCGCCTGCGCCGGCAGCGAGCCGAGCAAGTCCGACGACGGCGGCGGCGCGGCCAAGAGCAAGGACAACCCGTTCGGCGTCAAGGACGGCAGCGCGGTCAAGGTGGTCGTCTTCAACGGTGGCCTGGGCGACCAGTGGGCCAAGGAAGACAAGGTCGTCTTCAACGCCAAGCACCCGAACGTCACGGTCAACATGTCTTCGACCCAGAAGATCAAGACCGAAGAGCAGCCCAAGATGGCGACGCAGCCGAGCGACCTGGTGATGAACTCGGGCGCCGACATGATGGACCGCAGCACGCTGATCAACGAGGGCGCGATCGAGCCGCTGGACGACCTGCTCACCGCGCCGGCCTGGGACAGCGAGGGCACCGTCGCCGACAGCCTGCTGCCCGGCACGGTCGCCGACGGTACGCAGAACGGCAAGTTCTACGTCGTCAACGTGGCGTACACGGTCTGGGGCAACTGGTACAACGCGGCCCTGTTCAAGAAGGAGGGCTGGACGGCGCCGACCACCTGGGACGAGTTCTTCGCGCTCGCGCCGAAGATCAAGGCCAAGGGCATGGCGCCGTACGTGCACGACGCGGTGCACGGCTACTACCCGCGCTGGGCGCTGTTCGCCAGCATCTGGAAGGCGGTCGGCAAGCAGGCCGTCG
Source organism: Micromonospora sp. CPCC 205554 (assembly GCF_036902745.1). NCBI lineage: Bacteria > Bacillati > Actinomycetota > Actinomycetes > Micromonosporales > Micromonosporaceae > Micromonospora > Micromonospora sp. CPCC 205554. The sequence goes on along the minus strand of NZ_JBAKHP010000014.1, from coordinate 5,426 downwards.
TCGACATCGACAACCTGAAGGACGGCGCCTGGAAGGCCGACGGCATCGTCGCGGCGCTGGAGCCGTGGGAGAAGCTGGTCAAGGACAAGCTGCTGCTGCCGGGCAAGCTCGACCACACCCAGTCGCAGCAGGCGTTCCTGGACGGCAAGGCGGCCTTCATCCAGGTCGGCACCTGGCTGAAGAACGAGATGGCCGCGACCATCCCGCCGGGCTTCGAGATGACCATCTCCGACTACTGGAGCAAGAGCGGGGACAAGGCCGCCAAGGACGTCTTCGCCTCCTCCGGCGAGGGCTTCGTGGTGCCGAGCAAGGCGCCGAACAAGGAGGCCGCGAAGGAGTTCCTGCGGGCCATCCTCTCCAAGGCCGGCTCGGCGAAGTTCGCCGAGCTGACCAAGTCGCTGGCCTCCACCAAGGGCTCCGGCGACAACGTCCAGGACACCGCGCTGGCGTCGGCGAACTCGCTGATGAAGAACGGCAGCTCGGACCTGATCTCGGTGAAGTTCCCGGACTTCTACGCCGACCTGGACAAGGAGAGCCAGAACCTCTCCGAGGAGCTGATGGCCGGTCGCCTGACCGCGCAGCAGTTCGTCGACAAGATGCAGGCGGCCGCCGACAAGGTCGCCAAGGACTCGTCGATCAAGAAGCAGACCCGCACCGCCTGATCACCGCGAGGAAGTGAGTCCAATGCGGCACGGAGTCGCGCGTTTCGTCACGGGCTTCCTGGCCCTGCCCGTCGCGCTGTACCTGTTCTACGTGGTGTGGCCGTTCGCCCAGGCGGCGGGATACTCGCTGACCGACTGGGGCGGGTACTCCGATTCCCAGCGCTTCGTCGGGCTGGACAACTACGTCCGGCTGTTCTCCGACGAGCTGATCCGGAAGGCGTTCTGGCACAACGTGTTCTTCCTGGTCACCGTGCCGCTGTTCACGATCGCGCTGGCCCTGTTCCTCGCGTTCCTGCTCAACGTGGGCGGACGCGAGGACAGGGCCGGCATCCGCGGAGTGTTCGGCTCCGGGATCTACAAGGTCATCTTCTTCTTCCCGCAGGTGCTGTCGCTCGTGGTCATCGCCGTCATGTGGCAGCAGATCTACCGCACCGACGGGCAGGGCCTGATCAACGGCCTGCTCATCAAGATCGGGCTGGTCGACGCGGACAACCCGATCGCCTTCACCGCCGACCCGGAACCGTTCCTCGGCGTGCCGGCGGTGCTCTGGTGGCTGCTGTTCATCGCGGTGTGGAGCGGCGCCGGCTTCTACATGGTGCTGTTCTCCGCCGCGATGCAGTCGATCCCGAAGGACATCTACGAGGCCGCCATCCTCGACGGCGCGGGCCGGTTCCACACGTTCTTCAAGGTGACCCTGCCGCTGCTGCGGGACAGCATCTCGGTCGCCTGGGTCTATCTGGGCTTCATCGCGCTGGACATGTACGCGCTGGTCTTCGTCATGACGCCGAGCCAGGGCGGACCGAACCACGCCAGCGAGATCTTCGCCTCGGTGATCCAGTTCAACGCGTTCCAGAAGGGCCAGTTCGGCTACGCCTGCGCGATCGCCGTCGCGCTGGCCATCTTCACCATCCTGCTGGCCGCGCTCCAGTTGCGGATCACCCGCCGTGAGCGGATCGAGTTCTGAGGAGGTCTGGACGATGAGTACTGTGACGCACCCCTCCGGTCCGGCCCGGTCCGACACGGCGCCGCCGGCCCGCCCGCCCGCGGACCGGCCTACGAAGGACGTCGGCAACGGCTTCGGCGGCCGGATCTTCAACGGTTTCTCGCACCTGTTCCTCGCGGTCTGGGCGATCATGGTGGTCTACCCGCTGCTGTGGGTGGTGATGTCGGCGCTCAAGACCGACTCCGAGGTGATCCGCGAACCGCTGTCGCTGATCCCCGACGCGCTGCAGTGGGACAACTTCGCCCGCGCCTGGACCGCCGGGATCGACAGCTTCTTCCTGAACACGCTGCTCGTGCTGGTGTTCAGCGTGACGCTGACGATGCTGCTCGGCTCGATGGCCGCGTACGCGCTGGCGCGCTACGAGTTCCGCGGCAACCGGCTGATCTACTGGATGTTCCTGTCCGGGCTGACGCTGCCGATCTACCTGGCCGCGGTGCCGCTGTTCAAGGGCGTCTACAACACCGGGGTGAGCCTCCCGCTGCTCGGTCCGAACAAGCACCTCATGCTGATCCTGGTCTACGTGGCCTGGTCGCTGTCGTTCACGATCTTCTTCATGCACTCGTTCTTCCGGACGCTGCCCGACTCGATCGCCGAGGCGGCCCAGGTCGACGGGGCCTCGCACACCCGCACGTTCTTCAGCGTCATGCTGCCGATGGCCAAGCCCGGCCTGATCAGCATCGGCATCTTCAACGTGCTCGGCCAGTGGAACCAGTGGTACCTGCCGACGCTGCTCATGCAGTCGGTCTCCGGCGAGCCGAAGAACCAGGTGATCGCCCAGGGGCTGATCGAGCTGTCGGTCAACCAGGGCTACAAGTCCGACTGGTCCGGACTGTTCGCCGGCGTCACCATGGCGATGCTTCCGGTGCTGATCGTGTACATCGTCTTCCAGCGCCAGGTGCAGTCCGGCCTCACCGCCGGCGTCGGCAAGTAGCGCTCGCGGCCCCGGCTCGACGAGCCGGGGCCCCGGGCTGTCGGTGGCACCGGGCAGAATCGCGTCCGTGCTGGTGGCGGTGGTGGCGGACGAGCGGGGCGGCGGCGTGCTGCAACCGCTGCACGCCGACGGCACCCCGGCCGGCCCGGCCGAGGAGGTGGCCGACCTGGCCGCCGCCGTGGCCGCCCGGGAGGTCGCCGGGCACCCCCGCTGGCTCTGGGCCGCCTGGGCGGCCGTCTACCCGGCGCTGCTGCGCGCCGGGGTGCGGCTCGACCGCTGCCACGACGTGGAGCTGACCGAGGCGCTGCTGCTCGGGCACGCGGGCCGGTGGGGCGAGCCCCGCGCGCTACCGGCCGCCTGGGCCCGGGTCACCGGCGCGCCGGTCCCGCCGGACCCGGCGCCCCGCCCGCCCGAGCCGCCGGGCCACGCCCAGGCCGCGCTGTTCGAGCCGCCGTCCGGCCCGCCCGGTCCGGGCATCACGGCGTTGACCCGGGTGTACGCCGACCAGCTCGCCCGGATCGCCGCGACCACGCACCCCGGCCGGTTCCGGCTGCTGGTGGCCGCCGAGTCGGCGGGCGCGCTGGTGGCGGCCGAGATGGGCGCGGCCGGGCTGCCGTGGCGCGCCGACGTGCACGACGCGATCCTGGCCGGCCTGCTCGGCGAGGCGTCCCCGGTCGGCGGGCCGCCGCGCCGGCTGGCCGAGCTGCAGGCGCGGATCGCCGACGCGTTCGGCGTACGCCAGGTGCACGCCGACTCGCCCGCGGAGCTGTTGCGGGCGTTCGCCCGCGCGGGCGTGGACCTGCCGAACACGCGCGCCTGGGTGCTGCGCGGGGTGGAGCATCCGGCGGCGCCGCTGGTCCTCGAATACAAGGAGCTGTACCGGATCTGGACGGCGCACGGCTGGGCCTGGCGCGACGCCTGGGTCTCGGGCGGCCGGTTCCACCCGGAGTACGTACCGGGTGGCGTGGTCTCCGGCCGGTGGGCGACCCGGGGCGGCGGGGCGTTGCAGATCCCGAAGGTGATCCGGCAGGCGGTGGTGGCGGACCCGGGCTGGACGTTCGTGGTGGCCGACGCGGGCCAGCTCGAACCGCGCGTGCTGGCGGCGGTCTCCGGCGACGAGCGGCTCGCCGCGGCGGGCGGCGCCGGTGACCTCTACGCCGCGCTGGCCCGGGACGCGTTCGCCGGTGACCGGGCGAAGGCCAAGGTGGCCCTGCTCGGGGCGATGTACGGGCAGACCGGCGGGGCGGCGGTGCCGGCCCTGGCGGTGCTGCGGAAGAACTATCCGACCGCGTTCGGCTACGTCGAGGCGGCGGCGCGCACCGGTGAGGCGGGCGGGCTGGTCCGGTCCTGGTTGGGGCGTACCTGCCCGCCCGGGTCGGCGGGGTTCGCCGAGGGGGAGGAGCCGATGCCGGAGGGCGGGGCCGATCCGCACGGCCCGTCGGCCCGGGCGGCCCGCTCGCGGGGGCGCTTCACCCGCAACTTCGTCATCCAGGCCACCGCCGCCGAGTGGGCCTCCACGCTGCTGGCCACGTTGCGCACCGAGCTGGCCGGCACGGAGGCGGAGCTGGTCTTCTTCCAGCACGACGAGGTGATGGTGCACTGTCCGGCCGGGCAGGCGGCGGCCGTCGCCGAGGCGGTCACCGCCGCCGGCGCGCGGGCCACCCGGCTGCTGTTCGGCGACACCCCGGTCCGGTTCCCGCTCGACCTGTCCACTGTCGACTGCTACGCGGACGCGGCATAGTCACGCAATTTTCCGTTTTGCCCCGCTACTTGCCCCCGGCCGTGCTCGTTGGGTCCGGTGTGCGTACGACGGGACGGACCGGGCGGCTGTGCCCGGTCCGTCCCCTGATCGAGGGGGCACCGCTGAACCGGATCGCTGCAATGATCATCGCCGCCGGTGGCGGCCGCCGCATCGGCGGACCCGAAGCGCTGCTGCACCAGGGCGAGAAGCCCCTGGTCAGCCAGATGATCGACACGATGGCCGAGGCGGGCTGCGCACAGGTCGTGGTCGTCCTGGGCGCGGCGGCCGAGCAGGTGCGGCAGACCACCGACCTGAGCGGCGCCACTGTCGTGGTCAACCGCGCCTGGGGCACCGGCGTGGGCTCCTCGATCCGGGCCGGGCTCGCCGCGCTCACCGACGACGACATCGAAGCGGTGGTCGTGGTGCCGGTGGACATGCCCGGGCTCACCGCGGCCGCGGTCCGCCGGGTCACCGCGCTGCCGTATCCGGACGTGCTGGTCTGCGCCACCTACGACGGGCTGCGCGGCTACCCAATGCTGTTCGGCCGCCGGCACTGGTCCGGCATCGCCACGCTCGCCAGCGCCGACGTGGGGGCGCGGCCGTACCTGCTGGCGCACAAGGACCAGATCGTCGACATCGCCTGCGACTCGGTGGCCGACGGCAGCCGGATCGACAGTCCGGAACTGATGGCGCTCTACGGCCTGTCCATCCCCGAACAGCGCGTCGGCGCCTGACTCTCATGGGGATGCCGTCGGTGCATCATAGCTGGGGTGGACACTCGGCGCCTTATCGCGTTTCCCCGTTATCCGGATTGTAGGCCAACGAGGATGCGTACCCATGATCCTTCATATTTTGAAGCACGTTGAGTAGCCCGTCGTTGGTGATGGCCCGATCGATCTTGCTCGACGGAGCCGCGCTGCGGTCGGATCCCGGTCACACCACCGCAGAAGTTGACCACTTCCGCCCCCTCGGTGCCTGGGAGGCGCCGATGACAGGAAGCGCTGAGTGGCTTCCAAGCCGACCTCGGGGGGGGTGTCCCTATGGGTTTCGTCAAGCGGGGACGGGGCTGGTGGGGCGTGGTTGGTAGGG
>NZ_JBAKHP010000013.1:0-153312 GCF_036902745.1 Micromonospora sp. CPCC 205554 | reverse complement strand
TCGACAAGCCAGAACCTAGGCAGGACAACGGCGTGCGCCATCAACGACGCGCCCAACCACCCATAGACACGTCACAAGACCCATAAATATGCCTCTCAGGCATATCGTTCCGAGCGATGAGGTTTCCGCGCAGGGGCGGGCCGTGGATCCCGGCGGCACACCGGGCGGCGGGGACGTTGGTAGGGTCCGCGGATGATCGTCAATCGTGGGGGTCGCGGTGACCTCTGACGCCACGACGCCCCCGGCCGCCGAGCCGCCCGCGTACGACCCCTGGTCGGCCATGCCGCCGGCCGTCGCGCCGCCCACCGCGCCGTTCCCCGCCCCGCCGGCCCCGCCGCACTCCGCACCGCCGTTCTCCGCCCCGCCGGCGCCGTTCTCCGCCCCGCCGTCCACCGCGCACTTCCCGGCCGCGCCGCAGTTCTCCGCGCCGCCCGCCCAGTTCTCCGCGCCGCCCGCCCAGTTCTCGGCGCCGCCTGCGCCGCCGGCCGGGGCGGTCGCGCCGTTCCACGGGTCGGCGGGCGCGCCCGGGCCGTACCCGCCGGCCGGGCCGGTGCCGCCCGCGCAGTCGGCCGTGGCGGTGCAGATCGCCGAGATCGTGGTGACGCCGCCGGTCATCCGTACCCCGGCCGGTGTCCTGCCGCTCGCCGGCGCCTCCTGGTACGTCACCGACTTCTGGCAGAAGGAGGAGAAGACCGCCCCGTGGGCCGTCGTCGCCGCGATCCTCGGCTTCTTCTGCCTGACCGTGTTCAGCCTCCTGTTCCTGCTGATCAAGGAGACGCGGCACTACGGCACCGTGCAGGTGACGGTGAGCAGCGGCGGGCACCAGTACGTCGCCCGGATCCCGGTGACCGACCAGTTCCAGGTGCAGCAGCTCAACAACCAGGTCAACTACGCGCGGTCGCTGTCGGCCGGCTGAGCCGTCAGCCGGTGACCCGGCCGGCGTGGATGGCGCGGACCGCGTCGATGGTGTCCGCCTCGGCGGCGGTCTTGTCGTCGCGGTAGCGCAGCACGCGCGCGAAGCGCAACGCCATCCCGCCCGGGTACCGGCTGCTGGTCTGCACCCCGTCGAAGGCGATCTCGACCACCTGTTCCGGCCGCACCCGCACCACCCAGTCGCCCTTCTCCACGGCGAGCGACAGGAACCGTTCGGTCTGCCAGCGCAGCAGCTCGTCGGTGAGCCCTTTGAAGGTCTTGCCGAGCATGACGAACTCGCCGGTGCGCGGATCGCGGGCGCCGAGGTGCAGGTTGGACAGCCAGCCCTCCCGCCGGCCGCTGCCCCACTCGACCGCGAGGACCACCAGGTCCAGCGTGTGCCGCGGCTTGACCTTGACCCAGGCCGAGCCGCGCCGGCCGGCGTCGTACGGCGCGGCCGGATCCTTGACCACCACGCCCTCCTGCCCGGCGTCGACCGCCGCGGCGAACGCCGCGGCTGCCTGCGCCACGTCGTCCACCTCGACCCGGTCGACCAGCAGCGACGCGTCGACCGCGCCGGCCAGGGCCGCCCACCGGTCCCGCCCGGGTGCGTCGATCAGGTCGGTCCCGTCGAGGTGCAGCAGGTCGAAGAAGTACGGCGTGAGCACCGGCTCGCCGGTGCGCTCGGCGGCGGCCAGCACGGCGGGCGCCACCTGCGTCGGCCCGGTGGTGCTGGGCGTGGTGCGGCGGGCCGCCCGGCTGGACGTCTCCTGGAACGGCAGCGGACGGCCGGCGGCGTCCAGCCCGATCGCCTCACCGTCGAGCACCAGCTCGCGGGCGGGCAGCGCGCGGACGGCGGCCACCACCTGGGGCAGCCGGCCGGTGATCTCGTCCAGGCTGCGGGTGAAGACGGCGATGTCCGGGCCGGAGCGGTGCACCTGGATTCGGATGCCGTCGAGCTTGACGTCGACCACCGCCGGCACGCCGGTGGCGGTCAGCGCCTCGTCGACCGAGGGCGCGCTCTGCGCCAGCATCGGCGCGAGCGGCCGACCCACCTGGAGCCCGAACCCGGCCAGCGCGGCGGCGCCGCCGGTGAGCGCCGCGACCGCCACCGCCCGCAGGTCACCGGCGAGCAGCAGGGCCCGCCGGACGGCCGTGACCGGTACGTCGGCGGCGCGCGCGACCGCGTCCGCCAGCAGCCCGGCCTGCGCGCCCTGGCGCAGCTCGCCCCGGAACAGGCCGGTCAGCAGGCGCTGCTCGTCGGCGGTGGCGGCGGCGAAGAGACGGCCGACCAGCTCCCGCCGCCGGGCCTGCGAACCGGCCCCGGCGACGCGGGAGATCTCCTCGATCGCCGCGTCGACAGCGGCGACTGTGAGCGTCGGCTCGGCGGCCGGCGGCGGCAGATCACGCAGGCCCGCCCAGCCGACACCGGTCTGACGCTGGCGCAGCTCACCGGCGAGGTAGCCGGCGCCGGCCGGGATCTCGCCCGGCTCCAGCCCCCGGAGCGCGGCGGCCAGCAGCTCCACCTTGGCCCGTCGGCCGCTGGTGGCCCCGACCGCGGCCGAGGTGGCCGCCAGCTCCGCGAAACGCACGCCCACATCCTGCCAGCCGCCTGTGACATCGGGGCGGATCCGGCGGCCCGGCACACCGCACGGGTGCGCCGGGCCGTCGGGCCGGCGGTCAGGCCGAGACGGGTTCCTCGATGCGCAGGCCGCGCCCGCGCACGCCCTCGGCGACCCGGGTGAGCAGCGCGTCGAGCGTGACCAGGGCGGCGGAGAGCTCGCCGATCTGTTCGTTGAGCGTGTCCTCGGACCACGCGGAGACGTCGACGTCCCCCAGAGCACGGACGGCGGCCTGGAGCCGCTCCATCTCGTCGTTCGTACGCATGTTCGAAAGGCTATAACACCCCGCCCGCCGACACACCACAAACTCCGACATCGGCCCCGAAGTTACGGTTTCGACACCTCAGGCGCGGTTTCCGGCCTCCGCCACCCGGGCCAGCAGCAGCGCCTCGGCCAGGCACACCCGGGCGAACTCGCCCAGGTGCAGGCTCTCGTTCGGACCGTGCGCCCGCGCGTGCGGGTCCTCCACACCGGTCACCAGGATCGCGGCCTGCGGGAACATCTCCTGGAACGTGGCGATGAACGGGATGGACCCGCCGACCCCGATGTCCACCGGGTCGGTGCCGTCCCAGGCCGTCCGGAACGCCGACCGGGCCGCGTCGAACATCGGCCCGGAGGCGTCGATGACGCACGGCGCGCCGTCGTGCTCGAAGGTCACCGACACCTGCGCACCCCACGGCGCGTGCCGCTCCAGGTGCGCGGTCAGGGCCGCGTACGCCTTCTTCGGGTCGTCGCCCGGCGCCAGCCGTACGCTCAGCTTCGCCTTTGCTGACGGCACCAGCGCGTTCGGGGCCTCGCCGGTGGCCGGCGCGTCCACGCCGAGGATCGCCAGCGCCGGCTTGGTCCAGAGCCGATCCGTGATCCGCCCGGTGCCGAACAGCTTCGCGCCGTCGACCAGGCCGGCCTCGGCCCGGAACCGGTCCTCCGGGTAGTCGACGGTGGCGCCCTCGCGGGCGGCCAGCCCGTCCACCGCGACGTCGCCGGCCTCGTCGTGCAGCGTGCCGAGCAGCTTCACCAGCGCGGTGAGCGCGTCCGGCACGGCGCCGCCGAACATGCCGCTGTGCACCGCGTGGTCGAGCGTGCGCACCTCCACGAAGCAGTTGACGATGCCGCGCAGCGAGGTGGTCAGCGCCGGCACGCCGACGTCCCAGTTGGTGGAGTCGGCGATCACGATGACGTCCGAGGTCAGGTCGTCGCGGTGCTCGGCGAGCAGCCGCTCCAGCGAGTCCGAGCCGTACTCCTCCTCGCCCTCGATGAACAGCACCACGCCGACCGGGAGCCGGTCGCCGAACGCGCGCAGCGCGGCGACGTGCGCCATGATGCCGGCCTTGTCGTCGGCGGCGCCGCGCCCGTACAGGCGGCCGTCGCGCTCCACCGGCTCGAACGGGTCCGACTCCCACAGCGACAGGTCGCCGACCGGCTGCACGTCGTGGTGCGCGTACATGAGCACGGTGGGGGCGCCGGGCGGGGCCGCCTTCGTGCCGATCACGGCCGGTTGGCCGCCGGAACGGACGATCCGCGTGTCGAGGCCGCAGCCGCGCAGCAGCTCCGCCACCGCCTCGGCGGAACGCTCCACGTGCGAGTGGTCGAAGCCCTCGAAGGCGATGCCCGGGATGCGGACGAGTCGCTCGAGGTCGGCACGGACGCCGGGCAGTTCCCGCTCGACGGCGGCCCGCACCTCGGACTCGGAGAGGATCGGAGTGGTCATGACCGGAATCGTATGCTGGCCTTACCCCGCCACGTCGCCCGAGCCCGATCGCCGCCCCGCGCGCACGTAGTAGCGGTCCCCGTCGTGCGGCAGGTCCGGGGCGCCGTCGACGACGAGGTCCACCGCTGCCGCCGTACCGTCGGTGGTGAAGTGCGCCCGCTCCCCCGCGTGCCAGCGGCGCAGCTCCGGCAGGATCTGCTCCCCGTCGCGGGCCAGCGCCCGGCGCAACCGCAGCTCGGCCGGCGCGGTGACCAGCACCGACAGCGTCAGCTCGGGACGTACCGCGGCGCGGGCGGCGCTCACCCCCTCGACGATCAGCACCGGTCCGGCCGGCACCGGCACCACCCGGTCCAGGAAGCGGCGGCGCACCCAGCTGTAGCGGCGGTACCCGCCCGCCCGGCCGGCCCGCAGCGGGCCGAGCACCTGCTCCTCCAGCCGGGTCCAGAACGTGAGCTGGTCGTCCCAGCCGTCGAGCAGGTCGTCGGTGTGCACGAGCGGCGGGCGGGCACCGCCCGCCCGCTCCGCGAGGGCGTCCGCGAGGCGCGTCGCGAACCGGCTCTTGCCCGCGCCGCTGGGCCCGTCGACGGCGACCAGCCGGGTACGCCCCAACCGCGCCGGACCGGCCAGCACCCGACGGGCCAACCCGGCGTACGCCTCGATCACTGCCACGTTCACCCGACCGACGCTAACGTTCCCCCGTCCGCTGGAAACTGCGACCCGGGCGGACCGTTTCGCCGAGCGGCGGCGCGCCGCGCTGGGCATCATCGGGGGGTGCTCCATGACGTGATGTGTCCGGGCGTCGACGCCCTCCTGGAACAGGCCCGCGCCGGTCTCCGCCGGCTCACCCCGCACGAGACCGTCGAGGCGGTCCGTGGCGGCGCGCTGCTGATCGACACGCGCACCGAGGCGCAGCGCCGCGAGGAGGGTGAGCTGCCCGGCGCGATCGTCATCGACCGCACGGTGCTGGAGTGGCGGCTCGACCCGGCCAGCGCGTGGCGCATACCGGAGGCCACCGGCTACGACCGCGAGATCGTCGTGGTGTGCCGGGAGGGGTACAGCTCCAGCCTGGCCGCCGCCAGCCTCCAGACGCTGGGGTTGCGGCAGGCCACCGACATGATCGGCGGGGTGCAGGGCTGGCGGGAGGCCGGGCTGCCGATGTCCGACCGCCCGGCCGACGTGCGCTACTGAGCCCTCGCGGTCGGCGCTGAGGCTCGCGGTCCGAGCCGGGTCGCACGACCGGCGACGGCCGGTGGAACGGCCCCTTATGCCGGTGGCGCGCCGGGTGGTACGAACGGCAGTCCCGGCGGTGGGCCGGACTCGATCAGCCGCCACAGCGCGTCGGTGTCGAGGTGCTCCTCCACCAGGTCGCCCAGCAGGTCCAGCGTCCCCTCCCGGGCCGCCACGAAGGACGTGTCCGGCGCGACCTTGAAGCCGCTCCGGCCGGACGCCTCCGCGACCTCGGTCAGGAACCGGCGGCGGAACGCGTCGGAGGAGAAGGCGCCGTGCCAGTGCGTGCCGTACACGGTGCCGAGTCGTGCGCCCTCGCCGGTGCCGTCGGCGTAGCGCAGCAGCGGCGCGAGGCCCGGGTCGGCGGCCGAGACCCGGCCGTGGTGGATCTCGTAGCCGTGGACCGGCACGTCACCGGCGGCGGTGCCCTCGGCCCGGCGGACCGTCTTGCGGGGCTCGAAGGTGATCTCGACGGGCAGCAGCCCGAGGCCGGGTACGGTGCCCCGGCGACTCTCCACCGCGTCGTGGATCGCCCGGCCCAGCATCTGGAAGCCGCCGCAGATGCCGAGCAGCGGCCGTCCGGCGGCGGCGTGCGCCCGGACCGCGTCGGCCAGGCCGGTCTCCCGCAGCCAGGCGAGGTCGGCGACTGTCGACTTGGTGCCGGGGAGCACCACCAGGTCGGCGGCGGCCAGTTCGGCCGGCTCGACGGTGAGGCGTACCCGCACACCCGGCTCGGTCGCGAGGGCCTCCACGTCGGTGGCGTTGCTGATCCGGGGCAGCCGGACCACCGCGACGTCGAGCCAGTCGGTGCCCCGGGGTGCGGGCGGCCGGCCGAGCACCCGCCCGTACGCGAGCGAGTCCTCCGCGTCCAGCCACAGGTCCAGTGCCCAGGGCACCACCCCGTACGTCGGGCGGCCGGTGACGCCGCGCAGCATGTCCAGGCCCGGCTGGAGCAGACCCCGGTCGCCCCGGAACTTGTTCACCACGAACCCGGCCACGAGCGCCTGGTCGGCCGCGTCGAGCAGGGCGACGGTGCCGAACATCGAGGCGAACACGCCGCCCCGGTCGATGTCGCCGACCACGATCGTGGGCAGCCCGGCCTGCCGCGCCAGACCCATGTTGACGTAGTCGCCGTCGCGCAGGTTGATCTCGGCGGGGCTGCCCGCGCCCTCGCAGATCACCACGTCGTACTCGGATCGCAGCTCGGCCAGCGCCGCGTACGCCGTGGTGGCGAGCCGGGACCGCACCTCGTGGTAGTTGCCGGCGGTGACCGTGTCGACCGCCTCGCCGAGCAGCACCACCTGACTCGCGTGGTCGCTGCCCGGCTTGAGCAGCACCGGGTTGAAACGCAGGTCGGCTTCGAGCCCGCAGGCTGCGGCCTGCATCGCCTGGGCGCGGCCCAGTTCACCTCCGCGACCGTCCGGGCCGACCACCACGGCGGAGTTGTTCGACATGTTCTGCGCCTTGAACGGGGCGACCCGGACTCCGCGGCGGCGCAGCCACCGGCAGATGCCGGCGGTGAGCACGCTCTTACCGGCGTCGGAGGTGGTGCCGGCGACCAGCAGCCCGCCGCTCACCGCCCGTTCCTCCGGCGCCCGCTGCCCGCCTCGGCCGCGCTGCCCGAGGCGCGAGCCGCCCGGCTGAGGACGCCCAGCGCGGCGCGGCCGGTGGCGCCGGCCAGGCGGCCGACCGTCACCGGATAGAGCGCGGCCAGGCCGAGCGCGGCCACACCCACCGCGCCGGAGATCCGGGCGGCCCGCTTGAGGTGCCGCGCCTCGGGGCGAGGGCCGTCACCGAGGAAGGGCCGGGTCTCGGCGCGGCCGAAGTAGACGTTGCGCCCACCGAGCCGGACGCCGAGCGCGCCCGCCATGGCCGCCTCGCACTGACCGGCGTTCGGGCTCGGGTGGTCGGCCCGGTCCCGCCGCCACACGTGCCAGGCGGCGGCGCGGTCCCCGTGGGCCACCGGCGCGACAGCCACCGTGAGCAGCCCGGTGAGCCGGGACGGCACGAGGTTCAGCGCGTCGTCCAGCCGGGCCGCCGGGGTGCCGAAGCGGGCGTACCGGGGCGAACGATGGCCGACCATCGCGTCGAGCGTGTTCGCCGCCCGGTAGCCGAGCAGGCCGGGCAGACCCGCGACGGCGCCCCAGACCAGCGGGGCGACCACGGCGTCCGAGGTGTTCTCGGCGACCGATTCGACTGTGGCGCGGGCGAGTTCGGGCTCGTCGAGGGCGGACGGGTCGCGCCCGCACAGGTTGCCCAGGCGGGCCCGGGCGGCGGGCAGGTCGGCCCGGCCGAGTGCCCGCGCCATCACCCGGGACTCGTGCCGCAGCGTGCGCCCGCCGAGCACCGTCCAGGTGCCGGCGGCCACCAGCGTGGCCCGCGCGATCGGATGACGGCGGGTCGCCAGCGCGGCGGCGACGCCGAGCAGGACCGGCGCGCCGACGGCGAGCGCCGTGAACACGGTGCCGGCCGCCCGGTCGGGGCGGTAGACCCGCCGTTCCAGCGCACCGGCCGCCGTGCCGAAGCCGGCCACCGGATGCCACCGGCGGGGATCGCCGAGCAGGGCGTCGAGCGCGTAGCCCGCCACCATCCCGGTCGCGTTCGCCATGGCGGTCGCCTGCCGCACCCGTCACCACCTCCGGCCGGCCAGCCTAGTCGTACCGCGGGGTGGTGACGCCGACGTCACCACCCCGCGCCCCCGTCGGACGAAGGGTCAGGCGGGCACCGGGGTCCGCCGACGACCGCGGCGCACCGACGCGGTCCCGCCGGGCCCGCCCGGGCTCGCGCCGACCGGCTCGCCCTCACCTGGCCCGGAACCACCCGGTCCGCCGGCCTCCGGCGGTGCGACCTCGCCCAGCTCGTCGTCCTCGACCGGTGCCGGCCCGTCGTCCGCGACGTCGCCCAGCTCGTCCTCCTCCTCTGCCGGGCCGCCCGAACCGGCGTCGAAGCCGGTGGCCTGCCGCACACCGGCGCGGGCGTCGAACGGGTCGGGCTCGCCCACCCGCTCGACGGTGCCGGCCGGCCCGCTCCGGCCGCTTCCGTACTCCGGCGGCGGGAAGTCGTCGTCGAAGGGCCGGTCGTCGAACGTCGCCGGGGCCTGCGCGTCCGGCACCGGCTCGGTCGCCTCGCCGTGCACCCGCTGCTCGGCCTCCGCGTCCTCGACGGTGCTGGTGGCCGCGCGGGGCTGGTTGCGCAGGAAGCGGGCCCGGCCCCGGGACAGGTCGTGCCCGACGGCGACCGCCTCCAGCTCGTAGAGCGTGCGGTGGGTGCCCGCCTCGTCGGTCCAGTCCCGGGTGTAGAGGCGGCCGGCGACGATCACCGGATCACCGACCGCCACCGAGGCGGCCACCCCCTCGGCGAGGCGGCGCCAGCAGTTGACGCGTACCCGAAGGCTGTTGCCGTCGACCCAGCGGCCGCTGTCGCGGTCGAGCCGGCGGGCGGTCGAGGCGACCTTGAAGTTGGCCACCAGCGTTCCGCTCTGCGTGGTCCGGCGCCACTCCGGCGCGGTCAGCACGTTGCCGACGATCGTCACGTACGTATCGAACATCGCCCCTCCCAGGGATCGACTTGTCCCGGGAAGCGTCGGCCGACCGCCCCGCCCGGACCACCCGCCCGCCCGGTGCCTGTGGATGACGGACCGCCGTGTGGACAACCCCCTGATCAAGGTCCCGATCTGCTAGGCCGACCGGCCCTACGTGCCTGACCTGGGACGACGCATGATCGAAAGGAGCCGGCAGGCAGGCGTTCGGGAATCGCGCCGGTTGGGTAAGTACTTGATCAACCGAGAGAAAGGGAGCTCCCATGCTTCTCCGAGACGTCCGCGAGGCAGCGCGATGAGCGCCGTGGCGAACCCCGCGACCGTGGCCGAGTGCCTGCGGGTCGGCGCCGGGTTCTCCCAGGGCGACCGCAACTGGATCGCCGAGCAGTTCGCGACCCTGGACGCCCGGCTCGCCGGCTTCCACGCCGACGCCACCGAGCTGGAGGTGTCCGTCAAGGATCGCGAGGCGCGGGGCCAGAAGGTGACCCTGGAGTGCTGGATCGCCGGGCGGCAGAAGATCGTCACCACCTCCGCCGAGGAGGATCTGCACGCCGCGCTCAACGACGTCCGGGACGACCTGCGCCGCAAGCTCAACGACGCGAAGACCCGGCAGGAGCCGCGCCACAACAAGCACCTGCGCGCCGTCGACCAGCCCGAGGGCACCCCGCTGCAGGACGCCGAGCGCGAGGACGCCGAGACCGTCTGAGGCCCGTATACCCCCGTCCGTCCGGTGCGGGCGGGCGGGGGCTACCGCCGGGTAGCTCGGCGGCGTACCGTCGCGGTCGTGGAACCGGACGTGCTGGGCGCCCCCTACGAGCGGCGGACGATCGACCTGGGCACCGACGACGAGGGGCAGGTGGTCGCGACCCTGGTGCGGCGGCGGGCCGACCGCCCGACCGGCCGCGCCGTGCTGTACGTGCACGGCTTCGTCGACTACTTCTTCCAGACCCACGTGGCCGACTTCTTCGCCGAGCGCGGCTGGGACTTCTACGCGCTCGACCTGCGCAAGTACGGCCGCAGCCTGCTCCCGCACCAGACCCCGAACTTCTGCCGCGACCTGAGCGACTACTTCCCCGAGCTGGACGCCGCCGCGGAGATCATCCGCGCCGAGGAGGGCCACGACACCCTGCTCGCCATGGGCCACTCGACCGGCGGCCTGATCGTCTCGCTCTGGGCGAACGACCGCCGCGACGCCGGCCTGGTCGACGGCATCGTGCTCAACAGCCCCTTCTTCGACATCAACGCGCCCTGGATGGTCCGCCGGCCCCTCGCGGCCGCCGTCTCCCGCCTGGGCCGCAGGGCGCCGCGCCGCGTGCTGCCCTTCGGCCTGGGCACGGTGTACGGCGAGAGCCTGCACGCCGACCACCGGGGCGAGTGGCGGTACGACCTGGCCTGGAAGCCGCTCGCCGGGTTCCCGGTCCGGGCGGGCTGGATCAACGCGATCCGCGCCGGTCAGCGCCGCCTGCGGGCCGGGCTGGACATTCCGGTGCCGGTGCTGCTCGCCTGCTCCACGCGCAGCTTCCGGGGCACGAAGTGGCACGACAGCGCCACCGGCGCCGACGCCGTGCTCGACGTCGAGCACATGGTGCGCTGGGCGCCGCGCCTCGGCCGGCACGTCACCCTGGCCCGCTTCGACGGCGGGCTGCACGACCTCACGCTGTCCAGTCCCGGCGTACGCGAGAAGGTCTTCGCGGAGGTCGGACGATGGGCGGAAGGGTTCCTGCGTGCCGGGCCGACCGAACCGGAGCCCACGACGCCGCCGTCACCGCGGCGGCCGGCCGACGCGACCGCCGAGGGCTGAGCCCCGCCGCCGCGCCGCAGGGACGCCCGGCTCAGTCGGCCGTCCCGTCAGGGCGGCCGGCTCAGTCGGCGGCGACGGCCGTGAGCGCGGAGCGGATCCGGTCGAAGGTGGCGATCGGGTGACCGCCGGCCTGCGGCGGCAGCACCACGCCCAGGCAGCGCAGCGCGGGCCCGCCGTCCGGCCCGGCCTCGACCGCGAACACGGGCGCGCCCACGTAGCCCGCGGGCAGCTCCGCCGTGACCCGCACCTCGCCGCCGTCCCGGGCGACCCGCTCGACCACCGCCTCCAACGGCCGCGACCCGCCGTCGCCGACGCCCAGGGCCAGCACGAACGCCGAGGCGGGCGCCGTCCCGATCCGGGCGACCGAGTCGGCCGGCGCGGCCACCGCCTCGGTGACCTGCTGGGTACGCCAGCGCCAGCCGCGGTCGTCGGCGTAGCCGTGCAGACCGCCGGTCGGCATCGCGGCGAGCCCCAGTTCCGGCAGGTGCAGCCAGTGGTCGGCGAAACCGGGCAGGTCGATCGGCTCGTCCGCCCCCTCCGCCGGGTCGGTGACGCTGGGCCGCAACCCGATCTCGCCGTACGCGCGGCCGGTGAGCGCGTCGGCGGTGAGCAGCCACTCGTGCGCGATCTCGCCGTCGTCGGTGGCACCGACGAGTTCGCTGTAGAAGAAGGCGGTGCCGAGGACGCCGGGCGGTGTGCCCGGTCCGTCCGAGCCGGTGAGGGGCAGGATGGCCCGCCCGAGGAGCTGACACAGCTCGAAGACGATCTCGTTCTCGGTTTCCTGGTCGAGCAGCATCCGACGAGGGTACGGATCGCGTCCCGCCGGCCCGCGCCGGACCCGCCGGAACTGTGGTGCCGGTCCGGGCCCCGGCGTGGGACGCTGAGGGGCGGAACGGACGCGCCGACCCGTACCCCCGGGGACACGGGGAGCGGCGGTACCCTCTTGGCGCGACGACCGTCGGCGCGCGCCCGTAGCTCAGCGGATAGAGCAGGGGACTTCTAATCCCAAGGCCGCAGGTTCGAATCCTGCCGGGCGCACCACACTCCGTTCTGCTCGGCGGCTCGTCAGACCGATTCGGGGGCAGAGGGCCGCACGGCTACTGCAGCATCGACCTGTAGCGTTGCCCGGCGTCGCTGATCGGGCGGTAGCGCTCGTCGGCCGCGGCTGCGTGCAGTGCGGCCAAGAGCTCGTCTGCGGGCGGCAGATCGAGCGCTTTCCGGAGTCGATCCCGTTCCATGTCGAGCTGCGGCCAGTCATCGCGAATGTCGTGGTCCGCCTGGGCCAGCCACTCCCGCAGCTTGCTGCCGTCGTCACCGAAGGGTTTCGCGGTCGCGTCGTAAAGGCTGGGCAGCCCGACGACGAGTGCCGGCGCGTCACGAATGGACATGGCGACAAGTCCGCCTTCGCCTTCCGAGCCCACGTACACGACTGGTCGTCGACCACCTGAACCGACCAGCATGAATGCTCCGCCGGCCAGGTGAACCGGCTCGACCGGACCGTGTGCCGCCCGGGCGACGTCGAAGTCGAACTGCCCTCAGCGACAGCCGTTTCCACGCGGATCCGGCCGTGGATAGGACGCAGGGACTACCCTCCCTGGATGGCCATTTCGTCGCACCTGGCCCGGCTGGACTGGTTCACCCCACCGCAACTGGCGGATGCCGTTCTCAACCGCTTCTCCCGGGCTCTGCTGCGGGCCACCGGCCACCTGGCCGGTTGACGGCGACCGCTTCTCCCGGGCAACTCCGGCCGGCGATCGGCGGGAAGGCCCGACCAACCTCCCCGGGCGGTACACCTAGCCCTCTGCCGACTGGCGACCCGCGAATCGGCTCCACAGCCGGGCCTCGGCCGACAACCGCGCGAACACCTCCTCCTTCGCTGCGCCGTACTGGGCCCGACTGTGGGGGTGCAGCTCGGCTGCACGTCTCTTTGCCGCCTCGTAGCGGCGGGCAGCGTCCGGAGTGGCCGCGAGGTAGGCGCGGAAGACCCGGTTCGCCTGCGGCACCAGGGACATGACGCCGAAGACGTGCAGGTGGTGGCTTCGCTTCCCGGCCGTGTCCTTCGCGAAGAACAAGTGCTCGTCGTCGTCCGGGAAGGCCAACGGACGATAGACGTACCCGAGCTGTTCGAGTGGCCGGACGTCGGCGGTGACCGCACCTACCTCGGGTACCACCACCAGGATGTCGATGATGGGTTTGGCAGCCAGTCCGGGAACGCTTGTGGAACCGAAATGCTCGACGCTGAGCGCCGCGGGCAGCGCCTCCGACAACAGCCGTTGCTCGATCTTGAATCGCGCGGGCCAGGCCGGGTCGTAGGGCACCACCTCGACTACGGGCGCGTCGTCGCTCACGTCGGTCACCGTAGTGGCTGGCACTCTCTACCGACCGAGGGACGGGGACAGGGTCGGCTGAACGTCGCTCAGGCCGCCGCCAGCGCCGCCAGGGCGCGGTCCATCGCGGCGTTGAACTCCTCCGGGGTCAGCGTCAGCCGGGACTTGACGTCGCGGCTCCACTGGTCGGCGAGGACCTCGGCAGCATCCGCCTCGACGCCGTCGAGCGCCACGTCGGCGAGATCCGACGGCGCGATCTTGTCCACGGGCCAGCCGGCGGACATGTCGGTGTCGGCCAGGCCGAGGTGCACCGCTGTCACGAGCGTGCCCTGGTCGGCGAGTTCCAGGCGTACGCCGTTCGTCATCGCCCACGCGGCGGCCTTGGTCAGGTGGTACGCGCCGGCGCCCCTGGTCCCGAACCACGACATGGCGGAGAGCACGTTCACGATCGCGCCGCCGCCGTTGCGGGCGAGTGCCGGCGCGAACGCCCGGATCATCTCCAGGTGGCCGAGTACGTTGGTCTCCACCTCGTGCCGCACCGCGTCCAGCGAGCCGGTCACCAGGTCGGTTCCGGTCTGGATCCCGGCGTTGTTGACGAGCAGCGTGACGTCCGGGGCGGCAGCGGCGACGGTACGTACCGACGCGGGACTGGTGATGTCGAGAGGCAGCACCTCGACGCCGGGCAGGTCGACGGTCTCCGGCCGGCGGGCCGTCGCGTAGACCTTGCGGGCGCCGCGTTCGAGCAGGCACTGGGCGAAGGCGCGGCCCAGTCCGCGGTTGGCTCCGGTGACGAGGGCGATCGAGTCGTTGATGTCCATGGCAGGTACGCTAAAACCTGACGTTGACGTCAGAGGCAAGTGTTGACCGCCGGGATCGGGGTGAGAGGGGTCACCATGACCGAGCCGCTGATCCGCATCGGTGAGGTGGCGCGGGGTGCCGGTGTGTCGGTGCGCGCCGTGCGCTACTACGAGGAGCAGGGCCTCCTCTTCCCCAGGCGCAGCGCGTCCGGCCGGCGCCTCTACCGACCGGACACGGTCACTCTGGTCCGCTTCATCCAGCAGATGTACGCGGCGGGCCTGACCAGCAGCCGGATCGCGGAACTCCTGCCGTGCTGGGACTCCGGGCACACCGACCCCGCGCAGCGGGCCATGCTGCGCGCCGAGCGCGAGCGCATCCAGGCCAAGGTCGACGACCTGCGGGCCGCGCTGGACCGCCTCGACGAGGTCATCGCCATCACCGATTCGCACCCGTAGGCGCGATCGCCGCGCAACGGGGGACGTCGGTCGACTACGGACGGGCGTTCTCGTGGGCGGCACGCAACGCGCCGACGACCGCCAGCCCTGCGCCGCCGAGAGCGACAGCCGTCTCCACTGCCGAGGACACCTCAAGGGCGCTTCCTGGGGAAGCACCCACGCTCACCATGATTCCCGGTTGCAGAAAGGCGTCCCTGGCGGGCTCGACAAACGTCCACCAGCTCGCCCACGCGGAGGCGAGGTCCGCGCAGGCCCGCACGGCGACCACCGCCAGCAGGACCATCCCCGCCGTGAGGAGCCCGCGCCGGTCGCCCCGCCATCCGGACCACGCCAGCACCCCGGCGGTCACGAGCGCGGCGAGCAACGCCAGCTGCAGCGCCAGGAGCAACTCGGTCAGCGGCGGGTCGCCGGGCGTCGCCGCCACGCTCAGCCCGCACCAGACGAGCACGGCCACCGCCAGGACCGTCGTCACCACACCCCGCCGTCCGCCGCGTGCCGGCAACGCCGGCACGGCAACGGAAAGCAGGAGTACGCCGAGCGCCAAGCCCCACGCGGTCAGGCGTTGCTGGTCCAGGCCCTCCCGCAGGCTCTCCACAAGGTACGTCCGCGTCGCCGCCTGGCTCCCCCGCGGCTCGCCCGCGTCAGCCACCCGTTCTCGGTACCAGAGCAGGTTCGCCGCTGCCACCAGGGCGAACACCCCGGCACCGGCGGCGACGCCCCACCGCACCCGGGGCGTACCGGAGTCCGTGAGCGCGTGGCCGCACAGCGCCGCGAGCGTGACCACGGCCCA
Source organism: Micromonospora sp. CPCC 205554 (assembly GCF_036902745.1). Lineage (NCBI taxonomy): Bacteria > Bacillati > Actinomycetota > Actinomycetes > Micromonosporales > Micromonosporaceae > Micromonospora > Micromonospora sp. CPCC 205554. Next base: position 138,134 of record NZ_JBAKHP010000013.1, on the reverse strand, counting down.
GAGAAGCGACGCGTCCGGCATGGCGAGCAGCGCCGCTCCGACCGACAGCAGGCCGGCCACGACCGCGGCGACTCCCAGGCTCGGCGACAGACGCATGGCGCAGAGAGTGGCACAGGAATCCCGACCACGTTGACCCGCCGGCTTCGTCGGCGGTCTCCGGCATGATCGCGTGCGCCGCCGGACGTGGCGGCGACGAGCGGGATCACCGGGAGGCAGCATGGGCGCATCGGGCTGGGACTACTTCGCGGCGTACCCGCCGGACGCCCAGGCCGCGCTTGACGAACTGCGCCGGCAGGTCTTCGAGACGCTCAAGCCCCTGGCGGAGCAGCGCTGGTTCGGCCGGTACGCCGTGCTGCACGACGACGCGGGCGCTCCGAGTGAGCTCTACTTCTGGGGATTCTCCGGGGACTAGCGTGCCGTCCCGGCCAGCAGCCACCGTCGGACTGGCACCTCCAGCAGCACCCGGTCACTGTCCGGCGTGACCGGCTGCCGGATGTCCCATCCCCCGTACTTCTCGGCGAACGCCGCGACGATCCCGGGCGGGAAGTCGGCGCGGTGCACGCGGGCGTCGCCCTCCGCGACGACCGGGTGGACGCCGTCCTCCAGGGCGAGCGAGACGCGGGGGTCGGCCGCCACGTTGCGGGCCTTGACGCTTCGCCCCTCGCAGCCGATCCACCAGACGCCGTCGGCGTAGACGAACCACACCGGCGTGACGTGTGGGGAGCCGTCCCGGCGCAGCGTGCAGAGCCAGACGTTGCGGTCGCGGGCGAGCCGGTCCTCGACGGCCGGCGGAAGCGGTGTGGTGGGAGATGAGGCCATGCGGCAAGTGGATCAGGTGCGCGCGGAGGCGCGCTACCGGCTCACTCGCAGATCCGCCACTCCCCGTCTTCCTTGACCAGCGGGAACGACTGCGTCACGTTGGTGCCGACCGCCGGCGTGAAGCGGATGGTCGTCGACCCGCTCACCCGCCCGTTGTTGTTCGAGACGTTCAGCCCGGTGATCTCGTAGCCGGTGAACTCCGGCTGGGAGGACTGCTGCCGGGTGAAGTCCGCCTCGCTGACCCGGTCGCGCACCGAGGAGCAGAACTGCCGGTACGCGGCGGGATAGTCGCGGTCCACGATGGCCTCGGCGAACGTCTCCGCTGTGGACCGGGCCGGGCCGGTGGCTTCCTGCACGGCCCGGAAGAGGAAGAAGCCGGCCAGCACACCGCCGGAGCAACAGATCGCCAGCACCACGCCGAGCACGATGAACAGGGTTCGCTTGGACTTCTTCGGCGGCACCATGGCCGGCTGGTATGCCATACCCCGCAGGGTAGGAAACGTCGGCAACCCGTAAACCGGATGCTGCGGCTCCGCTTCTCGGCGACCATCGATCGATGCCCGCACACCGCCCGGCCGAACCGGACATCCGTCGCTACTACACCGAGGTCTACGTCGAGGCCGACCGGCTGGAACGGTCACCGCAGGGCCGGCTGGAGGCACGGCGTACCCGTGATCTGCTCGCCCGGCTGCTACCAGCCGCACCCGCGGACGTGCTGGACGTCGGCGGCGGTCCCGGGGCGTACGCGGGTCCGCTCGCCGCGGCCGGTTACCGGGTGCACCTGGTCGACCTGGTGCCCGCGCACGTGGCGGCGGCGCGGTCCGCGTATCCGCTGGTGACCGCCTCGGTGGGGGACGCCCGCGCGGTGCCGTCGCCCGACGCGGCGGCGGACGCGACGCTGCTGCTCGGCCCGCTCTACCACCTGCCGCGGCAGGCCGACCGGGTGGCGGCGCTGCGCGAGGCGGCGCGGGTGACCCGGCCGGGCGGGACGATCGTGGCGGCGGCGATCAGCCGCCACGCCGCACTGATCGACCTGAGCGTGCAGGGCCGCCTGGACGAGGACAACCGGCGGTTGCTGCGCGCCGAGTACGAGACCGGGGTGAACGATCCGCGCACCGGCTTCACGACGGCGTTCTTCCACCGGCCGGAGGAACTGGCCGCCGACTTCGTCGCGGCCGGACTGCCCACCCCTGAGGTGTACGGGGTGGAGGGTCCGCTGTGGCCGGTGCTGAACGCGCTCGGCACCGGGTCGCACGAGCGGTTGTTCGCCGACGCGGTGGCCTGCGCCGAGACGTTCGAGCGGGACGCGGCGATCCTCGGCGCCAGCGCCCACCTGCTCGCCGCCGCGCGCCGCTGACCGTCGGGCCGGACGCCGCCTGCTTTACGCCGGAGCGAAACTCGTCAAGCACCAAGGGTGACCAGTTGCGACAAACCATGTTATTCTCCAGCGTCAATCTATGCCGCGCGGACCCGGCCGGGTCGCTGCCGGAAGGACATTCCCCCGATGCCGGTCGCTGCCGCCATGCCCCTGTCACGGGCCCCGCTGGCCCGTCCGGCGGGTGACGCGCTCAGCCTGATCTTCACCACCCTGCCGGCGCTGCTGCGGCTCACCTGCGGCCTGGTCGGCGCGGTGGTCGCGCTGTCGGTGCGTACGCCGCCGGTGCGGGTGGCGCTGCTGATCCCCGCGGTCGTCGTGCTGACCGCCTGGTCGGTCTGGTACGCGTTCCGCGCGTTCCGCCACGGCATCGGCGGCGCGCTGGTCGCCGGTGACGTGGCGCTGACCACCGCCGCCGCGCTCGCCGTCCCGTGGCTCGTCGCGCCGGAGGTACTGCCGGGCGAGGCGAGCTGGATCGCGGTGCTGGCCAGCTCGACCGTCATCAACGCGCAGGCCACCGCCCCGGCCCGCTGGTCCGTGCCGGCCGGTCTGCTGGTCACCGCCGCGTACGTCACCGGCACCACGCTGGCCGGCAACCCGGTCGAATCGCGCGCGCACGCCGGGACGCTGCTGGTGCAGACCGGAAGCGCGGCGGTGATGACGGCGGTGATGCGCCGCCGGATCGCCCGCGCCGACGCCGCCTTCGCCGACTACCAGCGGCTGTCCCACGAGGCGGTGGTGGCGCGCGCCGCCCGCGAGGACGAACGGCGCCAGAACCGCGACCTGCACGACACGGTGCTGGGCACGCTCACCATGGTCGGCCTCGGCGCCGTACCCGACTCGGCGACGTTGCGCGAGCGGTGCGCGGACGACCTGCGTACCCTCATCGCCCTGGCGGGCACGCGGACCGCGACCGCGGCCGGCGAGGCCGACCTGGACGAACGGCTGCGCGAGGTGCTCGCGGGGACGCCCGGGCCGGCGGTGACCGCGACGCTTGCGCCGTGCCGGCTGCCGGCGGAGGTCGCCACGGCGCTCGCCGACAGCGCCGCCGCCGCGCTGGCGAACGTGGCACGGCACGCGCCGGGCGCGGCCGCGTCGCTGCGCCTGGCCCGCGAGGGAGGCACCGTCGTGGTCGAGGTGGTCGACGACGGTCCCGGTTTCGACCCGTCCACGGTCCCGGCTCACCGGTACGGGCTGCGCGAGTCGATCCACGGGCGGATGAGCACTGTGGGCGGCCGGGCGATGGTGACCTCCGCCCCTGGCGCCGGCACCCGGATTCGGCTGGAGTGGTCCGATGGCGAGTGAGTCGGGTACGGCCGTGGCGGCTGGCTCCGCGCTGCGCGCGCTGCCCCGGCCGCGGACGGCGACGCGCTCCGCGTCGGCCACGGCCCCGCCGCAGGCGCACGCGGTGGCCGACGCGTCCGACGGCGGCGCGCGGATCGCCGCGATCGTCATCGCGGCGGCCTGGCACCTGGCGGTGGCGCTGCCGGCCGTGTTGCAGGCCGGGCCGGGGATGGCCTTCCCGGCCGTGGTGGCGACGGGCTGGCTGGTGACCGCGCTGGTCGGGGTGGGGGCCGGTGTACGGCTGCTGCGCGGCGGGCTGCCGGCGGCCGGGCCGCTGGCCGCGGTGCTGCTGGTGGTCGACGCGGCGGTGGTCGCGGGAGCCGGCGACCGGTTCCTGTTCAGCACCGCCAACTGGGTGTGGGGCGGCCTGGCCTGGTTCTTCCTGCTGGTGCTCTGGCAGCGGCCGGTGCGCCGGCTGCTGGTCATGCTCGCCGCGCACGGCACGATCGCGCTGGCGGCGGTGGTGCTGTACGGGGCGACCGCACCGGCCGACCTGAGCCGGGCCGCGATGTACGTCTACGGCACCTCCACCCTGCCGGTGGCGGTCTTCGTCGGCGCGGCGGCGCTCACCGCGCAGGCCCGGGACCGGGCGGCCACCGCCGCCGCGACGCTCGCCGTGGCGGCGGAGCAGGAGGCGGCCGAGCGGGCCCGCACCGAACGGCAGGCACGGCTGGCCCTGGTCAGCGGCACCGCCGAGGAGGTGCTGGCCGAACTGGCGGCGGGCGACGCCGACCCGGCCGACCCGGCGGTACGGCGGCGCGCGGTGCTGGCGGCGGCCCGGCTGCGCCGGCTCATCGCCGAGTCCGACGACGTGCCGGACGCGCTGCTGCACGAACTGCGCGCGGCGGCCGACCTGGCCGAGCGCAACGGACTGCCGATCGACCTGGTGTCGGTCGGCACGCCACCGGACCTGCCGGTGGAGATCCGGCGCGGGCTGGCCGACCCGCTCACCGCGGCGCTCGCCGCCGCCGAGGGCTGGGCCCGGCTCACGGTGGTGGCGGGCCCGGACGAGGTGGTGGTCAGCCTGGTGACACCGGATCACGACGGCCCGGACGAGCCGGCGACCGGCGGGGACGGGCCGGTGGAACACCTGCACGAGCGGGACGGGGAGATCAGATGGACGCAGACCCGCTGGCGGCGGACGTGAACGCCGGCACCCCGATCGGGGTGGCGATCGTGGACGACCATCCGGTGGTGATCGACGGGGTGCGCGCCTGGCTGGCCGGGGAGCCCCGGTTGCGCGTGCTGGCCACCGGCGACGACCCGGACGAGGTGCTGCGGGCCGCGCCGGACGCCGAGGTGGTGCTGCTCGACCTGCGCCTGCACGGCCGGATGGTGCTGGACAAGCTGGCCGAGCTGAGCGCGGCCGGACGCCGGGTGGTCGTCTACTCCGAGCACAGCGACCCGCGGACCATGCTCGCCGCGCTCGACGCCGGGGCGGTCGCGTTCCTGGCCAAGCACGAGGGGCGCGAGCACTGCGTGGCCACCGTGCTGGCGGCGGCGAACGACCGGCCGTACGTGCCGCCGGCGCTGGCCGGCGCGATGGTCGGTGACGCCCGCCCGGATCGCCCGTCCCTGTCGGACAAGGAGCGCGAGGCGCTGCTGCTGTGGTTCCAGTCGATGTCGAAGGCGTCGGTGGCGCGCCGGATGCAGATCAGCGAGCACACCGTGAAGCAGTACGTCGACCGGGCGCGGATCAAGTACACCCGAGCGGGGCGTCCGGCCGCCACGAAGGCCGCACTACTCGCCCGGGCGATCGAGGACGGACTCGTCCGACCGGAAGATATCGGCATCTACCGGTCGCAGGCCTCGGCCGACCGGCCGACCCCCTAACAGGTGTCATGACAGTCGCCCCAGGAACCGGGCAGGCTCACCGGTACCGCCAACCGTCATCGGGAGGTCGTACCGTGCCGGAGGACGCCACACCCTTCTTCGTCGGGCCGCACCGGTTCGACGCCGACGACGACCCCACCCGTCCCGTGCTCGACCGGCGCTACGAGCTGGTGCCCGAGCCGGGCGAACGTCTGCTCGGTCAGCACAGCCTCCGCGTCGCCGGTCACCTGCTCGGCCCGAGCGAGGACGTCCGCTGCTGGTCGCTGCCCGCCCCGGCGACGGTCACCGTGACCGAGCGCCGCCTGGCGTACGTCTGCACCGGCTCCGAACTGTCGGTGGTGTCCGGGCGGGACGGCCGGGCGGGTGCCCGGCACCGGCGTCCGGTCCGGCTGTCCCGCCTGGTCAGCGGCCAGATCCGCTGGCAGTGGCCGTCCCGACTGGAGCTGGCCGAGGTGGGCGACGGCATCGCCGAGCTGCGCATCGTCTGCGACGCGCTGCGCACCATCCGGCAGCCGGCGCTGGCGCTGACCGGCCCGGTCGGTCTGGTCGCCGGGCTGGCCCGGCAGGTACGCCGCTCGGTGGCCGGTTTCCGGCTCGCCAACGCCGAGCTGGTGGACCTGTCCCCGCCGGAACGGGACGTCCTCGCCGTCCGGGTGGCCGCCTCCCCCGCCCCGACACTGGGCACCGTGACGCTGCCGGGCTCGCTGCCGGTGGAGTTCCTGTCCCGGGACGACTACTACCGTCCGCCGGAGGCCGAGGCGTCGCCGTGGGCGTGGTCCGGCTTCCCCGCCCACGACCAGCCCGGCTCCGCCTGCTGACGCTCCCCGCGGCGGAACCTGGCGGAGGGCGCGAGCCCGCAGGGCGGGCGTCAGGAGGCGCTGCGGGTGCGGCGCTCGGACCGGTCCAGCTCGACCGCCTCCTCCGGGGTCGGCGCGCCGCCGCCCAGGTGGGCCGGCTGCCACCAGGTGTCGTCCGGGCCGGACGGCTTGTCCGGGTACTCCCGCTGGGCCCGGTCGACCAGCGCCGACAGGCGGGTACGCAGGTCGGCGGTCATGACGGTGGCGTCCGGGTAGGCGGACGGGTCCATCGGCTCGCCGACGACGATGGTGATCGGGGTGTGCCGGCGGGTCAGCGTGCGCGGGCGGCCCTTCGTCCACAGCCGCTGGGTGCCCCAGAGCGCGACCGGCAGCAGCGGCACGCCCGCCTCCTGCGACATCCGGGCCGCGCCGTTCTTCAGGTCCTTCACGGTGAAGGAGCGGCTGATCGTCGCCTCCGGGAAGACGCCGACCACCTCACCCCGGCGCAGCGCGCTCACCGCGGCGGCGTACGAGCCGGCGCCGGCGGCCCGGTTGACCGGGATGTGCTTCATGCCGCGCATCAGCGGACCGGAGACCCGGTGCCGGAAGACGCTGTCCTTGGCCATGAACCGGACCAGCCGCTTGGCCGGGTGCGCGCCGTAGCCGCAGAAGATGAAGTCGAGGTAGCTCACGTGGTTGGACGCGAGCACGGCGCCGCCGGTCTGCGGCACGTGGTCGCTGCCGGACACGTCGAGGCGCAGGTCGAGAAGCCGGAACATCGTCTTCGCGGCGGTGATCACAGGGGGGTACACGAGTTCCGACATGTCGAAACTTTACCCCGAGTAGGTTACGCGACCGTAGGGCCGATCTGCCCTCGGCAGACCCGGGTCGCGCACCGGCCCGGGCCCGGCGACGATGGCGACATGACCGAACGCGCGGTGCTGCTCTGGATCCACGGCGGAGGATGGCGGGCCCGCGCCGAGGAGGACGGGACGGCGCTCGTGTCGCTCGGGCTGCGCGTGGTCCCGGCCACGTACCGGTTCTCGCACCAGGCGCGCTGGCCGGCGCAGCTCGACGACGTCCGCGCCGCGGCCCGGGCCGCCCGGGCCGCGGCGTGCGGCCTGCCGCTGCTGGTGGGCGGCGACTCGGCCGGCGGGATGCTGGCGCTTCAACTCGGCCTGCGCGGGGTGGACCGGCCCGGCGACGTGGCGGGGGTGCTCGCGTACTGGGCCCCCGTCGACCCGCTCGACCCGGAGCAGCGACGCCGGCGCGCTCCCGGCGACGACCCGTGGACCGACCTGCTGGGCCGTCCGCCGGCCGCGGGCGATCCGGCCACCGTCGACGCGACAGTCGCCACCCACCTCGGCTCCGGCGTGCCGGTGCTGCTGATGCAGGGGCGTGACGACGAAGCGGTGCCGGCCGCCCAGCCGATCGAGCTGACCGGCCGGCTGCTCGCCGCCGGGCACCCGGCCCATCTCTGGCTCACGCACGGCGGTCACGCGCTCGACCTGGCCCGGCCCGACCTGCGCGCGGCTGCCACCGCGTTCCTGGACAGCGTCCTGCCCGCCGCCGCGGGCGACTAGGTTCGAGGCATGCCCGACCTCGCCGCGATCGTCATCCACTGCCGCGACCCATACCTGCTCGCACCGTTCTGGAGTGCGGTCACCGGGGTGCCGGTGGTCGAGGCGGACCGGGTGAAGCTCGCCGAGGGCACGCTCGCGCCGACCGAGGCGGTGCTGCTGCGCGACCCGCACGGGCGGCGTCCGGACCTGTGGATCAGCCCCGCCGACGTGCTGCCGGAGCCCGGCCGGATCCACCTCGACCTGGTCGGTGACGCCGAGGAACGGGCCGCGGTGCTGGAGGCGGGCGCGACAGTCGTGCGTGAGCTGCCGCGCTGGACCGTGCTGGCCGACCCGGAGGGCAACGAGTTCTGCCTGCTCCCGCCGAACGAGGCGCACGCCGCGCCGCCGCCCGGGCACTGACCGCCACCCGGGCGCGGACCCGGCGCCGAACCGCTCAGTCGGCCAGCTCCTCGAGGTCGAGCCGGCCCCGGGCGAACGCGTCCACCCGGCCCCAGCGGCCCGGGATGTCCAGCACCTCGATCCGTCCCATGCCCACCGGCAGCCGCGGGTCGACCGCCAGGTGCTTGTCGTGCGGCTCCAGCCCGAGCATGGTGCGCAGCAACAGCAGTGGCGCGCCGGTCGACCACGCCTGCGGGCTGCACGCCGTCGGGTACTCCACCGGGAACTTGGTCAGCTCGCGCTGGTAGCCGCCGAACGCCTCCGGCAGCCGGCCGTCGAAGTAGGTGGCCGCGTCGAGGATGCCGTTGGCCACCGTGGCGGCCTCCTCGGCGAAGCCGTACCGGCGCAGGCCCCAGGCGACGAACGAGTTGTCGAACGGCCAGATCGTGCCGTTGTGGTAGCCGATCGGGTTGTAGCGGACCTCGCCCTCGGCCAGCGTCCGCACCCCCCAGCCGGACCAGAGCCGGGGGCCGACGAGATGCTCGGCGATCTTCGGCGCCCGCTCGTCGTCCACGATCCCGCTCCACAGCAGGTGCCCGATGTTGGAGGTGAGCACGTCGCACTGGCGCCCGTCCGGGTCCAGCGCGAGCGCGTAGAAGCCGCGGTCGGCGACCCACCAGTCGTTGTTGAAGCGCCGCTTCAGCTCCGCCGCCTCGCGTTCCAGCTGATCGGCGTACGTGGGGTCGTCCCAGAACTCCCGGGCCATCCGGGCGGCCCGCATCTTCGCGTCGTACGCGTACCCCTGCACCTCGCAGGTGGCCCGCGGGAACGGCGGCAGCGTGCCGTCGGCGTACGAGATGGAGTCCCACGAGTCCTTCCAGCACTGGTTCTCCAGGCCGGTGTCGGTGTTGCGCCGCTCGTACCAGATGTAGCCGTTGCCGAGCAGGTCGGCGTAGTCGTCGATCCACTTCAGCGCGGCCCGGCACTCCTGTTCCAGCTCCTTGACCAGCGCGCCGTCGCCGCTCCACCGCTCGTACTCGTCGAGCAGCACCACGAACAGCGGGGTCGCGTCCACCGAGCCGTAGTACGGCGAGTGCGGCTGCTCCTCGAACGCGGCGGTCTCGCCGTACCGCATCTCGTGCAGGATCCGGCCCGGGTCCTCGTCCCGGAAGTCGTCGAACCGGGTGCCCTGGAGCGCGCCGAGGATGCGCAGCGTGGTCTTCGACATCTCCGGCGCGAACGGCAGCACCTGGAGGCAGGTGAGGATGCTGTCCCGGCCGAACATGGTCATGAACCAGGGCAGGCCGGCCGCGGGCAGCGTCTGCCCGCCGAGTGACAGCGGCGAGAAGCGCAGCGCCGCGAGGTCCACCAGGCTCCGCCGGTACGTCGCGGCGAGCTCCTCGTGCTCGCTGTTCAGCTTCGGGGCCCGGCTGATCCACTCCTCCAGGTCGTGCTGGAGCGCGAGCCGCTCGGTGCCGTGCGCGCGCAGTCCCATCCGCAGGTCCCGGCCGCCGGGGCCGATCGCGAACGTCTGCACGTCGATGACGGCGTCCCACTGCTCGTTGGGTTCCAGCCGGATGCTCCAGGCGAAGCCGCGCTGGTCGTAGCGGGCCGGCTGGTTGGCGGAGACGAGCGTCTCGCGCCGGAAGTTGCCGCGCCGGTAGCCCAGGCGCAGCCGGTCGGACTCGGCCTCGGCGTAGTGTTCGCCCTTCTTGTTCAGGATCTCGTCCTTGACCTGGAACAGGTCGGCGAAGTCGGACCCGGCGTCCATCCGGATCTGCAGGTCGACCGCCTTCTCGTCGTGGTTGAGGATGGTCAGCGTCTCGCGGAAGCTGCCGCCGACCGCCCGCTCCCGGATGATCGACAGCTTCGCGTCGATGTAGTGCGTGGCCATGCCGGGCACCAGGAAGAACCGGGCCTCGTAGTACTGGAGGTCGTCGTAGGACAACGCGTTGAGCCGCTCGCCGTTGACGGTGAGCACCCACTTCGACAGGTACCGCGTGTCGAGCGAGAACAGGCCGGTCGGCTCGCTCGGTGTGGCCTCGATGTCGCCGGTGTCCTCGCTGACCACGAACGTGTTGCCGTCCAGGATCCGGACGGTGTTGCTGCCGGGCATCAGGCACCCCTCCCGCCGAACGTGTGGTGCGGTCCGCGGGAGTCCGGCGGACCGGGAAAGACCCGCTCGACCTGCAACACGAGCCGCAGGTCGCCGACGACTGTCATGTCACCGCGCAGCAGCGCGGCGATGGCGTTCTCCTCGCCGCTGACCAGCTCGGCGAACAGGCGCGGCTCGGTGCCCACCACCGTGTCCGCCTCGCCGTCCTCCTGCCGGACCCGCAGCTTGCCGTGATCGATCTCCAGCAGCCAGTGCGTGGTGTGCGGGCCCTCGTGCAGGTCGAAGCGGAGCGTTCCGGATGCCTTGACCAGCAGCGGCTCGAACCCCCGCCGGTCCAGGTCCTCGAAGAATCTCGTGGTCGTGTCCACCATCCGGGCGACTCCTCCCGCGATCCGCGGTCTACCTGTCGAGGCTCCGTGTCCCCACCCGGACCGGGGCCAACCTCGCCCGAACCGGGTGAGCGCGGCGCCACCACCGCGACGCGCGACGCCGGCCCCCGAACCGGGGGCCGGCGTCACCGCGGCGGACAGGTCTAGTTGTTGGGGTCGTCGGCGCTGATGTCCGCGAGCACCGACTGGGGTTCCCGCTCCACCGCCAGGTCACCCATGGAGATCAGGCCGACCAGGCGGCCGTCGTCGACCACCGGGAGGCGGCGGACCGCGTACGTGCGCATCAGGTCGGCGGCGGCCACGGCGTCGTCGTTCTGGCTGACGGTGACCACGTCCTTGCTGGTGATCTGGTTGAGCCGGGTGGCGGTGGGATCCATGTTCTCGGCCACGCCCCGTACCGTGATGTCCCGGTCCGTCACGATGCCGACCACGTTGTCGCCGTCGGTCACCACCACATCGCCGATGGCGCTGTCGCGCATCTCCTGCGCCGCGGCGATGAGCGTGTCGTTGCCGTCCATCGTCACCAACCGGGTCGTCATGAACTCTCCGACCGTTGTCATGGTGCTCCCCTCTCGGTGTCGGCACCGCCGTCTACCCGCCGCCGCAGGCGGGGTAACGCGGGCGTCACCGCCGGTGGCGCAGGCGCCGGCGCAGGTCGTAGAAGCCGTTGCTGGACAACCCGTAGAAGATCGGCAGCAGCAGGAGCACCACGAGCGCCGCCGGCACGCTCAGCAGCACGCCCACCAGACCGGCGATCGCGTACGCGAGGACGCCGAGCAGCGCCCGGACGCGTTCGGCCTCGAAGAACCGGGCGGGGACGTGCGGTTCCAGCAGTTCCCGGTGCCGGCTCAGATAGTGGTAGAGCCACAGCCAGGTGATCGACAGGATCACACCGACCAGCGCGTACGCGGACACCGCGACCCGCTCGTCGAAGACGTCGCCCTCCTCCACGGCACGGGACACGAGCGCGGTGACGAACGGCAGCAGCGCCACGCTGAACAGCACGCCGAGGTTCGCCCAGTGCAGTCCCCGGTCGGCGCAGCGGACCCGGTGGAACGTCCCCTTGTGGTTCAGCCAGTTGACCGCCACGTACAGGTAGGACGTGACGTAGGCGAGGTAGACCGGCCACTGGTCGAGCAGCGCGCGCAGCATCCCGCCCGGCGCCGTCTCGGGCACCCGCAGGTCGAGCACCAGCAGCGTGATGACGATGGCGAAGACCGCGTCGCTGAACCCGATCGCCCGGCCCGTGTCCGAGCGCATCCCGGCGGCCCCGGTGTCCCCTTCGGCCGTCATCGGCACCTCCGCCCTGCCGGCGCGGTGCGGCCGGCGACCCGGCGGGCATACCCCCTGAGCGGGCGTCCGGGCCGGGTGGCCCGGCACGGACGCCGGCGGGGTCAGCGCTCGGCGGCGACCAGCTCGGCGAGCTGCACGGCGTTGAGCGCCGCGCCCTTGCGCAGGTTGTCGTTGGCGCAGAACAGCGCGAGCCCGTGCTCGACGGTCTCGTCGGCCCGGATCCGGCCGACGTACGTCGGGTCCTGGCCGGCCGCCTCCAGCGGCGTCGGCACGTCGCGCAACGCCACGCCGGGCGCGCCGTCGAGCAGCTCACGGGCGCGGGCCGGGTCGATCGGCCGGGCGAACCGGGCGTTGATCTGCAGCGAGTGACCGGTGAAGACGGGCACCCGCACGCACGTGCCGGAGACCTTCAGCCCGGGGATCTCCAGGATCTTGCGGCTCTCGTTGCGCAGCTTCTGCTCCTCGTCGGTCTCGTCGGAGCCGTCGTCGACGATCGAACCGGCCAGCGGGAGTACGTTGAAGGCGATCGGACGGGCGAACGAGCGCGGCGCCGGGAACTCCACCGCCGCGCCGTCGAAGGCGAGCCCGGCGGCGTCCTCGGCCACCTTGCGGACCTGCTCGTCCAGTTCCGCCACACCGGCCAGGCCGGCGCCGGAGACCGCCTGGTACGTGGCGACGACGAGGCTGACCAGCCCGGCCTCGTCGTGCAGCGGGCGCAGCACCGGCATGGCGGCCATCGTGGTGCAGTTCGGGTTGGCCACGATGCCCTTCGGGCGGTCCGCCACCGCGTGCGGGTTCACCTCGGCCACCACCAGCGGCACCTGCGGGTCCATCCGGAACGCCGAGGAGTTGTCGATCACCACGGCGCCGGCCTCGGCGACCCGGGGAGCCAGCTCCTTCGCGGTGCCCTTGCCCGCCGAGAAGAGCACGATGTCCAGACCGCGGTAGTCCGCGGTGGCCGCGTCCTCCACGGTGACCTCGCCGTCGCGCCAGGGCAGCGTGCGCCCGGCCGACCGGGCCGAGGCGAACAGGCGCACCTGCTCCGCCGGGAACTCGCGCTCCGCCAGCACCTGCCGCATGACGCCACCGACCTGACCGGTGGCTCCCACAATGCCGATCCTCATGCCCGCGAGGCTACCCAGCCGGGCGGTGCGGGTGGGAAACGTTTCCCACCGCGCGGATGCGGGGCGACGGGAATCACAGGCCCGCCGCCCCGTCAGCTCACGTGTGGTCGACCACCTCGCCGAGACCGCTGGCGACCAGCTCGTCCCGGATGACCGCCGCGTCCCCCTCGATCACCATCGTCAGCGACTCGGGGTGCAGGTAGGTCGCGGCCGCCGCGGAGACGTCCTCGACGGTCGCCGCGAGCAGTTGCTCCCGCAGCCGCGCGTGGTAGTCGTCCGGCAGGTCGTGCACGACCAGCGTGCTCAGGGCCGCGGCGATGGCACGCGGGCTCTGCAACTCGACCGAGAGCTGCCCGGCCCGCCAGGAACGCGCCACCTCCAGCTCGTCCTCGCTGACGCCGGTCAGCTGGGTACGCGAGATCTCGCCCACCGACTCGACGAGCGCCGGGGCGGTCACCGCGGTCTGCACGCCGGAGCTGACCGCGAACCGGCCGAACCGCCGGGACGAGGCGAAGTCGCCACGGATCCCGTACGTGTAGCCGCGTACCTCACGGATCAGGTGGTTGAGCCGGGACGTGAACGCGCCGCCGAGCACGGTGCCGGCGAGCGTCATCGGCACGTGGTCGGGGTGGGCGCGGTGCGGGGACGGGTGGCCGAGCCGCAGCGTGGACTGCACCGAGCCGGGCCGGTCGACCAGGATGATCCGCCGCTGCCCGGCCAGCGGCACGTCGATCGGGCCGCCGCGTTCCACCGGGCCCCCGCCGGCGCCGGCGAACGCCGTCGCGGCGAGCGCGTCCAGGTCGATCCGCTCCAGGTCACCGGCGACGACGAGCGTGCCGGGGCGGATGAACCACTCGGAGTGGAAGACGGTGACGTCGTCCACCTCCAGCGCGGCCACGCTGTCCGGGTCGCCGTAGAGCGGCCGGCCCCACCGGTGCTGCGCGCCGAACAGCTCGGCCCGCAGCACCGCGTCGGCGCGCGGGCCGGGGTTGGCCCAGTCCATCCGCAGCGCCGTGGCCTCGTCGTCGCGGACGCGCAGCACGTCGGCCGGGTCGAGCCGGGGCGTACGGACCGCCTCGGCCAGCAGCTCCACGGCAGCGGTCAGCCGGTCCACCGGCACCTGCACGCTCACCTGGAACGAGTCCCAGTCGAGCCCGGTCGCCAGCTCGGTGCCGAGCGCCTCGATGGCCAGCGCGTACGCGGTGGCGTCCCGCTGCGCGGTGCCCTCCTCCAGCGCCTTGGCCAGCACCGCGCCGAGCCCTTCCTTGCCGACCGGCTCCCGGCCCGCGCCGCCGTCGAGCAGCAGCAACGCGACGGCGAGGTTCTGCCCGGGCAGGTGCGCGGCGACCACCTGGCCGCCGGCCGCCGTCCGCCGGACCACCTGCGGGAACCGGTAGGCGCGGGCGGCGCCGGGGCCGGGACGGGTGGCGATCAGCGACATCAGTTCTCCTCGGGCACGTAGGTCAGGATCACCCGGTCGGCGGCGCCGAGCAGCTCGGCGGCCTGCTCGGCGATCTGCTCCGCGGTCACCGCGAGCCAGGCCGGCAGCCGGTCGGCCGCGCGGGCCGGGTCGCCGAACTGGGTGGCGTACCGGCCGAGCGTGTCGGCCCGCCCGTCCACCGTGGACATCTGCCGCCACCACATGGTGCTCAGCAGCGCCTTCGCGCGGTCCAGCTCGGCCGCGGTCACCGGCACGGTGGCCAGCTCGTCGACCACGTCGGCCAGGCCGTCGCGCAGCCGCTCGGCACTCACCCCGGGGCGGGCCGTGGCGGTGGCGATCAGCGGGGCGGGGGCGTGCGCCAGGTCCACGCCGTACGCGCCGACCAGGTCCGGCTGGGCGATCCGCTCACCGTCGGCGAGCCGCTGGTAGAGGCGGCTGCCCCGGCCGCTGCCGAGGACGGTGGCCAGCACCGTCGTGACGTCGTACCCCTGGGTGCCGAACGGGTGGGTGCGGTGGGCGACGTAGACGCGGGGGGCGGGCACGTCGGCGGTGACGGTCTCCACCGCCGGGCGGCCGGTGGCGGGCACCGTGCGGCCGTCCGGCGCGGCCGGGATGTCGGCGCGCGCGGCGAGGCCGCCGAAGTACTTGTCGGCGAGCGCGAACACCTCCGCCGCTTCGGTGTCGCCGACCACCGTGAGAACCGCGTTGTTCGGCGCGTAGTACGTGCTGTGGAACTCCTGGAAGGTGGCCAGGTCGGCGGCGTTCAGGTCGGCCATCGACCCGATCGTCGCGTGGTGGTACGGGTGGCCGGGCGGGTAGAGCAGCGGCAGCAGCCGCAGCCACGCGTCGCCGTACGGCACGTTCTCGTAGCGCTGCCGGCGTTCGTTCTTCACCACGTCGCGCTGGTTGTCCAGCGTCTCCTGGGTCAGCGCCGGCACCAGACCGCCCATCCGGTCGGCCTCCAGCCAGAGCGCCAGTTCCAGGTGCTCGGCCGGGACCGTCTCGAAGTAGTTGGTCCGGTCCGGGTTGGTGGTCGCGTTGAGCGAGCCGCCCGCGCCCTGGATCAGCTTCATGTGCTCGGTCTTCGCCACGTTCACCGAGCCCTCGAACATGAGGTGCTCGAAGAGGTGGGCGAAGCCGGTCTGTCCCGCCGGCTCGTGGCGTGAGCCCACGTCGTACCAGAGGTTGACCGCCACGGCCGGGGCGGTGCGGTCCTCGCTCACCACCACGCGCAGGCCGTTGTCCAGTCGGGTCGTCTCGATCGGCCAGGGGAAACCGCTGTCGGGCATGAGACGACGCTATCCGATCGCGGAGGCGGAAAGGTGACACGCGCGCCGGAGCATCGTCGGTGCGCGCCGGGGTACCCGTGCGGTCATGGCCGCCACCACACCCTCCGCCGTCGAGCGCGCCGCCGCCGCGCTGGCCCGGCTCCGGCACGCCCGGCTGCTGCACCCGGCCGGGCGCACGTTCGCCGGCGAGGCCCGGATCTGGGGTACGCCGGGACCGCCGACCGGCGTGCCGCTGCTCGACTCCCCGGGCCGGTGGCCGGCCACGATCCGCCTGTCCAAGGGCGTGCCGACGCCGGGCCGCTGGCCGGACGTGCTGGGCGTGGCGGTGCGGCTGCACCGTGACCCGGAGCCGCCGGTGGACCTGTTGTGGAGTTCCAGCGGCGCCGCGCCGGTGCTGCGGAACCTGCCGCTGCCCCGGCGGCGCTTCACCGGGACGTACACGTCGATCATGCCGTTCCGGGGCGGCGGGCGGCGGCTGTTCCTGGCCGTGCTGGCCGACCCGGAGTCGCCCGACCTGGGTCGCGGCCTGGCCGAGGCGGGCGCGGCGGTCGCGGACGACGAGCCCCGGCTGGTGCTGGCGGTCGCCTCGGCGGTGGGCCGGTGGCGGCCGTTCGGCGAGGTACGCCTCGACGACGAGCGCGGCGCCGCCGAGGACGCCGCGCTCGCGTTCGACCCGATCGGCAACGTGCCGCCGGGGTTGCGCCTGACCGGCCCGCTGGCCCGGCTGCGGGACGACAGTTACCGGGGTTCCCGCCGGGCCCGGGGCGCCGCGCTCAGTCGGGCGGCTCGACGGGGGTGACGGTCTGCTCGGAGGTGCGGTGCTCCAGCACCGTGTCGGGGGCGGCGTTCTGGTCCGCCTCGCGGATGTCGGACTCGGCGAGGATCGCGTCGGCCTGCGCCTCGGCGTCGTCGCTGCCCGCCGCCGCCTCCTCCGGCAACAGGTGCGCTCGGGACTCGATCCGTTCCTGGTCACTGGGGTCGTGGCTCGTGGTCATGGCGATCACATACCCCGCGTTCCGCACTTCGGAACGACAGCGGGACTTCCGGCGTGCTTCGGGTACGCTGGTCGACGTGACGCGGTCGTATCGATGGTTTAGGCAGCCGGCTGGAGGAGCCGGTGACTCGACCATGAGCTGACGTCACCACCTCTTCGAGCCGGCCGGGCAGGGATTCTTTTCCCTGCCCTTTCGTATGCGAGCAGCCGGCTCGATCCCCCGGACCCGGCACGGGGGCACGGTCGGCGGAAGGAATCCCCACCGTGACCACGTCCCAGGACGCCCATCGGGTCATCGACCAGCGCATCGACCGTGTGGTGCCGCTGACCACCCCGGCCCTGCTGCACCACCACCTGCCGCTCGACACCCCGCTGGCCGAGGCAGTCGTGGCGGGCCGCCGCGCCGTCGGCCGGGTGCTGGACCGCGCCGACGACCGGTTGCTCGTCGTCGTCGGCCCCTGCTCCGTGCACGACCCGGCCGCCGCCCTGGAGTACGCGGGCCGGCTGCGCGAGGCCGCCGCCCGGGTCGCCGACGACCTGCTCGTGGTGATGCGTGTCTACTTCGAGAAGCCGCGCTCGACAGTGGGCTGGAAGGGCCTGATCAACGACCCGGCGCTGGACGGTTCCGGCGACGTGAACACGGGCCTGCGTACCGCGCGGGCGCTCCTGCTCGACGTGCTGCGGCTGGGCCTGCCGGTGGGCTGCGAGTTCCTCGACCCGATCACCCCGCAGTACATCGCGGACACGGTGGCCTGGGGCGCGATCGGCGCGCGGACGGTGGAGAGCCAGGTGCACCGGCAGCTCGCCTCCGGGCTGTCCATGCCGATCGGCATGAAGAACCGCCCGGACGGCAGCATCGCCACCGCCGTGGACGCGATCCGGGCCGCCGGCGTGCCGCACGTCTTCCCCGGCATCGACGTCTCCGGCACCCCGGCGATCATGCACACCCGGGGCAACGCGGACGGGCATCTGGTGCTGCGCGGCGGGGGCGGCCGGCCGAACTACGACGCGGAGTCGGTGGCCGGGGCGCTGGAGCTGCTGCGGGCGGCGGGCCTGCCGGAGCGGGTGGTGGTCGACGCCAGCCACGCCAACAGCGGCAAGGACCACCGCAACCAGCCGCTGGTCGCCGCGGACGTGGCCGCGCAGCTCGCCGCCGGCCAGCGCGGGATCGTCGGCATCATGCTGGAGAGCTTCCTGGTGCCGGGCCGGCAGGACCTGGACCCGACCCGGGAGCTGGCGTACGGCCAGTCGGTCACCGACGCCTGCATCGGCTGGGACACCACCGCCGAGGTGCTGGAGCACCTGGCCCAGGCCGTCCGTGCCCGCCGGGCCACCCTCCCGGCACCGGCCTGAGCGGGGTTGGGGCGAGTTTGACCGGTTCGGCGCCGGGTAGGTGGTCGGCGTGACCGATGACGCGCCCGTGACCGAGCAGCCCGACACCAGGCCGCTCGACGACCTGCTCGACGACATCTACCACGGCCAGGAGCGGATCACCCAGGCGGACATCTACCGCCGGGCGGTGGCCGCCGAGCTCCCCGCAGAGCTGCTCACCCGGATCGCCGCGCTCCCCCAGGGCGAGTACGCGGCGGACGAGGCGGCCGATCTGCTGGGCGGCACGGTCGCCTGAGCCCCCGGAAGACCGAGAGGACGCGACATGACCGACCGCAACCCCGACCACGAGCACCTGGCGGCGCTCGACCAGCCCCCGGAGGGCGTCGACACGCTGCCGGAGCCGGACTTCGCCAACGAGCACGACCGCACCGCCGTGGACCGCGAGGTCATCACCGGGGAGGACGAGGACGAGCGGGAACCGGAGGCGTCGCGCGGCTGGGCCGGCGAGGACCACGGCACCACCCCCACCTGACGGTGGGAGACACACGGAAGAGGGCCGGCGCGCGCCGGCCCTCTTCCGTGTTCACGGGTCACGCCTCGTGGCGACCGCCCTCGGCCGCCTGCTGGGCGACCGCGTACCCCATCTGAAGGAAGTCGGAGGCGGCCACCGCGGTCAGCGCGGTGGCGACCAGCCGGGTCAGCCGGGGCGCCAGCACCAGGCCGCCGGTGAGCCCGGTGGCCACCCAGACCGCCAGGCAGAACGGGCAGCTCACCAGCTCGCCGAGCGCGTGCCGGGTCGGGCTGCCCTCGTCGCGGACCTGCTCCATCACCTCGCCGCTGCCGATCGGGTGGTCGTAACGGGTGAACGGCGCCCGCAGCGGGCTGGTGATCGCGTCCTTGGACAGCAGCCGGCTGAGCTTGTGCGTGGCGATCGAGAGCAGCACCACGTCCGCGGGGGTGGGCCGCTCGGGCACCGGCCGGCCGGTCGCCCGGACCAGCCCGACGAGCGCCGCCGTCACACCGGCGTACGTGCCCATCGCCTTCAGGTAGCCCTCCAGCGGCCGATGCTCGTGCGGCGCGTACGCCTGGCGCAGGCGCGCCACTTTCTGCTTCAGGCCACTCCCGGTCAACCCGGCCTCCTCGTGCTCGTCGTGCGGGCCGGGCTCAACCGGCGGTCAGGTTGTCGGCCACCTCGCGGTCGAGGTTGGCCAGGATCTCGTCGGCCAGGTCGTGGTCCGGCCCGGCCAGTTCCAGCCGCACCCGGGCGCCGCCCGCGTCGGCCGGCTCCACGTCGATCTCGGCGGACCAGTCCGCGGCGCTCCACCGGGCCCGCATGTCGTCGGCGTCCACGACCTCCACCCGGCAGGCGCCGGAGCTGCGCAGCCGCTCGGGCAGCCAGGCCGAGGAGCGGTCCGGGTCGGTCGCGGTGTTGAACACCACCTCCGGCGGCGCGGACATGCCGCGCTCGGCGTGGCTGGCCATCAGGCGTCCCGCAGCCGGCTCGGGTCGACCTCCCGGCCGGGGTGCCGGGCCAGGTACTCCGTCTCCAGTTCGGCGGTGCGCCGCAGGTGGTTGGCGAGCGCCGAGTCGGTGGCGTGCCGCAGCGTGTCCAGCCGGGTGCGGTGCAGGCTCTGCATCTCCCGGACCAGGTCCTCGTCACCCAGCTCCGCGGGGTCCACCCCGAGCTGCTCGCCGTCCGCGTCGACGGTGCGGGCGTGGTCGCCGTCCCATTCCGCGACCCGCTGTTCCGGGCTCGCGTCCCGGCGTACCGATTCGGTCATCGTCGCCCCCTCGTCTCGTTCGGGTTGCACCTGTTCGGATGCCCAGCGGGCGTGCCACCAAACCCCGCCCGGCCTACGACGCCGTGTCGGAGACGCCCGGTGGCCCCGGTACTCTCGTGGGCATGGAACGGCTCTGGACACCGGCGTGGATCGTCCGCCACGTGGCCATGGTCGTGCTGGCGGCGGGTTGCCTCGGCATGGGCTGGTGGCAGGTCACCCGCGCCGCCGGGGGGAACGCGATCAGCTTCGGTTACGCGATCGAGTGGCCGGTGTTCGCCGGTTTCGTGATCTTCGTCTGGTGGCGTGAGGTCCGCCAGACGCTGCGCGCTGCCGGCCCCGCGCCGACGGGGGACACCACGCCGGCCGAGCCGGGGCCGTCGGTGACCGCCGGCGCCGCGCCGGTCGCCGCCACCCCGGCGGTACGCCGGCCGGTGCGCGTCGTACGGGTGCCGGCCGCACCGGCGGACGGGGCGGACGACGCCGAGCTGGCCGCGTACAACCGCTACCTATCCTGGTTGAACGCCAATCCGGGCGCCCGGCCCGGCGACTATCCCGGCTGAGGCCGGTGCGGAAGGACGGACGACGGTGGGCGGAGCCCTTACCCGGTACCGCGTGATCGCCTGGATCGTGGGCGTGGCGCTCGTGGTGCTGGTCCTGATCGGCATGCCGCTGAAGTACGGCTTCGACAACCCGAGCGTGGTGGCCGTGGTCGGCGTGGCGCACGGCTGGCTGTACATGCTCTATCTGGCGCTCACGTTCGACCTGTCCCGCCGGGCGAACTGGCCGCTGAAGCGGATGCTGCTGGTGATGCTCGCCGGCACCGTGCCGTTCGTCTCGTTCTACGCCGAGCGGCGGGTGAGCCACTGGGTGGCCGCCGAGAGCCGCCCGCGTACGCCGGAGCCGGTCGCGGGCTGACCGCGGGTCACCGGGCCGGTCGCCACGGCTCGGCCGCCGGCGGGTCGGCCCAGCCGCCCAGGCGCGCCGCCTCCCGGGCCCGCGCCAGCGCGCGGGCGACCTGGCCGAACTGCCGCTCGTCGTCGCTGCTGAACAGCAGCACCTCGGTGCCCCGCACCCGTCCCCACAGCTCGTGCGCCGGGGGCCGCACGCGGTCGCCGATCAGCACGAGCAGCAGCGGCACCAGTCCGACCGTGCCGAGCATGAGGTACGCCCCGGCGGTGAGCCGGTGCAGGCCGCCGGTGAAGCCGAGCAGCAGGCCGACCGCGGCGATCATCGCGGCGGACACGGCGACGGCCCGGATCGCGAGCCGGTCGTGCGGTCCACGGTCGGTCCGGAGCTGGGTGATCTCGGCCACCTGCCAGCTGTTACGGCCGACGGTGAAGCGCTCGGCGGTGACGACGATGCCGGGCCGGGCGTAGAGCAGCCTGGGTGCGGCCGGTCGCGGCGAGCGGGGCGGCTGGGTGGCGGAGCGTTCGGTCTGCACGGCGGCCTCCCGGGAGCAGGGATCCCGTGGTGGGATTTCCCGTCCGGGCTTCATTGTGTTGGCCTCGCGCCACCTGACCTCGGGGTTTCGGCCGTCGCGGGGGTCACCGGCGCGGCCGCGCCAGCCGGAAACAGAGAATGATTTCGGTCTTTGTCATGACTTTGCCTGGCGTTGCCTGGCGACATCCGCCCAGAACGACGAATCGGGCGAGTTCGCCTCATCCACCCACCGGCTCCCCCTCATCACTTTCCGCCACTTTGCCAACTTTCGCCCCTGCTTGAACTCCCGGCTACTGCGATCACGGGTTAGGTTGTCCAGGTCGGCCCGGTCGACAGCCGTCCACCCGGACGGCCCCGGGCCGGTGTCGCCGGGTCGCGAACGCGCCCGGCGACCGGTGGGAGAGGAGCTTTCCGCTCTTGTCGTCCTTACGGATGCTGCTCCGCTCGCTGGCGGTGGCCGGCCTCTCGGCCGCGCTGCTCGCCCCGGCGCAGGTGGCCCGGGCCGAGCCCACACCCGCCGAGCTGACGAAGCAGATCGAGAAGTCCTCGACTGAGCTGGAGCGAATCGTCGAGTCCTACAACAAGCTCAACGAGGACATCAAGGCCAACAAGGCCACCGCGGCCAAGTTGGAGGCCCGGATCGGGCCGTTGCAGGAACAGGCCGAACGCAGCCGCGCCGACGTGGGTGTGCTGGCCGCGACGGCGTACAAGACCGGCGGCATGCGCACCGCGGCGGCCCTGCTGGACCCGGGCGGCCAGGCCACGCTGCCGGAGCGGCTGGGCACGCTCGACCAGCTCACCCGCCAGCGGCAGCGCACCATCAACAGCTTCACGGCCGACCAGCAGCGGCTGATCGACCAGAAGACCCGGCTGGACGTCACGCTCGCCCGGGAGGCGGCGCAGGCCAAGCAGCTCAAGTCCGCGAAGACGCGGATCGAGGCGGACCTGTCCGACCTCTACGAGATGCGGCGCAAGGCGTACGGGCGGGCCAACGAGGCGCCCGGCAACCCCAGTTCGGCGGGCAAGCCACCGGCCGTCTCCGGCGACGCCGGAGTGGCGGTGCGGTACGCCTACGGCGCGGTCGGCAAGCCCTACGGCTACGGCCAGGACGGTCCCGGCAGCTACGACTGCTCCGGCCTGACGCTCGCGGCGTGGCGGGCGGCCGGCAAGTCGCTGCCGCACAGCGCGGCGCGGCAGTGGAGCGCCACCACACGGATCAGCCGCAGCCAGCTGCAGCCGGGTGACCTGGTGTTCTACTCCGGTCTCGGGCACGTGGCGCTCTACGTCGGGGGCGGTCAGATCATCGACGCGCCCAGCGCCGGGCGCAACGTCAGCAAGCGCGGCATGAACATCATGTCGATCGCCGGCTACGGCCGGGTCTGAGCACCGCGAAGACGGCGAACGGCCGGCGTCCCCCTGTCGGACGCCGGCCGTTCGCCGTTCATTGTTACCAGGTCAGGCCGCCTGGAGCCCTTCCGCGCGAGCCAGCTCACGCAGCCGGCCCAGTGCCTGGATCTCCAGCTGGCGGATGCGCTCGCGGGACAGCGAGAACCGCGACGCGACCTCGGTCAGCGAGTGCTCCCGCCCGTCCTCCAGGCCGTACCGGGCCCGCATGATGCCGGCGGAACGGTCGTCGAGGTGGTTGAGCAGACCCTCGATCCGCTGCCGCTCCAGACCGGTGAGCACGATCTCCTCGGGCGACGGCGCGTCGCTGTCGGCGACCAGGTCACCGAGGTTGGTGTCGCCGTCGTCGCCCACCGGGGTGTCCAGCGAGACGGTGTCCTGCGACCAGCGGACCAGCTCGTTGACCCGCTCGACGGTCACGCCGAGCGCGGTCGCGATCTGCTCCGGCTCCGGGTCGCTGCCCAGCTCACGGGTGAGCTGCCGGGCCACGTTGCGCATCCGGTTGACGTCCTCGACCAGGTGCACGGGCAGCCGTACGGTCCGCTCCTGCTGGGCGATCGCCCGGCTGATGGCCTGGCGGATCCACCAGGTCGCGTAGGTGGAGAACTTGAAGCCGCGCTCGTAGTCGAACTTCTCGACCGCCCGGACCAGGCCGGTGTTGCCCTCCTGGATCAGGTCCAGCATGGGCATGCCGGAGCGCACGTAGCGCCGGGCGATCGACACGACCAGCCGCAGGTTCGCGCGGATGAACAGGTCCTTCGCGCGCTCACCCTCGACGACCAGCCGCTCCAGGTCCTCCCGGTCGACGCCGTCGGGGATCCGATCCTCGTCGAGCAGGTGCTCGGCGTAGAGGCCCGCCTCGATCGCCTTGGAGAGGTCGACCTCCCGGGCGGCGTCGAGCAGCGGCGTCCGGGAGATCTCGTGCAGGTAGACGCCGACCAGGTCCCGCTCCTCGGCGACCTCGTCGGTACGCATGCCGATGTTCTTGTCCACGATTGCCACGGTCCCCTCGCTCGCGCCGGTTGCCCGGTTCCTTGCCATCCCCACGTTCATCAGCCCTCCCCGTAACCTCCGCTGTGCCCGTAGGTGCTGACACCTACACAACAGATGTGACGCGTCGGGGATTCCATGTCGTGAGTCGAAACTGTCACGAATGCCTGAGTAGTAGCTGAGAGCCCGGTCCATGTTTCCTGTTACCGGCCCGGTTCGGGCGGCTCGCGGGCGCCGTTTTCGGCGCACACCGGAGCTGCGAAATCGCCGTTCGCCCATGGAATGGCACCATTGCCTGTTCCATGAACACAGCGAGCCGCGTCACCGAGTCGTTGCGATCCTGGTCACTGCGAGATACGCGCCTGCGGACCGGTCGGTTCAGCCATGCTCAAGGATTACCCTCCGCCTCGTTGAACAATCCGTGCGGGAGGAGTCGTCCCCTCC
Organism: Micromonospora sp. CPCC 205554; assembly: GCF_036902745.1. Taxonomy (NCBI): domain Bacteria; kingdom Bacillati; phylum Actinomycetota; class Actinomycetes; order Micromonosporales; family Micromonosporaceae; genus Micromonospora; species Micromonospora sp. CPCC 205554. The sequence continues at coordinate 113,968 of NZ_JBAKHP010000013.1, read as the reverse complement.
CCGCACGTGATACGCGTCGCACCCGCCGGGCGGATGCGCCGGGCGGGTGGATCGGGCGGGACGGGCCGGCCCGCGGCGGGGGCCGGAACCCTCAGGAGGCGAGCAGTTCGAGCGCGCCGCGTACCTGGTGGGCGGAGCGGGCCAGCGCGGCCCGGGCGGCCGGCACCTCGGCGCCGGACACGAGCGCGACGAGCGCGGTCTTGAGGTCGCCGTCGGCCTCCCGCAGGGCGACCCGGCACACCTCCTCGGCGCAGCCGGTGGCCTCCATGAGGATCGAGATCATGCGGCCGCGCAGTTTGGCGTTGGTGGCCACCATGTCGATCATCAGGTTCGAGTAGACCCGGCCCAGACGCACCATCACGGCCGTGGAGAACGTGTTGAGCACCAGCTTCTGCGCCGTGCCGGCCTTCATCCGGGTCGACCCGGTGACCACCTCCGGTCCGGTGTCCACCCCGATGAAGACGTCCACCGACGCGGCGGCCTCGGCCTCCGGATTCGCGCAGAGCAGCACCGTACCGGCCCCCTGCGCCCGGGACGCGGCGAGCGCCCCGAGGACGTACGGGGTGCGCCCGCTGGCCGCCAGGCCCACCACGAGGTCGCCGGGGCGTACGCACTCGGCGGCCTCGGCGGCGCCGCCGCGCTCGTCGTCCTCGGCGTCCTCGACGGCGCGCCACATGGCGTCCGGGCCGCCCGCGAGGTGCGAGCAGAACCAGTGCCGGGGCGAGTTGAACGTGGGCGCCAGCTCGGCCGCGTCCAGCACGCCGAGGCGACCGGAGGTGCCGGCGCCGAAGTAGTGCACACGGTGCCCGTCGCGCAGCGCGGCCACGGCCAGGTCGACGGTCTCGGCGATCTCGTCCAGCACGGCGGCGACCGCGGCCGGCACCCGCCGGTCCGCCTCGTTGATGACGGTGAGCACGTCCCGGGTGGACATCAGGTCGAGGTCGACGCTGTGCGGGTTGCGCCGCTCGGTCGGCGCGCCGACGCGCACCACCGGCCGCACCGCCGCCACGCCGTCGCGCTCCACCCGGCCCGCCGTCATCCCCGCCTCCGCCCGGGGCCGACCCGGTGCGACTGGACCGCCTCGGCGGTGGCCTCCAGGGCCTTCTTGGTCCGGGCCCGGCTGCGGGCGGCCACCCCGACGAAGAGGCAGTCGACCACCGTGAGCTGGGCCAGCCGGCTGGCGGTCGCGCCGGAGCGGTACGTCGTCTCCCGGGCGGCTGTGGTGAGCACGTGGTCCGCGACCTCGGTGATCGGCGAGCGCGGGAAGTTGGTCAGCGCCACGGTGGTGGCGCCGCGCGCCCGCGCCTGCTCCAGCACCTCGATGACGTCGGACGTGGTGCCGGTGTGCGAGATGCCGACCGCCACGTCGCCGCGGCCCAGCAGGGCGGCGGAGGTGAGCGCGGTGTGCACGTCCGGGAAGTAGAACGCGATGCGGCCGATGCGGTGCAGCTTCTGCTGGAAGTCGGAGGCGACGAAGCCGCTGGCGCCCGCGCCGTAGACGTCGATCCGGCCGGCCGCGCCGATCGCCTCGACCACCTGCTCGCAGACCGCCGGGTCGAGCTGCTCGGCGGTCTCCTCCACGGCCCGGGCGTCGTTGAACGCGATCGTGGCGATGATCTGGGCGAGGTCCGCGCCCGGCGGGATGTCGCCGCCGACCACGCGCGCGTCCGGCGGCTCGACCCGGCGGGCGGCCTCGGCGGCGAGCCGGATCCGCAACTGGGGGTAGCCGTCCATGCCGACCGAGCGGCAGAAGCGGATCACTGTCGCCTCGGACGTCTCGGCGGCGGTGGCGAGGTCGGTGATCGTACGCCGGGCCGCGTCCGCCGGATCGGCGACGACCAGCCGGGCCACCCGCTGTTCGGCCGGGGACAGCGAGGGCAGCAGGCCGCTGATGTGGACGATCAGTCCACCGGGCTCGTGACTCGCAGAAATCTTCGAACTCTTCGCCACGGATGAAACTTACTTTCACGAGGCGTGAGCGTCAACCATGACACCGCGTATCGGGAAATTTACTGTCTTCCGTGCCCGTCCCCGGGCCAAGGATCCCATTGTCGCAGCCCCACCGCCTCATCCGCTCCGGTCGAGTCACTCCTGCCGCCCGACGTGCCGGTCCGCCGTCGCGCGGCGGTCCCTGCCTGGTCGGCCTCGACCCGGCGGGCCGGACGGCCCACCGGTCCGCCGGCGGGGCGGTTGGCTAGCGTGTGTCCATGACGGAACGCACGGTGCTGGTGACCGGAGGCACGGGTGGGCTCGGCGGCGCGGTCACCGCCGCCTTCCTCGACGCCGGCTGGCGGGTGGTCGTACCCCAGCGGGAGCCCGGGACGGACGACGGCCCGGTCCGGGTCGTGGCCGACCTGCTGACCCCCGAGGGGGTCGCGCGGGCGGTCGAGGCGGCGACCGCCGAGCCGGCCGCCCCGCTGCGCGCGGTGGTCAACCTCGTCGGCGGGTACGCGGCCGGTGGCCTGGTGCACGAGACCCCGGTCGACGACTTCGAACGGATGCTGCGGCTCAACCTGCGCCCGACGTACCTGGTCACCCACGCGGCGCTGCCGCACCTCATGGCGTCCGGCGACGGAGCGGTGGTCTGCGTCTCGGCCCGGGCGGCGGTCTCGCCGTTCCCCGGCGCCTCCGGCTACGCCACCGCCAAGGCCGCGGTGCGGGCGTTCGCCGAGACGGTGGCGGTCGAGTACCGGCAGCGGGGCGTGCGGTGCAACACGGTGCTGCCGAGCGTCATCGACACCCCGGCCAACCGCGCCGCCCAGCCCGACGCCGACCACGGGCGCTGGGTGCCGCCGGCCGAGATCGCCGAGGTGATCCGCTTCCTCGCCTCCCCCGAGTCCGCGCCCACCAGCGGCGCGAGCATCCCGGTCTACGGGCGGGCCTGAACCGGCACCGGCCCGTCCCGCCCGGCGCCACCGGCCGGGCGTCGCGGACCGGCCGGAGCCGGGCCGGGACCGGCGGGCGGGTCGTCGGGCAGCCACTCGCTCAGGTGCGCCCGGATCCGGCGGGCCACCTCCTCCGGCGGGCCGTTGCCGTCCACCACCACGAAGGTGCCGTACTCCGGCAGCCCCCGGTAGGCGGCGGCCGCGGCGGTCAGCCACTCCATCGTCTCGTGGTCGGTGCCACGCCGCTCGATCCGGCGGTACGCCTCGGCGGGGTCGACGGTGAGCAGGAACGTCACCCGGGGCGCCGGGAAGATCCGGTACCCGGCCCGGGCCAGCCGCTCCCACCGCTGCCCGCCGTGCGCCCGGATGCTGGCGTACTGGCAGGCGGACCACCTGTCCATCACCGCGGTGCGGCCGGTCACCAGGCAGATGAGCAGCGCGAGCGCGATGGCCAGCCACCGCAGCACCGACTCGACCACGAGCAGGCCGTCGCGCCCGACGAGCCGTTGCGCGTCCGGACGGCCGACCCGCTGGGCGATGCGGCCGAGCCAGCGGCGGCCACCGGCGTTGCGGTGGTAGGTGGCGGGACGACCGGCGGCGGTGAGTGCCTGGGCGAGCCGGTGGGCCTGGGTGGTCTTACCTGAGCCGTCGATGCCGATCAGGGCGACGGCGCGCAGTCGGGCCCCGCCCCGCCGCGTCCGCAGTGAGCTGGCCACCCTCCCGAGGTTATCCGACCGATGCTCACACCGGCCCGGATGTCGCTTTCCTACCCTGACGGGCCGATCGCGCCCCAACAGGTGTGACCGGAGCGTCCGCCGGGTACGCATCGTGGTCCCACCGCAGATATGACGACGAGGGAGCCGCAGATGGCCGAGCGCGGGGACGAGACCCTGGTGCACACGCTGAAGAAGGTCGCCGCCGTGCTCAAACAGTCCGAGATCCCGTTCGCGCTCGGTGGCAGCTTCGCGGTGTACGCGCACGGCGGCCACTCCAGCGACCACGACGTGGACTTCCTGCTCCGCGAGGCGGACGTCGACCGGGCACTGGAGGCGCTGGTCGAGGCCGGCTTCACCGCCGAGCGTCCGCCGGAGGACTGGCTGGTCAAGGTCTACGACGAGGACCGGATGGTGGACCTGATCCACCGGCCGGTGGAGACGCCGGTCACCGCGGAGACGTTCGCCGACACGATCGTGCGCCCGGTCGACGCGATCCACATGCCGGTGCTCTCGGCCAGCCAGCTCATGGTGCACAAGCTGCTCAGCTTCTCCCAGCACTACTGCGACTTCGCCCGGGCCCTGCCGCTGGCCCGCTCGCTGCGGGAGCAGATCGACTGGGAACGGGTACGGAAGGAGACGCAGCACTCGCCGTACGCGGAGGCGTTCCTGGTGCTGCTCGACCGGCTGGACGTGCTGCCCGGCGGCGCGCCCGGCGGAAGGGAGACCCTGTGACCGGACTGTCCGGCGACGTCCCCCCCGACGAGTACGTCGAGGCGGAGATCCAGAGCATGCTGGCCGAGGACCCGACGGTGGCCGAGCAGGGCATCACCGTGGTGCGGCGGGAGAACGGGCTGGTGCTCTACGGCGAGGTGGAGAGCCCGCACCGGCGGGAGGAGATCCTGCGACGGGTGGCCGAGCGCTTCCCGGACACGCCCGTGACCAGCGACATCGGGGTGATCCGCACGCAGGCGCCCACCCAGGTCGAGGAGTTGCCGTGAGGGAGGTTCGATGGTGATCCGGATCGCCGCCGTGGGCGACGTGCATCTGGACGAGGACGTGGTGGGCCGGTTCCGGCCGGCGCTGGAGGAGCTGCCCGGCTGCGCGGACGCGCTGCTGCTCGCCGGTGACCTCACCCGGCACGGCACCGAGGCCGAGGCCCGGTGCGTGGCCCGGGAGTTCGGCGACCTCGGCGTACCGGTGATCACCGTGCTCGGCAACCACGACCACCAGTGCGACGAGGTGCCGCAGGTGGTGAAGGTGCTGGAGGACGCCGGGATCACGGTGCTGGAGGGCACCGGCACGGTGGTGGAGACGCCCGGCGGACGGCTCGGGGTGGCCGGCGTGAAGGGGTTCGGCGGCGGGTTCGCCGGGCGGTGCGCCAGCGACTTCGGCGAGCCGGAGATGAAGGCGTTCGTGCGGACCACCCGGGAGAGCGCCGACGCGCTCACCGGCGCGCTGCTCTCGCTGGAGTGCGACGCGCTCGTCGCGCTCACCCACTACTCCCCCGTGCCGGACACGCTCGCCGGCGAGCCGCTGGAGATCTACCCGTTCCTCGGCTGCTACCAGCTCGGCCAGGCGATCGACTCCGCACCCACCGCGCTGGCGCTGCACGGGCACGCCCACCACGGCACCGAGCGCGGCACCACGCCGGGCGGCGTACGGGTCCGCAACGTGGCCCACCCGGTGATCAAGCAGGCGTACAGCGTCTTCCACCTGGGCGGTGATCAGCTCGACTGAGCCGGAGGTTTCCGGTAACGGGCGCACGGGTATTCAGCCGACATGGAGCTGATTCTCTGGATTCTCGCAGTCGTACTGGTGGTCGCCGGAATTCTCGCCCTGTTCCGCCGGCAGATCCTCTGGGGCATCGTCCTCATCGTCGTCGGCCTGCTGGTCGGCCCGGGTGGCGTCAGCATCTTCAACACGTAACAGCGGTTCCCGTACCCGCCGGGGTCGCCGGGCCCGGGCGTTCCGTCCTGCCGGACCGGAACGTCCGGGCCGGGTGACTCCGGCTTCTCCGCGTCCGGGTCCGGCGGCGTCCGGGCGTTTGCCGGGCCGGTCGAGCGGAAACATCTCGACCATGGAGATGTCGCAGAGTGTCACCCGGCGCACCACCGGAGCCCGCACGTGGTGGGCGCTGCTCGGCTTCGCCGCCGCCACCTTCGCCGCCGCCGCGATCGGCGGGCTGGGCGTCCAGGGCACCTCCGCCGAGTACCAGAGCCTGGAGCAGCCCGCCTGGGCGCCGCCGTCGTGGCTGTTCGGCCCGGTCTGGACCGTGCTCTACGCGCTCATCGCGATCGCCGGCTGGCTGGTCTGGCGCCGGGCCGGTTTCGGCCCCGCGCTCTGGGCCTGGGTCGTGCAGCTCGTGCTCAACGCGATCTGGACCCCGCTGTTCTTCGGCGCCGGGGCGTACGGGCTGGCGTTCGCCGAGATCGTGCTGATGTGGCTGGCGATCGGCGTGACGGTCGCCCTGTTCCGGCGCGTCTCCCGGCCGGCCACGCTGCTGATGCTGCCGTACTGGGCCTGGGTGACGTTCGCGTCCGCGCTGAACTTCGCGGTGTGGCGGCTGAACTCCTGACCGGTACGGGCGCGGGGGCGGCTCGCCCCCGCGCCCGCCGGGTTCAGCAGCGGGGTACGCCCGGGATGTAGCCGTCGTACCCGGTGTAGACGTAGGCGTCGGAGATGAACCGGCCGGAGCCGATCCGGTCCCAGATCGAGCTGGTGCCGTACGTGCCGCTGACGCTGGTGCCGCTGGTCTGGCACTGGATGGTCACCTTCGCCCCGTCGGCCACCGTGCCGACCGAGCTGTAGCCGGTGCCGGGGCCGGAGCGGACCGTCAGCGGGGAGCCGGCCGTGTTGACGGTGCCCTCGCCGGTGTTCGTCCCGCCGCAGCCGTTGTCGCTGGTGTAGGTCTTGGTGCCCCAGTAGAGCGCCTGGACCCCGTTGAACTTGATCTTCACAGAGCTGCCGTTGAGGCGCTGCTCGTAGTGCAGGTGCGGGCCGGTGGAGCCGCCGGTCGTGCCGACGTAGCCGATCACCCGGCCGTAGCCGACGGTCTGCCCGACCGAGACGTTGAAGGCGTTCAGGTGGGCGTAGTAGGTCGTGTGACCGCCCCCGTGGTTGATCCGGACGTACTTGCCGTAGCTGGTGTCGCCGAGGTTGGTGACCACGTCGACGGTGCCGGGAGCGCTGGCGACCACCGGGTCGCCCAGGTCGTCGGTGCGGTTGAAGTCGATCGCGTTCGCCGGGCTGTGGTTGGTCCGGGTCTGACCGGACCAGGACTGGTTGCACGGGAACGGGACCTTGAAGGTCGGAGCGGCCATCGCCGGCGCGGCCGGCACGAGGGTCGCCGCCAGGACCGCCGCGCTCGCACCGAGGGCGAGCCATCGCTTACGCATCCACTGCCTCCAATGTTGAAAGTCTTCAATGTGATGCGGACATCCTGACAGAAAGTTCCGTTCCCGGGAAGATTCGTGGGAGCGCACCCACCAGCGGTGGCCAGGGTTTCGGGATTGTTACCGGGCCGTGTCCGGCCAGGGGTGGACCCGACACGATGCAAGCGCTTACATGTGAGGACGACCATCGGACCGGCGCGGGTCGATCCCCCCACGCGCCGGCAAGGAAGGAGATCGGCATGGCGTTTGCCAGATCGCGCCAGGCGCTCGCGGTCGCCGGCGTCCTGGGGCTGGCGCTCGGCGTCGCCGCCTGCGGCACCGGCAACGACAAGAAGAGCAGCAACGCGGGCTCGGCCGAGTGCGGCGCATACGAGAAGTACGAGGGTCACGACGGCAAGAAGGTGACCATCTACTCCTCGATCCGTGACATCGAGGACGAGCGCCTCCAGCAGTCCTGGAAGGAGTTCGAGGACTGCACCGGCATCGAGATCGACCACGAGGGCTCCGGCGAGTTCGAGGCCCAGCTGCCGGTCCGGGTCGACGGCGGCAACGCCCCCGACCTCGCCTTCATCCCGCAGCCGGGTCTGCTCAAGCGGTTCGTCGACTCGGGCAAGCTCAAGCCGGCCGGCGCCGACACCAAGGCCATGGCCGAGCAGAACTACTCCGCCGACTGGCTGAAGTACAGCACCGTCAACGGCCAGTTCTACGGCGCCCCGCTCGGCTCCAACGTGAAGTCCTTCGTGTGGTACTCGCCGAAGACCTTCAAGGAGAAGGGCTGGACCGTCCCCACCACGTGGGACGACCTGATCAAGCTCTCCGACCAGATCGCGGCCAGCGGCACCAAGCCGTGGTGCGCCGGCATCGAGTCCGGTGACGCCACCGGCTGGCCGGCCACCGACTGGATCGAGGACGTGCTGCTGCGCACCGGCGGCCCGGACGTCTACGACAAGTGGACCACCCACGAGATCCCGTTCAACGACCCGCAGGTGGCCGACGCGCTCAACCGGGCCGGCACCATCCTGAAGAACGAGAAGTACGTCAACGGCGGCTTCGGCGGCGTGAAGAGCATCGCCACCACCTCGTTCCAGGAGGCGGGCACGCCGATCACCACCGGCAAGTGCGCGCTGCACCGGCAGGCGTCCTTCTACGCCAACCAGTGGCCCGAGGGCACCAAGGTGGCCGAGGACGGCGACGTCTTCGCGTTCTACTTCCCGGCCATCGACCCGTCGAAGGGCAAGCCGGTTCTGGGCGGCGGCGAGTTCGTCGCGGCCTTCGCCGACCGTCCCGAGGTCCAGGCGGTGCAGACCTACCTGGCCTCCGGCGAGTACGCCAACAGCCGCGCCAAGATCGGTGACTGGGTCTCCGCGAACAAGAAGCTGGACCTGAACAACGTCCCGAACCCGGTGGACAAGCTCTCCGTGGGCATCCTCCAGGACGAGAAGACGGTCTTCCGCTTCGACGGCTCGGACCTGATGCCGGCCGCGGTCGGCGCCGGCACCTTCTGGAAGGGCATGGTGGCCTGGATCAACGGCAAGGACACCACCGCCGTCCTGAACGACATCGAGGGCAGCTGGAAGTGATCTAGCAGGTGGCCCGGTCCGGTTCCCCCGGACCGGGCCACCTCTGCTAGCCGAACCCTTGAGGGAGGGTCGATGGAGTTCGACTTCGCGGCGGAGCAGCCGAAGTTCCTCATGCTGATGTACGGGCTGATCGCCTTCGTCGCGGTGGTGGGCGGGCTGCTCCTGCTCCTCGACGTGGTGCCGTCGTTCTTCGCCCGGCGCCGGGAGGCACAGCTCGTCGCGGCCTCGGCCGGCGGCGCGCCGCTGCCCCGCCGGCGCAAGCAGGGCGAGGGCGCGTTCGCGTTCTTCTTCCTGTTGCCGACGCTGCTGCTGCTCGCCGTCGGGCTGGTGGTCCCCGCCGTCCGCACCACGCTGCTCTCCTTCATGGACTCCGGCAGCAACGACTGGGTGGGCCTGGACAACTACCGCTGGATGTTCGCCGAGGACTCGATCGTCCGGGTCCTGATCAACACGCTGATCTGGGTGCTGCTGGTGCCGCTGGTGGCCACCGCGTTCGGCCTGATCTACGCGGTCCTGGTGGACAAGGCCCGGTTCGAGGCCGTGGCCAAGTCCCTGATCTTCCTGCCGATGGCGATCTCGTTCGTCGGCGCCTCCATCATCTGGAAGTTCGTCTACGCCTACCGGGGCGAGGGCGACCAGATCGGCCTGCTCAACCAGATCGTGGTGAGCCTGGGCGGCGAGCCGAAGCAGTGGCTGCTGGACTCGCCGCTGAACACGTTCCTGCTCATCGTGATCATGGTGTGGATCCAGGCCGGTTTCGCGATGGTGGTGCTCTCCGCCGCCATCAAGGCCATCCCGGCCGACATCGTCGAGGCGGCCCGGCTGGACGGCACCACCCCGTGGCAGATGTTCTGGCGGATCACCATTCCGAGCATCCGGCCGGCGCTGATCGTCGTGGTGGTGACGATCTCCATCGCCACGCTCAAGGTCTTCGACATCGTCCGGACCGCCACGAACGGCAACTACGACACGAACGTGATCGCGACCGAGATGTACAACCAGGCGTTCCGCTACCAGGAGAACGGTCAGGGCTCGGCGCTGGCGGTGTTCCTGTTCGTGCTGGTGATCCCGATCGTGATCTACCAGATCCGCAACCTGCGCAAGCAGCGGGAGGGCTGAGATGACCACCGCCACGCCCACCGTCGGAGTCGGCGCCCAGGCCACCGAGCCGACCACCCGGGTCGCCCGGGTGCGCAAGCGACTGAACAGCCGCACCGCCACGCTCGTGTCGATCGTCATCGCGATGCTCTGGACGATCCCGACCTTCGGCCTGTTCATCTCCTCGATCCGGCCGGAGAACGAGATCAAGACCACCGGATGGTGGACGTTCTTCAGCGACCCGCAGATCACGCTGGAGAACTACCAGGAGGTGCTGTTCAGCCGCGGCTCGTCCGGTCAGCTGGCCAGCTACTTCATCAACTCGCTGGCGATCACCATCCCCTCGGTGCTCTTCCCGCTGGCCTTCGCGTCGCTCGCCGCGTACGCGCTGGCGTGGATGAACTTCAAGGGGCGGGACTGGGTCTACATCGGGATCTTCGCGCTCCAGATCGTGCCGCTGCAGATGGCGCTGGTGCCGCTGCTGCGGTTCTTCTCCACCGGCGTCACCGTCGCCGGGGTGCAGATCCTCCCCGCGTGGGACCTGGTCGACGAGCAGAAGTTCGCCCAGGTGTGGTTCGCGCACACCTGCTTCGCGCTTCCGTTCGCCGTGTTCCTGCTGCACAACTTCATCTCGCAGCTCCCCGGCGACCTGATGGAGGCGGCCCGGGTCGACGGGGCCACCCACCCGAAGATCTTCCGCACCATCGTGCTGCCGCTGGTCATGCCCGCGCTGGCGGCGTTCGGCATCTTCCAGTTCCTCTGGGTCTGGAACGACCTGCTGGTCGCGCTGATCTTCGCCGGTGGCGGCGACGAGACCGCCCCGATGACCGTCCGGCTCGCGGAGCTGGCCGGTACCCGGGGCAACGAGTGGCAGCGGCTGACGGCCGGTGCGTTCGTGTCGATCGTCGTACCGCTGATCGTGTTCCTGTCCCTCCAGCGCTTCTTCGTGCGAGGTCTGCTCGCCGGCAGCGTCAAGGGTTGATCCGGCGCCCCGCCGCCGGCACGGCCGGCGGCGGGGCCCGGGTCACAGCGGGGAGCTCACGATGACCAAGATTGACGACGTCGCCCGTCTGGCCGGGGTCTCCACGGCCACCGTCTCCCGGGCGCTGCGGGGCCTGCCGACGGTCTCGGCCGCGACCCGCCGCCGGGTGCTCGCCGCCGCCGAACAACTCCAGTACGCGGTGTCGCCCAGCGCGAGCCGGCTGGCCGGCGGCCGGACCGGCACGGTCGCGGTGGTGGTGCCCCGGATCACCAGGTGGTTCTTCGGCACCGTGGTCGAGGCGGTCGAGGAGTTCCTCCAGGACAGCGGCTACGACCTGCTGCTCTACAACCTCGGCGGCCGGGAGCGGACCCGGCAGCGGGTGCTGCGCACGGCCAGCCTGCACAAGCGCGTCGACGCGATCATCCTGGTCGCGACCCCGCTGCGCGCGGCCGACGTGCACGCGCTGACGAAACTGGACCTGCCGGGCGTGACGATCAGCTCCGGCAGCGAGGTGCCCGGGTGGCCCTGCGTCCGGATCGACGACGTGGCCGCCGCCCGGACCGCCACCCGCCACCTGCTCGACCTCGGCCACACCCGGATCGCGCACATCTCCGGCGACCCGGACGACGAACTGGCCTTCACCACCCACCTGGACCGGCGGCGCGGCTACCAGGAGGCGTTGCGGGCCGCCGGGCTGCGACCCGACCCGAGCCTCGACGTCGAGTCGCGGTTCACCATCGACGGGGGCACCCGGGCCACCGCCGAGCTGCTGGCCCGGGGCGAGCCGCCGACCGCCATCTTCGCCGCCTGCGACGAGATGGCGATGGGCGCGATCACCGCGCTGCGCGACGCCGGGCTGCGGGTGCCGCAGGACGTGAGCGTGATGGGCATCGACGACCACGACCTGGCCGGCGTGCTCGGGCTCTCGACGATCGCCCAGCCCGCAGCAGACCAGGGGCTGCTCGCCGCCCGCATCCTGCTCGACCCGCTCGGCGTACGGGCCACCGAGCCGTATCCCGGCCTGGTGCCCGCGCCGCGCGGCGCCGACACCGGCGACGGGACACCACCCCCGGTGATCCTGCCCACTCGCCTGGTGGTGCGCGAATCGACCGCGCCGCCCCGGGCACACTGAACGAACTCGCTCGTCACCGCACCACCCAGACAGGAGTAAGGCGCTGAACACCGACGCGACGCAGCAGGCCCCGGGCACCGGCTGGTGGACCGAGGCGGTCATCTACCAGGTCTACCCGCGCTCGTTCGCCGACTCCGACGGCGACGGGATCGGCGACCTGCCGGGCATCACGTCCCGGCTCGACCACCTCGCCGAGCTGGGAGTCGACGCGGTCTGGCTGTCCCCGTTCTACCCGTCCCCGCAGGCCGACGCCGGGTACGACGTGTCCGACTACCGCGACGTCGACCCGCTGTTCGGCACGCTCGCCGACGCCGACAAGCTGATCGCCGAGGCGAAGGCCCGCGGGCTGCGGGTGATCGTCGACCTCGTGCCCAACCACACCTCGTCCGCGCACCGCTGGTTCGAAGCGGCGGTGGCGGCCGCGCTGGGCAGCCCCGAGCGGCAGCGCTACATCATCCGCGACGGCAAGGGCCCGGACGGCGCCGAACCGCCGAACGACTGGGTGAGCGTGTTCGGCGGCCCCGCCTGGACCCGGCTGCCCGACGGGCAGTGGTACCTGCACCTGTTCGACTCCGGCCAGCCCGACCTCGACTGGGACAACCCGGAGGTACGCGAGGAGTTCCTCGACGTGCTGCGCTTCTGGCTGGACCGGGGCGTGGACGGCTTCCGGGTGGACGTGGCGCACGGCCTGATCAAGCAGGCGGACCTCGCCGACTGGCAGGAGCCGCAGGAGATCCTCTCCGGCAGCGAGGTGGACAAGCCGCGCCCGCCGATGTGGGACCAGGACGGCGTGCACGAGATCTACCGGGAGTGGCGACGGGTGCTCGACTCATACCCCGGTGAGCGGATCCTGGTCGCCGAGGCGTGGGTGGAGCCGGCCGAGCGGCTGGCCCGGTACGTGCGCCCGGACGAGATGCACCAGGCGTTCAACTTCGAGTACCTGCTGGCCGCGTGGACCGCGCCGGCCCAGTACGCGGTGATCACCCGCTCGCTGGAGGCCACCGACGCGGTGGGCGCGCCGACCACCTGGGTGCTGTCCAACCACGACGTGGTCCGGCACGCCTCCCGGCTCGGGCTCGGCACCGCCGGCGGCCGGGCCAACGGCGTCGGCGTGGACGACCCGCAGCCGGACGCCGCGCTGGGCCTGCGCCGGGCCCGGGCGGCCAGCCTGCTGATGCTCGCGCTGCCCGGCTCCGCCTACCTCTACCAGGGTGAGGAACTGGGCCTGCCGGAGCACACCACGCTGCCCGACGAGGCCCGGCAGGACCCGACGTGGAAGCGCAGCGGCCACACCGAGCGCGGCCGGGACGGCTGCCGGGTGCCGATCCCGTGGGAGGCCGACGCCCCGTCGTACGGCTTCGGGCCGACCGACGCGAGCTGGCTGCCCCAGCCGCCGGTGTGGGCCGAGTACGCGCTGGACCGGCAGCGCGGCGTGCCCGGCTCGACGTACGAGCTGTACCGGACCGCGCTGCGGCTGCGCCGCGAGCACGCGCTGGCCCGGGGCCCGCTGCGGTTCCTGACCTCCGGCGACGAGGTGCTCACGTTCACCAACGGCGACCTCACCGTGCTGACCAACTTCGGCGCCGACCCGGTGCCGCTGCCGGCCGGCGCCCAGGTGCTGGTGTCGAGCGCGCCGCTGGACGGCGACGCGGTGCCGACCGACGTGACGGTCTGGTTCCGGAGCTGACGCGGTGGCCCCGCCGGACGGTCACCGTCCGGCGGGGCCCTCGCTCTCCAGCCGGCCGGCGCGGGCGTGCAGCAGGTCGTGCACCTGCGCGATGTCCCGGGGCGAGGTGCGCGCGGCCAGCCAGTACATGATCCCGGTCGGGATGAAGAAGAGCTGGAACGCGGCCAGCCCGACCGCGTAGTTCAGCGGCGGCGGGAAGGCCGCCCGCAGCCCGGCGAACGCCACGCCGACCAGCCCGTTGCCCGCCGCCCGGCCCACGCCGTTGACCAGGTTGCCCAGGCTGTAGACGGTGCCCCGGTGCTCGGGCGGGTTGACGTCGGCGATCAGGGCGAACCAGTTCGGCGAGTTCGCCGACGTCAGCGCCAGCGCCACCACGGCGGTGAGCAGGCTCAGCCCCACCGACGGCTCGGTGAACACGCTCGACAGCACGGCTGTCACCACCGCGCCGGAACCGGCTCCGTCGGGCACGTCGATGCGGATCGGCACGAAGAACAGGATCAGATAGAACGGCAGCGCCGCGAGGATGCCGACGGCGGCGACCATGGCCCGGCCGCTGGGCGTACGCCGTTGCAGCGCGTCGCCCACCAGACCACCCACGATGGACAGCACGCCGCCGAGCTGGAACAGCGTGGCGAAGACGCTGCCCACCACCACGGCCGTGGCGGGCGAGTAGCCCTGCGCCTCGGCCCGCTGGCTGAACAGCACCGGCAGCCAGACCAGCGAGCCGAACGCGGCCTGGGCGGTGAGCCCCTGGAGGATCAGCCAAAGGTTGGTCCGGCGGGCCAGGATCCGGGGCAGGTCGGCGCGGCTGATCCGGTAGTCGTACTCGTTCCCGGCGTCGATCGCCCCGGCCAGCTCCGGTTCGCTCTGCCCGCGCCGGATGTCGTAGGTGAACAGGTACGCGACCGTGGCGGCCAGGCCCACGCCGGTCAGCAGCAGGAACGGCCGCCGCCAGTCGGTCGCGCCGAGCACGCCGCCGAGCAGCGTCCCGGCCAGCGTGCCGACGCCCTGGGACAGGCCCCAGAAGCTCATCACCAGGCCGCGGCGGCGCGGTGAGATCAGGTCGGTGACCACCGAGAAACCGACCGACCCCACCGCGCCGAGCCCGACCGCGCCGACGAACTGCGCGATCAGGAACGTCGCGTACCCACCGGCGAGCGCGCTGCCCCCGGTGCCGGCCGCCCAGAGCAGCGTGCCGACCATGAGCAGCGGCTTGCGGTTGGTGCGGTCCCCGACGTACGCCCAGCCCACCGCCGCCACCGCGCTCACGAGGAAGCTGACGGCGGTGACCAGGCCGAGCATCCGCTGGGGTACGTCGAGCGCGGCGGAGATCGGCCCGTACAGCGGGGGCACCAGGCCGATCGCCACGTTGTCCAGCGAGGCGAGCACCACGAAGACCACGACGCTGTAGAACCGGTGCGTCGCGTTCCCGCGCCGGGAGATCCTGGTGCCGCTCATGCCGGGCAGCAAATCAGGTGCAGGTCACCTGCGCAGCACGACCCCCCGTACCGGCGTCATCCCCGCGCCTCGGCGTAGCGCTCGCGGATGGCGGGCACGGCCTCGCCGGTGTACTCCTCGGTGTCGCCGATCGACCAGGCGGGCGGGCTGTCGCCGCCGAGCGCCACCCAGGCGGCCTGCCGGGCCGCGCCGTCGGCCACGTACTCACCGGGCGGTGGCACCACCACCGGGCGGCCGAAGACCTGCGGCGCGATCCGGCGCACGGCCGCCGACCGTGCGCCGCCGCCGACCAGGATGATCCGGTCGGCGCGGGCGCCCTGCGCGATCAGCGCGTCCAGGCCGTCGGCCAGCCCGCACAGCATGCCCTCGACGGCGGCCCGGGCCAGGTGCGCCGGGGTCGAGGTGCCGAGCGTGAGGCCGTGCAGGGTGCCGGTGGCGTGCGGCCGGTCCGGCGTCCGTTCCCCTTCCAGGTACGGCACCAGCACCAGCCCGTCCGCACCCGGCGGGGCGGACAGGGCGAGCTCACCGAGCCTGTCGAGGTCGACGCCGAGCAGCGTCGCGGCGGCGTCCAGCACCCGGGCCGCGTTGAGCGTGCACACGAGCGGCAGGAACCGGCCGGTGGCGTCGGCGAATCCGGCCACCGCGCCGCCGGCGTCGGCGGCCGGCGTGTCCGCCACCGCGAACACGGTGCCGGAGGTGCCGATCGAGACGATCACGTCGCCCGGACCGGCCCCGGCCCCGAGCGCCGCGGCGGCGTTGTCCCCGGTGCCCGGCCCGAGGAGCACCGGGCCGGCCGCACCGGGCCCCGGGCCGCCGGACGCCGCGCCGCCGAGCGCCGCCGGGTCGAGGTGCCCGGCGGCCTCGGCCGGGCCGAGCACGGCCGGCACCTTCGGGCGCCGGCCGAAGGCCCGCTCCAGCAGGTCCAGCCGGTACTCGCCGGTGCGCGGCGACCAGTAGCCGGTGCCGCTGGCGTCGCCCCGGTCGGTGCGCAGGGCGTCCAGGCCGGGAGCGCCGGCGAGCCGCCAGGTGAGCCAGTCGTGCGGCAGGCACACCGCTGCCACCCGGTCGGCGTTGTCCGGCTCGTGCCGGGCCAGCCACCGCAGCTTCGTCGCGGTGAAGCTGGCCACCGGCACCGCGCCGGTCGCCTCGGCCCAGAACCGGCGGCCGGTCTCCCCGCCGCCGGCCTCCTCGACCAGTTCCCGGGCCGCGTCGGCGGACCGGGTGTCGTTCCACAGCAGCGCCGGGCGGACCACCTCACCGGAGGTGTCCAGGCAGACCATGCCGTGCTGCTGGCCGCCGACCGAGACGGCGGCCACGTCGGCCAGGCCACCGGCCTCGGCCACCGCCGCCCGCAGGGCCTCCCACCAGGCGTACGGGTCGACCTCGGTGCCGGGCGGGTGCGGCGCGCGGCCCTGCCGGACCAGCGCGCCGGTCTCCGCGTCCCGGACGACCACCTTGCAGGACTGGGTCGACGAGTCGACCCCGGCGACGAGCGGCATGGCGGCCCGCCTCAGCGCGCGCCGAGCACGTGCTCGACGGCGAGCTGGTTGAGCCGGACGAAGCCGAAGCCCTTCGCCCCGGCGGCCTCCGGGTCGAACTCCTCGAACGCGGTCCGGTCGGCCAGCAGCTCGCGGTAGCCCTCACCGGGGTCGAGCGTCGGGGTGGCCAGCTCGGCCACCCGGGCGGCGGCGAGCGCCTCGACCACCTCCGGGTCGGCGCGGAACGCCGCGGCCCGCTCCTTCAGCAGCAGGTACGTCCGCATGTTCGCCTCGGCGGAGGCCCACACGCCGGTCATGTCCTCGGTGCGGGACGGCTTGTAGTCGAAGTGGCGCGGGCCGTCGTAGGCCGGGCCGCCGTTCGGGCCGCCGTGCTCCAGCAGGTCGACCAGGGCGAACGCGTTGAGCAGGTCGCCGTGGCCGAAGACCAGGTCCTGGTCGTACTTGATGCCGCGCTGGCCGTTGAGGTCGATGTGGAACAGCTTGCCCTGCCAGAGCGCCTGGGCGATGCCGTGGGCGAAGTTCAGCCCGGCCATCTGCTCGTGCCCGACCTCCGGGTTGAGACCGACCATCTCCGGGCGGGCCAGGGTGGAGATGAAGCCGAGCGCGTGCCCGACGGTGGGCAGCAGGATGTCGCCCCGGGGCTCGTTCGGCTTGGGCTCCAGCGCGAAGCGCAGGTCGTAGCCGTTGTCGACGACGTACTCGCAGAGCAGGTCCACCGCCTCGCGGTAGCGGTCCAGCGCGGCCTGGACGTCCTTGGCCACGTCGTACTCGGCGCCCTCCCGGCCGCCCCACATGACGAACGTCTTCGCGCCCATCTCGGCGGCCAGGTCGATGTTGCGCAGCACCTTGCGCAGCGCGTACCGGCGCACGTCGCGGTCGTTGCTGGTGAAGCCGCCGTCCTTGAACACCGGGTGGTTGAACAGGTTGGTGGTGACCATCGGCACGACCAGGCCGGTCTCGTCGAGGGCCTTGCGGAAGCGGCTCAGCCGGGCGTCGCGGGTGGCCGCGTCCGCACCGAACGGGATCAGGTCGTCGTCGTGGAAGGTGATGCCGTACGCGCCCAGCTCGGCGAGCCGGTGCACCGCCTCGACGGCGTCCAGCTCGGGGCGGGTGGCGTCCCCGAACGGGTCACGGGCCGGCCAGCCCACCGTCCAGAGGCCGAAGGAGAACTTGTCCGCGGGGGTGGGGCGGGGTGCCATGGCAGACCTCCAGGTGGTGTCGTCCGCGATTTGTTCAGCGGTTGAATTAAATGGCGGCGATGTGGCAGTGTCAAGAGGTGACAAGCACCAGCACCGCCGGGGCGGTCCGGCAGGGCAGCCTGCGCGAGTTGAACCTCGCGGTGGTGCTCCGGCGGATCGCCGCCGCCGACCGGCCGCCCTCGCGCGCCGGGATCGCCGCCGACACCGGCCTCACCCGGGCCACCGTCTCCGCCGTGGTGGACGACCTGATCGCCGGCCGGCTGGTCGCCGAGGCGGAGCCGGAACCGCGTACCGGGGCGGGCCGCCCGGCCCGGGGCCTGGTGCTCGCCTCCGACGGCCCGGCCGGGCTCGGCCTGGAGGTGAACGTCGACTACCTGGCGGCCTGCGTCGTCGACCTCACCGGCTCGGTCCGGCACCACCTGGTCCGCCGCGCCGACCTGCGCCCGGTCTCCCCCGCCGACGCGCTCGCCCGGCTCGCCGCGCTGGCCGCCGAGGCGCGTGCTGCCGCCGTACGCGACGGGCTGACCCTGGCCGGCGCGGCGCTCGCCGTGCCCGGTCTGGTCGGCGACGGCGGCCTGGTCCGGCTCGCGCCGAACCTCGGCTGGCGGGACGTGGACGTGCCGGCAGTGCTCGCCGGTCGCCCGCTGGCCGAGCCGGTCGACGGGGTGCCGCCGCTGGTGGTCGACAACGAGGCCAACCTGGCCGCGCTCGGCGAGCTGTACGCCGGCCCGGCCGGCCCGCGCAGCTTCCTGCACGTCACCGGTGAGATCGGCATCGGCGCCGGGATCGTGCTCGACGGCGCGCTCTACCGGGGCGCGCGCGGCTGGAGCGGAGAGATCGGTCACTTCCCGGTGCAGCCGCAGGGGCGGCCGTGCCGCTGCGGCGGTCAGGGCTGCCTGGAGCGGTACGCGGGCCAGGAGGCGATCCTCGCCGCCGCCGGGCTGCCCGGCGCGGAACTTCCGGCGGACACCGCCGCCGCCCGGCTCGCCGACCTGGCCGAGGCCGGTGATCCGGCCACGCTGACCGCCCTGGCCGACGCCGGCACCGCCCTCGGGATCGCCGTGGCGGGCGTGGTGAACCTGCTGGATCTGGACACCGTGGTGCTCGGGGGCGGATACGCCCGGCTCGCGCCCTGGCTGCGGCCGACGGTGGAGGCGGAGGTCTCCCGGCGGGTGCTCACCGCCGGGTGGGCGCCGGTCACGGTGCGACCCGCCGTACTCGGGGCGCAGTCCGCCGCGGTCGGCGGGGCCGGCTCGGTGGTCCGGCGGATCGTCGACCGGCCGGTGGGCTGGCTGACCCGGACCACCTGACCCGGGATGATCCTGGACGGGCATTCCGTGCCTGTGCTCGGTACGCTTGCCGTCAGGCAACATGTCCGCGAGCGAGGGGTGCACCGACAGCATGCGCAGGGGTCGACCGACCGAAGCGCCCGGCCACCGGAGGTGACCGCCGCGCGCCGGGGCGGTGTCGCAGGGCCGGTCAGCGGCGGTGGACACGCCTCGCGGAGACGGCCCCGGCGGGTTGCCGAGGCCGCGCTGCCGGCTGACGGCCATCTGGCCCGGGAACTGCTGGACGGGCTCGCCGAGGCGGTCGTGACAGTCGACCGGGCCGGCGTCGTGACGCTCGTCAACGCGATGGCCGCCGACCTGCTCCCCGAGGTGGCGCCCGGCGTCGACCTGGCCGCGTGCCGGGTGCCGGCGCTGGCCGACGCGGCCGCCGCCGGATCGGACGCGTTCGAGACCGACCACCACGGCCGGCGGCTACGCGGCCTGCGGCGTCCACTGGCCGACGACCGCAGCGCCTGGTACGTCCGCGACGTCACCGAGGAGCACGCCCGCACCGACGCGCTGCTGGCCGAACGGTCGCGCACCGCGTTCCTCGCCGAGGCGGGCAGCCGGCTCGGGCTGTCCCTGCATCGCGAGCAGACGCTGCGCACCGCCGTGACGCTGCCGGTGCCCTACCTGGCCGACGCCGCGGTCGTGGTGCACCGCCCGCCGCCACCCGCCGAGGACCAGCCGCACTGGATCCGGTACGCCACCGGTGACACCGGCCCGGTCACCGGCCTGGCCGGCTGGCCCACTGTGGAGTCCGTCCCCGGCCTGGTCGAGGCGCTCGAAGGCGACCTCACCGAACCGAGCCCCTGGCTCGACGCCGAGCTGGCCGACCTGGCCGAGGTGCTGCCCGCCGACTTCGGCCGCCCGGGCACCGTGTTGATCAGCCCGATGCCCAGCGCGGGCGGTCCGGCCGGTGCGCTGGTGCTGGCCCGCCGCCGGGACCGGCCCGGTTTCGACAAGCGGGAGATCGGCCTGGCCCGGGAGTTCGCCGGCCGGGCCGGCGCCGCCCTGGCCGCGGCCGAACTGTACGGCGAGCAGGCACACCTGGCCCGGGTGCTCCAGAACAGCCTGCTCCCGCCGGCGCTGCCCCGCCTGCCCGGGATGACGCTCGCCGGCGGCTATCGCGCCGCCGGGGACAGCCTGCGCATCGGCGGCGACTTCTACGACCTGTTCCCCACCGGCGACGGCGGCCTGTTCGCGCTCGGCGACGTCTGCGGCAAGGGCGTCGGCGCGGCCGTGCTGACCGGCCGGGTCCGCCAGTCGCTGCAGACCCTGCGCCTGGTCGAGCAGCACCCACGGGAGCTGCTGGAGCTGCTCAACCGGGCGCTGCTGGACGCTCCCGACGCGGCCCGCCGGGCCCAGTTCACCACGCTCCTGCTCGGCGCGCTGCGCCGCGAGCCGGACGGCGGGCTGCTGATCCGGGTGGCGGGCGGCGGGCACCCGTCGCCGCTCGTCGTCCGCGCCGGCGGCGGCGTCGAGACGGTCCGGGTGGGCGGCATGCCGGTTGGCGCGCTCACCGGCGCCCGGTTCGCCGACACCGAGGTACGGCTGGCGCCGGGTGACCTGCTGCTGGCGTACACCGACGGGGTGACCGAGGCCCGGGGCGGCCCGACCGAGCCGGCCATGTTCGGCGACGCCCGGTTGCGTCAGGCGCTCGCCACCGGCGCCGGGCTCCCGCCCGCCGCGCTCGTCGACCGGGTGCTCCAGCTCGTCGACGAGTGGCTGGACGGGCAACCGCACGACGACATCGCCATGCTCGCCGTGGCGGCCGGGTGACACCGCCGCCGCCTGACCGCCCCACCCCCGCGGCCGAGCGCCGGATCGGGCCGGAGACGCTCGCCGCGTACCTCGACCGCCTGGACGCCGCCGACCGGGCCGGCGCGGTCGCGCTGGCGCGCGGCCTGCTGGCCGACGGCTTCTCGGTCGCGGACGTCCTGGTCGACCTGGTCGCGGTGGCGCAGCGGGAGGTCGGCCGGCGCTGGCTCACCGGCTCGTGGAGCGTCGCCCAGGAGCACGCCGCCACCCATGTCAGCGAGCAGGTGGTGGACGCGCTGGGCGCGACGACCGGCCCGCCGCGACGCGGGCACGTGGTGATGGCCTGCGTGGAGGGCGAGTGGCACGCGCTGGCCGCCCGCATCGTCACCGAGGTGGTCCGGGCGGCGGGCTGGCGGGTGACGTTCCTCGGCGCCAGCGTGCCGGCCCGGCATCTGGTCTCCTACCTGCACCAGACCGGCCCGGACGCGGTGCTGCTGAGCTGCGTGCAGCCGAACCGGCTGGTCCGGGCGGCGCGGATGGTGGAGGCCAGCCGCGCGGCCGGGGTGCCGGTCCTGGCCGGTGGTCCCGGCTTCGGCCCGGACGGCCGGTGGGCCACCGCGATCGGCGCGGCGGGCTGGGGTGCCAGCGCCCGGGACGCGGTGGCGCTGCTGGAACGGCCGTTGTCGGCCGCGCACACCGGCGCGCCGCCGCCCCCGCCCGACGACGCTTACGTGGCGGTGCTGCACCGGCGGCGTGAGCTGGTCGGGCTCGCGCTCGCCGCGGTGGACCCGCCGCCGGAGCACGCCGAGGACGTCGCCGCCGGCATCGCGCACCTGGTGGACGCGCTGATCGCGGCCGTTCGGGTGGACGACGACCGGCTGCTGCGCGACTTCGTCGGGTGGCAGGAGGAGGCGCTGACGTCCCGGGGCGGCCGGGCGCTGCTGGACGAGGCGCTCGGCACTCTGGAGCGGGCGCTCACCGAGCACCCCCGGGTGGTGGCCCGGTTGCGGGCCGCCCGCGAAGGCGCGCCGGACGATCCCGGCTGGGCCGGCTGAGTCAGGCGGTACGGGCCACCGGAGCGTCGCCGGACGGCCGGACGGGGTCGCCGATCCGTTCCCCGGAGGGTTGCAGCATCGGCCAGCCCTCCGCCACGGTGGCCTCGCCGCGCCGGCCCACCTCGTCGAACTCGCGCATGCCGCGTACCAGCGCGGCCCGGCCCTCCGGGCTCATCCCGGCCAGGATCCGCTCCAGCCGGTGCCGCCGATCGGCGCGCAGCTCGGCGAGGAGCCGGATGGCGGCGGGCGTGAGGTGCAGCGAGATCTCCCGCCGGTCGTAGCGGCCGGGCTCACGTTCCAGCATCCCGGCCGCGACCAGCCGGTCGCACAGCCGGCTGGCGGAGGAGAGCAACATGTCGGTGAGCGTGGCGAGCCGGCGGAGGTTGATGCCGTCATACTGCTCGACGACCATGATCGCGCGTAGCTGGGCACTCGACAGCCGGCTGGTGGTGCGCTCCCGGGCGGCCTCCCAGACGGCGAGCAAGGTGCCTGCCGCCTCGTCCAGGGCGGCGGACATACTCGTTTCAGGTTCCCGGGGACTGCGCTCTTCGGTCATGGTGGGGCCGAGACTACTCCCCGGATCTGCCCGGCGACCTGTGCAAAGGAGCAAAGATGAGCGGAGCGGAGGGCCGCGCGCGCCGCGTCCTGACCGAGGCGCCGACGGATCTCATCGTGGACCGGCTCGGCGCCGAGCTGGCGCGCACGTACGGCGTCACCCGCACCGCCCTCTACCAGGTCGACTACCGGCTCGCCGAGCTGCTGCCGCTGGATGACGGCCCGTCGGTCACCGGCCCCGGACACCCGGCCTGGCGCGCCTTCGACCACCAGGAGCCGGTGATCGCCGACGGCGTCGGCTGGTTCCCGGTCGGCATGCGGGGCGAACGGCGGGGCGTGCTCGAGGTCGCGCCGGTGCCCGCCGACCCGCACGCCCGCCGGGAGCTGGACACCATCGCCATGGTGCTCGGGCACGAGCTGAGCGCGGTCATGGCCACCACCGACATCTACCGCACCGCCCGGCGCAGCCGGCGGCTCACGCTGGCCGCCGAGATGCAGTGGGAGCTGCTGCCCGGGCGCAGCCGGATCCGCCCGTCGTTCAGCCTGGCCGGGCAGTTGGAGCCGGCGTACGCGGTGCGCGGGGACAGTTTCGACTGGTCCGACGACGGTCACCGGCTCTGGCTGGCGGTGCTGAACGGCTACGGCGAGGGGGTGCCCGCGGCGCTGCTCGCCTCGCTGGCCACGTACGCGCTGCGCAACGCGCGCCGGGCCGGGCTCGACCTGGCCGACCAGGCCGCGCTGGCCGACCAGGCGATCTACGCCCAGCACCGGGGCGAACAGCACGTCTCCGTGCTCCTGATCGAGCTGGACCTGGCAACCGGCGAGCTGACTGTGGTCGACGCCGGTTCGCCCCGCCTGCTACGGCTGCGGGCCGGGGAGGTGACCGAGCAGGAGCTGGAGAAGCAGTTCCCGCTGGGCATGTTCGAGGGCACCGACTACCGTCCGCAGCGGTTCCGGCTGGAGCGCGAGGACCGGCTCTTCGTGGTCAGCGACGGCGTGATCGACGCCACCGCCGAGCAGGTGCGCTACGGCGAGGTGGCGTTGGACCGGTTCCTGCGCCGGACCGGGCCGATGGAGCCGCTGGACGCGGTCCGGTCGCTGATCGGCGACCTGCGGGCGTTCGTCTCCGGTGATCTGGTGGACGACGCGGTGGTGGTCTGCCTGGACTGGCTGGGGCCGCAGCCCTGACCCGCCCCTGTCAGTACGCGCCGCGGCTGTTGACCACCGCGCCGAACGTCTTCCAGAGGATGGTCAGGTCGGCGGCCAGCGACCAGTTCTCCACGTAGTACAGGTCCAGCCGGATGCCGTCCTCCCAGCTCAGGTCCGACCGGCCGCTGACCTGCCAGAGACCGGTCATGCCGGGCTTGACCAGCAGCCGGCGCGCCACGTCGCCGTCGTAGCGGGCCACCTCGGAGGGCAGCGGCGGCCGCGGGCCGACCAGGCTCATCTGGCCGAGCAGCACGTTGGCGAGCTGGGGCAGCTCGTCCAGCGACCACTTGCGCAGGAGCCGGCCGACACGGGTGACGCGCGGGTCGTCGCGCATCTTGAACATCAGGCCGTCGGTCTCGTTGCGCGCGGCCAGTTCGGCGAGCAGGGCGTCGGCGTTGACCACCATGGTGCGGAACTTGAAGACGCCGAACTCCTCGCCGCCCTGGCCGACCCGGGTCTGCCGGAACAGCACCGGACCACGGCTGTCGATCTTGATGGCCAGCGCGATCACGATCAGCAGCGGCGCCAGCACGAGCAGGGCGATCGACGAGATCGACCGGTCGACGAAGCCCTTGACCAGCTTGCGGGCGCCGCGGAACTCGGGTGCCTCGACGTGGATCAGCGGCAGGCCGGCGACCGGACGGGTGTGGATGCGAGGGCCGGCCACGTCGGTGAGCGCCGGTGCCACCACCAGGTCGACGCCGGTGCCCTCCAGCTGCCAGCCGAGGCGGCGCAGCCGGGTCGCGGTCAGCTCGCCAGAGGCGGTGACCGCGACCGTGTCGGCGCCGATCGCGGTTGCCGCCTCCGGGATGCCCCGGAAGCTGCCCACCACCGGGACGTCGCCCAGCCGCTGCGGCACCGGGGCGAGCAGCGCGTCCGGGATGCACGCGCCGACCACCTGGTAGCCGGCGTACGGTTCGCGGCGCAGCGTGTGCACCAGCTCCAGCACGTGCGCGGTGTCGCCCACCACGAGCACCTTGCGGGACCAGCCGGCGCCCCGGTCGCGGGCCCGGTGCAGCCGCTTGCGGGCCGCGAACCGCGCCACCTCCAGGCCGATGGTGCCGGCCGCGAAGGAGATCGCCAGGAAGCCCCGGGAGACGCCGACGTCGGCGATGTACCCGGCGATGGCGATGCCGCCGGCGAGTCGCATGCTGGCCGCGCTGACCCGGCGGTACTCGTCGGCGCCGTAGCCGAGCACCTGGTCGTCGTAGCACCGCATCGCCTTGAGCGAGACGAGCCAGACCAGCAGCAGCGCCGGGGCGACCACCACGTACGGGATCTCGGAGCCGGTCGGTTCCTCGTCGCCGAACCGGGCCAGGTAACCGACCAGGATGGCCACGGCGAGCACGGCGGTGTCCAGCACCACCAGGACCCGGATGTAGGCCCGCTCCGCGGCTCGCGTCGTCTTGCCGGGGCGTTCACCACCGGGTCGCGACGACGTGGCAGGGGTCAACAGCGTCGCCGAGGTCACCGGCCCTCCCCACTTCGCTCAGGACCGCCCCGTCCCCGCCCGGCTCCGGTGTGGAGCCTGCGGTCGAGGCACCCGGTCATCATGCCTGGACAATTATGGTTACCGATTGATTCGGACGCATTACCGTCAGTTCTCATCCCGCGTCTTGACCCGGGAAGCCTTCCGCCGTACCGGATTTCCGGTACGGCGGAAGACTAGCGCTGAGCGTCAGGTCAGCGGGGGGCGGGCGGCCGCAGCGCGATCGCCCGGAGGAAGATCTCGCCGATCTTGCTGGGGTCGGTGGTGACGAAGGCGCCGCCGCCGGTGACCTTGGTGATCGACTCCAGCTCGGCCCGGTTCACCTCGGTGCCGATGCCGATGATGACGACCTGGACCGGCTGCTCGTCGTCCTTCAGCTTCTTCAGCTGGTCCAGCAGCGCCTTCTGCGAGATGCCGTTGTCGTCCTCGTTCTTGCCGTCGGTGAACAGCACGATCGAGTTGACCTTGCCCGGCTCCCAGTCCTGCTGCACCTTCTTGTACGCCGCGAGCATGGTGTCGTACAGACCGGTGTCGCCGTTCGAGGGCTTGATCGAGGCGAGGCCGCGCTGGAGCGCGCCCCGGTTGCTGGACAGAGGCTTTATTCCGACCAGCTCGCTCCAGTCCTGCGAGCCCTGGAGATTGGTGGAGAAGGTCCAGAGGCCGATCGACCAGGAGTCGTCGAACAGCCCGAGGCCCTGGCTCGCGGCGGCGACCGTGACCTGCTCCCGGCTGGCGCCGTTGGCGGTCGCGACCGGCTTCTTCATCGAGCCGGAGACGTCGATGACGCAGAGCATCCGGCCCGACTGGGTCGCCACCGACCAGGTCGTGGTCGCCGTCGAGATGGCCCCGGGGTCGAGGTCGGCCGCGCCACCCTGGCCCGACGGCGGCACCTGACTCGCGCCGCCGTTGGCCGGGCTCGGCGCGCCGGTCGGGGCCTGGAATCCCCGGCCCCAGTTGCCGTCCGGCGCGCGCAGCGCCTGCGCGGCGAGCCGGTCCTTGAAGCCCGGCGTCCGCAGCACCTCGAAGAGCACCCGGGCGGCGGACGCCTTGGTCGGCTCGATGCCGGGCAGCACCGCGAACGGGTAGTCCAGCGGGATCGGCGCCGGCTCCAGGTAGAGCGCGGCCAGCCGGATCGGCGGCTTGGTGCTGTTGTAGGCGATCACGTCCTCCTCGGACAGCGCCGCCGCGCCCAGCCCGTTGGCGATCGCCGTCGGGTCCGACGAGCGCGGGAACCGCGCGAGGAGGTCCTGCCGCAGCGAGGAACGGTTGGTGGCGAGGGCCCGCAGCGCGCCGACCATCGCCTCCTGCGCCTTCGGCGAGCCGGACTCGCCGGTGGAGCTGGCCGCGGCGGTCAGCGACAGCAGGCCGGACAGGCCGGCCGCGTCCTGGGTCGGCTCGACGATCCCGGCCCGCAGCGGCTTGCTGGCGGTGACCTGGGTCAGCAGGTCGGACCAGCGGAGCTTCTTGTCCGGCCACCCGATGCGCGAGGCCACCGGTTCGGGCAGCGCCACCACGACCGGGCTGCGCGCGATCGAGGCGCCGTTGGTCGGCGCGAACGCGCTGGCCCCGCCGCTCTTGAGCCGGACCAGCCAGGTCGAGGAGTCCGGCACCCAGACGTCGGGGGTGACGGCGGTGCCGCTGGCCTGCCCGACGCCGGCGAGCGTGGCACCGTGCTTGCTCGCCACCGCGGCGGCCACCTCGACCGGCTCGGACGAGGAGACGTTGACCGCGATGCAGGTACCGCCCACCGCCGCGCCGTCGGAGACCCACTGGTCGGCGGCGGCGCGCACCGCGGGGGCGATCTCCGGGGCGGTCGCCACCGACAGCTCGATGCGGCCCGAACAGTTCGGGCCGGCCAGCTGCTGGTAGCCGAACCAGGAGCCGGCTACGACGGCGACCAGAGCGGCCGCCACGGCGGCGGCACCTGCTCCGCGGAGGTGAGAACGCATGCGATGGCGGCCAGACACGGTGACCATCTTGCGTACCTCGTGGGGTTACCACCACAACCGTTCGGACGAAAGTTACGCAGCAGAAACAGTTGATCACCTAACCCATACGCTAAGTTACCAGTCAGTCATTTATGGTGATGTCAATCTACTTAGGACTGTCACTTGGTGACCGTTCGGTCACGGCAGGACGCACGTCGGGCTAGCCACCGGCACCGGCTCGCCCACCGGCTCGGGGACCCCATTGTCCGGACCGACCCGGAATATCCTGATCATGTCGGCCCGTTCGTCGGCCACGTAGAGGTGCTCACCGGCGAACGCGAAGTGGCGGGGCCACTCGCCGCCGGTGTCGACCTCGGCCACCAGCTCCGGCGCGGCGCCGTCCAGCGCGAAGACAGCGATCGTGCCCACGCCGCGGTTGCCCACGTAGAGGAAACGCCCGCCCGGCCCGACGGCCACCTCGGAGGGCTGGACGTGCCCGGTCCGGCCGCTGGCGTCGACACGCGTCGACTGCCGCGGCCCGTCCGGCGTCAGCTCGTACGCGGTGACCGTGGCGTCCAGCTCGCCGACCAGCCAGCAGCGCCGCCCGTCCGGATGCCGGGCCAGGTGCCGGGGCCCGGTACCGGGCGCCGTCCGCAGCCGGGGCTCCCGCTCGGCCAGCCGGCCCGTGGACGCGTCGACGTCGTACCGGTAGACGGAGTCGGTGCCCAGGTCGACAGCGAGCAGCCCACCACCGGCCGGTTCGGGCGAGACCATGTGGCAGTGCGCGTGCTCCTGCCGCTGCGGGTCGGCGCCGTGTCCGGAGTGCCGGACCAGGTCGGTGCGCTCCCCCGGCACGCCGTCGGCGTCCAGGCCGAACACCGCCACGCTGCCGCCGCCGTAGTTCGCCACGAACAGGTGCCGCCCGTCCGGGGCGACCGCCAGGTGGCACGGCTCCGCGCCACCGGTCTCGCGCACGCCCAGCGGCGTGAGGTCGCCGTCCGGGGCCACCCGGAACGCGCTCACCAGCCCGTCGGGCAGCTCGTTGCACCCGTACAGCACCGGCAGCGCCGGATGCCGCACCAGGAACGACGGCGACGGGGTCACCGCCACGACGCCCAGCGGGATCAGCTCCCCGGTCGCCCGGTCCCGCCGGGCCGCCACGACACCCTCGGCCCGCCCGCCCGTCTCCGCCGTGTAGCCGCCGATGTGGACGATCTCGTCCTGCCCGGTCACCGCTCCCACCTCTCATCGGTCCTGCCTGCGATCCAACCAGAGGCTTCCCGGTGGCGCGCCCGGTCAGTCCCACGAGGCCCGACGGATCGGGCGCGGGTGCTCAGCCCACCGGCACCGGCTCGCCGCGCTGTCGCGCCACGTGCTCGACGAGCGAGATCAGCACCAGCTTGCCGGACTGCCGGTCCCGGGCGTCGCAGAGCACGAGCGGGACGTCCGGGTCCAGGTCCAGGGCGTCGCGGACCGCCTCCAGGCCGAACCGGCGGGAGCCCTCGAAGCAGTTGACGCCCACCACGAACGGGATGCCCCGCTGCTCGAAGTAGTCGATCGAGGGGAAGCAGTCGGCCAGCCGCCGGGTGTCGGCGAGCACCACCGCGCCGAGCGCGCCGAACGCCAGCTCGTCCCAGAGGAACCAGAAGCGGTCCTGGCCCGGGGTGCCGAACAGGTAGACCTGGAGGTCGTCGTTGATGGTGATCCGGCCGAAGTCCATCGCCACCGTCGTCGTCGACTTCTGCTCGACCCCGGACACGTCGTCGGTGCCGAGCCCGGCCCCGGTCAGGACCTCCTCGGTCTGCAACGGCCGGACCTCGCTCAACGCGCTGACCAGCGTCGTCTTTCCGGCGCCGAAGCCACCGGCGATGAGGATCTTCAGAGCCAGCGGCACCTGGGGCGCCCCCGGCTCCCGGTCATAGCGCACGGAGTCCACTGACCACCGCCTTGAGGATGTTGTCGTCGGGCAGGTACGCGGTGGCCGGTGGCCGGTGCACCGCGACGAGCTCATGGGCGAGAAGGTCGCCGAGCAGCACCCGGACCACGCCCACGGCGAGGTCGAGGTCGGCGGCGAGGTCCGCCACGGCCTTCGGCCGCCGGGCCAGCTCGATCAGGCGGCGGTGCTCCGGCTGGAGGCCGGGCGTGCCGGCCGGGTCCGCGCCGGGGGTGGCGAGCACGAACGCCAGCAGGTCGAAGCCGTCCACGGGTGGGCGCACCCGGCCGCCGGTGAGCGTGTACGGGCGCACCACCGGCCCGGCGTCGGCGTCCAGCCACTCGTGCTGCGGCCCCGGTGACTCAGCGCGCATCGGTCCGCTCCCCCGCTCCCCGGCTCGGCGCGGCCAGGTTCTCCCCGACCCGGATGACGAGCATCGCCATCTCGTACGCCACCAGCCCGATGTCGGCGTCGGCGTCGCTGGCCACCGCCAGGCAGGCGCCCTGCCCGGCCGCGGTCACGAACAGGTAGGCCGACTCCATCTCCACCACCGTCTGGCGGACCGCGCCGCCGCCCAGGTGCCGGGTGGCGCCCTTGGCCAGCCCGGAGAAGCCGGACGCCAGCGCGCAGAGGTGTTCCGCGTCGGTGCGGTCCTGGTCGGTGGAGGCGCCGAGCAGGAGCCCGTCCGCCGAGAGCACCACTGCCTGGCGGGCGGCGGGAACACGCTCCACCAGGTCGTCGAGCAGCCAGTCGAGATCGGCGTTCTGCCGCGTCGTGTGCACCACTAGGCGTCCCTCTCAGTCGCGGTTCGTTGGTCCGGCGCCGGCGGGGCGGGCTCCACGGCCGGCCCCGCGGGGGTGGACGGCGTACCGGTGTCGCGCGGTTCGGTGGCGGGGGTGGCCGGGCCGGTTCCGGCGGCGCGCGAGCCGTCCCGGCGTCCCCGCGCGGTGCCGGCCTGCAACGCCGACATGGCCCGGCGGGCCTCCTCCGGGGTGCGGTGGGCCGGGGTGTCGGCGACCGCCGCGCGGGGACGCGCGGTCGCGCCGCGGCGCCGGATCCGGCGGGGCAGGCCGTCGCCGTCGGCGGGCGGTTCCACAGTCGAGGCGCGCGCCGACTGCAACGGGACGACCGTGTTCTCCGACCGGTCCCGGCCCGGCCGGGCCGGCCGGCCCGGCCGGGGCACGGTGGTCAACCGGGTCACCTTGGCCAGGCGCCGGCGTTCCGGCCCGGCGGAGGCGTCCGCGCCCACCGGCGGCTCGTCGGTGATCAGTTCCGACGGTACGAACACCGCGGCGACGATCCCGGCCGGGCGGGACGGCCGCAGCTCCACCCGTACGCCGTGCCGGGCGGCCAGGCGCGCCACCACGAACAGCCCCAGCCGGGCGCTGCCGGACGGGTCGAACTCCGGCGGCTCGGCCAGCTTGCGGTTGGCCTCGGCCAGGGCCGGCGCGGACATGCCCAGTCCCCGGTCGGTGATCTCGACGGTGTAGCCGCCCGGGACGCTCCGGCCGGTGACGTACACCCGGGTGCCGGGCGGGGAGAACGCGGTCGCGTTCTCGATCAGCTCGGCGAGCAGGTGGATCACGTCGCCGACGGCCCGGCCCAGCACCCCGGCCGGGGCCACCTCGCCCACGTCGACCCGGTCGTACGCCTCGACCTCGGAGATCGCGCCGCGCATCACGTCGACAGCGGCGACCGGGCGGCGCCAGCCGCGTCCGGGCGCGGCCCCGGCGAGGATGACCAGGTCCTCGGCGTGCCGCCGCAGCCGCGTCGCCAGGTGGTCGACCTGGAACAGCCCGGCCAGTTCGTCGGGATCCTCGGTGCGCCGTTCCAGCCGGTCCAGCAGCGCCAACTGCCGGTGCACCAGCCCCTGGCTGCGACGGGCGAGGTTGAGGATCACCTCGTTGAAGCCCCGGCGCAGCGTCACCTCGTCGACGGCGGCGCGGACCGCGGTCCGGCGCACCTCGTTGAAGGCGCGCGCCACCTGCCCGATCTCGTCGCCGCCGTGGTCCAGCTCGGGCGCCTCCCGGGCCACGTCGACCGCCTCGCCCCGGCGCAGCCGCGCGACCACGTCGGGCAGCCGACGTTCGGCCACCTCGGTCGCGGCGGCGCGTACACCGCTCAGCCGCTGCGCCAGCGACCGGCCGACCCGCAGCGCCACCAGCACGCACACCACGATCGCGATCAGGCCCAGCACACCGGCGGCGGCGAGCTGGACGAGGATCCGGGTGGCCATCGGCACCGACCGCTCGGCCAGGGCGTCCGCGCCGCGCAGCTCGAAGTCGCGCAGGCTCTGCCAGACCTCGGCGTGCCCGGTGTCCCACGCCCGCATGTCGAACCGGGCGGGCAGCGCGGGCGAGCGGATCAGGCTGTCCTGGAGCGCGCGCAGCCGGAGGAACCCGGCGCCCTCGGTCATCCGCTGGTACGCGGTCCGCTCCCCGGGCGGCAGGTCGGCGACCGCGATCTCGGCGAGGAAGCGCTGGTTCTCGATCGTCCGTACCAGTTGCTCGTGCTCGCCCTCGGCGTACCGGCCCGCGGTGACGGCACCGGCCAGCAACGCGTCGGCCTGGCCGAGCAGCTCCCGGGAACGGCCCAGCGCGGTGAGCGCTGTCGCCTCCCGGTTGAGCTGCGCGTCGGGCAGCGCGGCCATGGCGCCGAACGCCTGGAACGCCGAGCCGATCATCCCGCTGTAGAGGCCGACGGCACCGGCCCGGTCGACCTTCCGGTCGTCGATGAACGCCCGCCCGGCGGGCAGCGCGTCGAGCGCCGAGACCAGTTGGTCGAGCCGGTTGTCGAGCTGGGCGTCGGCGACGTCACGCAGGTCACCGCCGTCGACCTTGCGGCGCAGCTCGACGATCGCGTCGTCGGTGCGTACCCGCTGCTCGGTCAGCTCCGGGAGGGCGCGGTCACCGGCGAGCTGGACCACCGACAGCCGCCGCTCCCGTTGCAGCTCCGCCACCACGGCCTCGCCCGGACGGCCCAGGTCGTAGAGGAGGGTACGCGCGGAGAGCAGGTCGAGCGCGGGCCCGAACGTGAGCGTGGTGGCGAAGATCCACAACGCCAGCAGCCCGGTCACCGGGCCGATGACCAGCGCGGTCAGCTTGGCGCGGATCGGCCAGTCACGGGTGTTCAATCAGACCTCGCCCGGGAAGGTGTCGCTCGGTGGCGCCGGCAGCGGCCGTCACGTTCGCCGGCCACGACGCCGGGCCCCGGCCCGGACGCCTTGGGCAGGATACGTAATCCGGGGCGGATGCACTACCGGCCGTCTCGGCTCTCACTACGGTCCGAGACGGGCACGGCGGGCGCAGTCGGACACCGCTCCGGCACCGGACGGCGGTCGCGGCACCGCGCCTTTTTCCCGGCCGGGGCGGAAAGTGCCGCACAACGGGATTGGCGATCACCCGCACGAGGGAATACCAGCGTGCGAAGGAGGAGCCATGTCGTCCACCCAGGTAGTCGTCATAGTCATCGTCGTCGCCGTCATCGCCGCGCTCGTCGCGGTCGCCGTGGTCGCCAGTCGCCGCCGGGCGCTGCGGGAACGCTTCGGCCCCGAGTACGACCGGGCCGTCGCCGAGCAGGACAGCCGCAGCGCCGCCGAGCGTGAGCTGCGGGAACGCGAGCGCCGGCACGCCGAGCTGGAGCTGACCCCGCTGAGCCCGGAGTCCCGGGCCCGCTACGCCGCCGCCTGGGAGGAACTCCAGGTGCGCTTCGTCGACTCCCCCGCGGAGACCGTCGGCGAGGCCGACGAGCTGGTCAGCCGCCTGATCGCCGAGCGCGGATACCCCACCGGGGACTTCTCGGACCAGATCGCCCACCTCTCCGTCGAGCACGCCCGCACGCTCACCCACTACCGCGACGCCCACGAGATCCGGCAGCGCAACGAACGCGGTGAGGCCGGCACCGAGGACCTCCGGCAGGCGCTCGTGCACTACCGCGCCCTCTTCGCCGACCTGCTCGGTGAGGACCCGGTGCCCACGTCCCCGCAGCAGCCGGAGCAGCGCCACCCCGACCACGACCACGACGTCCCGAGCCGCTGAGGAGGCCGCCGCCATGCGCCAGGAGGAACAGCAGGTCACGCAGGACCACCCCGAGGCCGTCCGGTCCGCACCGGTACCGGTGCCGCAGCCGGGCGAGCACACCGACGCCGGCCGGGCCGACGTGCCCGAGGACGTGCTGGACGACCGGGGCACCTTCGACGACCCGGCGGTCGCCGGCCAGCGGCGTGACGCCGAGGTCGACGAGACCCGCGCCTACGACGCCGGGGAGCTGCGCGACGCGGCCGACCGGGCCGACGACGACGGACGGCCCCCGTTCCACGAGCCGGCTCCGCTGCCGACGGCGTTCGGGGCGGCCACGGTGGGCGACGCGGTCGCCGCCTCGGCCCTGGCGAGCGGCCGTCCGCAGGACGAGCGCGACGCCCGCGGCGAGGACACCGCGGCGCCGGGCGACGGCGCGCCGGGACGCACCGACCCGCTGGACGACGAGCGGGCCGACCCGACCGCCGGGGACCGCCTGCACGACCGGGACCGCTGGGACGCCGAGCACTCCGGCACCGCCGGCCCGGACGCCGACGGTGACGGCCGCGACGACCGCACGGTGGACGACGCAGCCAGGGACGGCCGCACGGTGGACGACGCAGCCAGGGACGGCCGCACGGTGGACGACGCAGCCGGGGACGGCCGCATCGACGGCGTCGTCGGGGACGACGCGGCGGCCGACGGCGCGGTCGGGTACGGCAGCGCCGAGCCGGGCCTGGTCGACCCGGACGCCGAGCCCGTCCCCACCACCGACGACGCCGACCGGCGGCACGACCGGGCGGACACCGCCACCGCGGCGGCGGGCGCGGCAGCCGCCGGCACGGGCCTGGCCGGCGCGGAGCGGCCCACGCCCGGCGCGGTACCGGCCGACGCGGCGACGCTGTTCGCGCCGGAGGCCGCCCAGGGCTTCCGGGACCGCTGGCGTGACGTGCAGTTGCGCTTCGTGGACGACCCGCGCGCGGCCGTCGGCGAGGCGGAGTCGCTCGTCGAGGAGGCGATCGAGGCGCTCTCCACCGCCCTGCGCGAGCAGCGCACCCGGCTCGGCGCCTGGCAGGAGTCCGGCTCCACCGACACCGAGCAGCTCCGGGTGGCCGTGCGCGGCTACCGCGACTTCCTGGACCGCGTGCTCGGCCGCTGAGACCCGCGACGAAGCCCCGGCCGGTGACCCGGCCGGGGCTTCCCCGTGCCCGGACCGAACAGCAGGTATGAAACTTCGCAATCGGGGTACGTGCGGTCAGCGGTGCACACGAGGGGAGCACGGGCATGGGCGGTGGCGGCCTGCGGTTGAACATGAACGCCCTGGACTATCTGATCCTGGCGCTCTACTTCGTCACGGTGCTCGGCGTCGGTTTCGCCGCCCGGCGCGCGATCCGCACCAGCGTGGACTTCTTCCTCTCCGGCCGCTCGCTGCCCGCCTGGGTGACCGGCCTGGCGTTCGTCTCGGCGAACCTGGGCGCGCTGGAGATCATCGGCATGGCCGCCAACGGCGCCCAGTACGGCATCATGACGGTGCACTACTACTGGATCGGCGCCGTACCGGCGATGGTCTTCCTCGGCATCGTGATGATGCCGTTCTACTACGGCTCCAAGGTCCGCAGCGTCCCCGAGTACCTGCGGTTGCGCTTCAACCGCCCCACCCACCTGCTCAACGCGATCAGCTTCGCGGTCGCGCAGGTGCTCATCGCGGGCGTGAACCTCTACGCGCTGGCCCTGATCATGCAGGCGCTGCTGGGCTGGCCGCTCTGGTTCGCGATCATCGTCGGCGCGGTGATCGTGCTGGCGTACATCACCGTCGGCGGGCTCTCCGGCGCGATCTACAACGAGGTGCTCCAGTTCTTCGTGATCATCGCCGGTCTGGTGCCGATCACGGTGATCGGGCTGGTCAAGGTCGGCGGCGTGAGCGGCCTGATGGACGCGGTTCGCGACTCCAAGCTCGGCGAGGCCGGCCTGCACGCGTGGGAGGGCACCGGCAGCACCGACAACCCGCTCGGCGCGCACTGGCTGGGCATCGTGTTCGGCCTCGGCTTCGTGCTCTCCTTCGGCTACTGGACCACCAACTTCGCCGAGGTGCAGCGCGCCCTGTCCGCGCGGAACATGAGCGCCGCCCGGCGTACGCCGATCATCGCCGCGTACCCGAAGCTGCTCAT
Source organism: Micromonospora sp. CPCC 205554 (assembly GCF_036902745.1). Lineage (NCBI taxonomy): Bacteria > Bacillati > Actinomycetota > Actinomycetes > Micromonosporales > Micromonosporaceae > Micromonospora > Micromonospora sp. CPCC 205554. The sequence continues at coordinate 78,898 of NZ_JBAKHP010000013.1, read as the reverse complement.
CCCGGCGGTCACCGTGATCCCCGGCCTGATCGCCCTGGTCACTGTCAAGGGCCTGGGCGCCGACGAGGGCGACCTGGTCTACAACAACGCGATCCCGCTGCTCATGCGCGACCTGCTGCCCAACGGCGTCCTCGGTATCGCGGTCACCGGCCTGGTGGCCTCGTTCATGGCCGGCATGGCGGCGAACGTCAGCGGGTTCAACACCGTCTTCACGTACGACATCTGGCAGGCGTACTTCCGGCGGGACAAGCCGGACGAGTACTACGTGAAGGTGGGCCGGATCGCCACCGTCGGCGCGGTGGTGATCGGCATCGGCACCGCGTTCATCGCGGCCGGGTTCAGCAACATCATGAACTACATCCAGGCGCTCTTCTCGGTCTTCAACGCGCCGCTGTTCGGCACGTTCATCATCGGCATGTTCTGGCGGCGGATGACGCCGCTGGCCGGGTTCTGGTCGCTGCTGTCCGGCACCGTCGTCGCCACCGCCACGTACCTGCTCTACAAGGGCGGCGTGATCAGCTTCAACTCGGACCTGGAGGAGAGCTTCTGGGGCGCGGGCCTGGCCTTCGCCACCGTCGCGGTGGTGGCCGCGATCGTCACGCCGCTGACCCGGCCGAAGACCGACGACGAGCTGACCGGACTGGTGTACGGCCTCAGCGACACGACGCTCGCCGACGACTCGCTGGCCGGCGACACCGCCTGGTACCGCTCCCCGGTGCTGCTCGGCGTCGTCGCCGTGATCCTCGCCGCCCTGTTCTACATCCCGGTCTTCTGAAGGAGGGGACGCACGCCATGGCAGACAACGCGGACCGTCACTACCAGGGCGGCGAGGCACACGACCCGCTGGTCGACGAGACCGAGGACGCCCGGGAGGAACGCTCCGCAGCGGCCCGGCTGTTCGACATCCGCCGGGTGATCGGCGGCCTGTTCGTGGTGTACGGGCTGATCGTCGGCCTGATGGGGCTGTTCGACACGTCCGCCGAGATCGACAAGGCGCAGGGCGTCCGGATCAACCTGTGGGCCGGCGCGGCGATGCTGGTGTTCGGCCTGCTGATGCTGCTGTGGCAGCGGCTGCGCCCGACCGAGGCGCCGGAGCCGCAGCGCGACGAGTCCTGACCCCTCCGCCCGCATGCCGCGGCCTGCACCGGGTAGGCCACGGGGATCACGCGAAGGGACAGGAGGGCAGCAGCATGACCGATCGTGACCGCGGTGGCGAGCGGCCGCTGGAGGAGACCCCCGAGGTGGCCGCGGCGGTGGACGACGACAGCACGGTGCCCCAGTTGCGCAACAGCGGCACCGACCCGGACAACCCCACCTTCACCGAGCCCGACGGCGCGGTGCCCGACACCGGGTCGCCGAACCTCATCGGTGACCCGTACGCGGCCGGGACCGGCGCGACCGGCACCGGTACGGGCGCCGCCCCGGACGACATCCGTACCGGTGCCGAACAGCCCTGGGATCCGGAGGACCTGGTGCAGGCCCGGGGCCAGGACGTGACGCCGGAGAACCTGGAACGGGCCCGCCGCGACCTGGCCGAACTGGGCCGGGCGGCGATCGAGCGCACCGTTCCCTGACACCGGAACGGCCGAGGGCCCCTGGCCGACGTGGGCGTCGACCAGGGGCCCGGGGAACCCGCGCGGCGGTGCCTCACTCCCGCCGCCGCGGGTGGCCCTCACCGCGGCTCAGGAGAGCGGCGGGTACGCGTTCTGCATGAGCTGCTGGAACTGGGCCGGGAACCACGCGCCGGAGATCGGCGCGTCCGCCAGGGCACCGGACATGTTGTTGCCGTTGCGGGCGTTACCGGTGTAGGTCGGGTCGCACATCCGGTCGAAGCCCTTGCCCTCGTTGTTCGGGATCTCCTTGCTGGAGCCGTCCGACTCACCCGGGGGCTTCACCCAGACGTAGGCGTCGATCCCGGTCTCCGGGTTGGCCCGCGGCCGCTCGCCGAGACCCGCGCCGGCCTGGTTGCACCAGTTGCCGGTGTGCAGGCGCCGGTCGACCCGGCCACCGTCGACGTAGGCGTCCACGCTGGTCGACGGGCCGGGGCCGGTCGGCCGGGCGGAGCCGCCCCAACCGTTGCGGGAGGTGTCGATCAGCATGCCGATGTTGCTGTCGAAGCCGACCGAGACCAGCTTCTGCCGGAACGCCTGGGCGAACGACAGCTCGTCGACGTACTGGTTCCAGTCGATCCACTTGGACTGCCGGACGGTCTGGCCGTTCACCGAGTCGGTGACCTTGACGTACGGCTCCTTCAGGGCGGAGTAGTTCGCCGTGTTGACGATGAAGCCCTGCACGTTGGCGACGGTGCTGCCGGACGCGACGGCGGCGGCCTTGAGCTGGTCGGCGACCGGGCCGAAGTTGCTGTCCCAGCCGATCCAGCCGTGGTGGGCGGCGTCGATGTAGTTGTAGACGTTGCCGATCGCGCCCAGCTTCGCCAGGGCGTAGCCGACACCGTTCACGTACGCGCCGTTGGCCTTCACCGTGTCACACATGACCGTGCCGCCCGCGTTGCCCGAGGTGTTGGTCACCAGGTTGGGCAGCGAGTCGATCTCGATGATGTTGACGATGCGCAGGTTCCGGTACTTCGAGTCGCCCTGGATCGCGGCGATCGGGTCGATGTACTCGGCCTTGTAGCGGGGCAGCTCGTCCGGGCCCAGCTCACCGTTGGAGGCGAGCGCGGAGCAGTCCCGGCCGGGCAGGTTGTAGATGACGAACTGGATGTAGCCGGCGCCCTGGGCGACCGCGGCGTCCAGGTGGTCACGGACGCCCATCGCGCCGTTGGAGCTGCTGTCCGGCGTGCCGTTGATGGCGGCGATCCGGTCGATCCAGACCGCGGTCGGGTTGTTCGAGACCCGGCTGCCGCCGGACACCGACTCGGCCTTGGCCTTCCACTCGGGGTTCACGTACCCCTTCACACCGGCGTACGGGTTGTCGACCCGCTGCCCCGGCGGCGGAGTCGTGGGCGGCGGGGCCGTCGTGGGCGGCGGGGCCGTCGTCGGCGGCGTGCTGGTGGGCGGCGTGCTGGTCGGCGGCGTGCTCGTCGGCGGGGTGCTGGTGGACGGCGTGCCGCCGTTGCAGACCGTGCCGTTGAGCGTGAACTGGGTCGGCTTCGGGTTGCTGCCGCTCCAGGAGCCGTTGAAGCCGATGGTTGTGCTGGCGCCGCTGGCGAGCGACCCGTTGTAGGCCTCGTTCTGCGCGGTGACGTTCTGGCCGCTCTGGGACCACCGCGCGGACCAGCCGTTCACCACCCGCTGAGAGCTGTTCGGGAAGGTGAAGCCGAGGTTCCACGAGCTGAGCGCGTCACCGATGTTCTTGATGGTCACGGTGCCGGTGAATCCACCGGGCCAGTCGCTGGTCGTGTAGGTCACGCTGCACTGGGTGGCGGCCTGCGCCGCGGTGACCGGGAGGGTCACCAGTCCACCGGCTACCAGGACGCCGGCGCCGGTGAGCGCGAGCGTCCGGTTCCGGCCGGACAGCCTTCTCCACAGATTCATGCCACTGATCTCCTTGGGCGAGACCGGATCCGCGTACGGCCCGGCGCAAATGGCGGCGGCGGTCGTCCTGCGGGGACGGCCGTGCGCGCCAAGGGGTTCTTCGGGGGACGCCCGACCCGGACGGGCGCTTGGGGGTGGTGGTGCCGACCGGTCCGCAGGACCGGCCGATGGAGCCGGACGTCGGCCGGTGGTGCCGGCTGCCCTCGACGTCTGAGCTCGCGGTGTGGCTCCCCGAACCGCGTGCAGCGATTCTTGCATGGGAGCGCTTCCATGGCAATGCCTCGATACGCCCGCCGCCCACCCTACCGTCGCACCCGCCGGCACCCGCCCGGGTGGAACGTCACTGGCGCCGAAACGGCTCTCGGACACCCAGTCGGGCGGCGGAGCGCACGGTGCGGCGCGGAAGGGGACGCACGGGGCGAGGCGCCGGGTAGGGCGCGCAGCCGCCCCAACATCAGCAAATCCCTAAAAGCGAATCTTTCCCCGAATAAGTCGCGAAAAGGTCTAACGTCGGCCTTAGCTCGACCGACGTCGGGCTCAGGACGAACAGGGATGGAGACGCTGGTCATGGCTAAGAAGATGCTCGGGAAGGTGGTCGCGGGCGCCGCCCTCGGCGGAGCCGGCCTTCTCGCGTTCACCCCGGGAATGGCCTACGCGGGCGGGCACGACGAGGGCAAGGTCATCGCCAAGCCCCACGTGGTGAAGGCGGGGGACACCGTCGAGCTGCTCGCGATCTGCTCCGAGCCGCAGAAGCACGCCACCGTCTGGTCGAAGGTGACCGGCAAGGTCGACCTGCACCCGGCCCGGGACGGCGAGCACGGCGACTGGGCCGACCGGGGCGGCGACCAGGACTGGGGCTGGGACGACAAGGGCCCGGACGGCAAGGACGACCACGGCAAGGACGAGCACGGCAAGGACGAGCACGGCAAGGACGAGCACGGCAAGGGCCCCGACGGCAAGGACGAGCACGGCAAGGGTCCGGACGGCCGCGGCGAGCCGGGCGGGGACGGACACGGCCCGGACGGCAACGGGCCCGGTGGCAACGGGCCGGGTGGGAACGGTCCCGGTGGCGACGGCATGCCGCAGCCTCCGGCGAACCAGCCCCAGCCGCCGGCCGGCCAGCCGGAAGGACAGCCGCAGCCGGGCGGCGCGGGCGCCGGCGCTGCTGTCGACCCGGGCGACTGGCAGGGGCACGACGAGTACGGCCAGGACGCCGAGCCGGGCTGGGAGAAGGAGCAGCGGGGCGCGCCGGACTGGACCAAGGACGCGCACGGCCCCGACGGCAAGGACCGGTACGGCAAGGACGCCAAGGACGAGCACGGCAAGGACGACCGTGGCGGCCGGCCGGACGACAAGGGCAAGGACGGCAAGGACGAGCACGGCTCCTGGCAGGACGGCAAGGACGACTGGCAGGGCGGCAAGGACGACTGGCAGGGCGGCAAGGACGACTGGCAGGCGAGCGGAGGCGCCTGGCAGGACGACAAGGGTGACTACGGCAAGGACGCCGAGCGCGACTACGGCAAGGACGGCTGGGAGCACGGGAAGGACTTCGTCTACTACGGCGAGGCCACCGTCTCGCACGACGCCCGGCCGGGCCGCTACGAGCTGCGGGGCACCTGCGGTGAGGGCGAACTGGTGGTCCTGCCGCGTGGTGGGGTCGACGGCGGCGACGGTGGCATGACGACCACCGGCGTGGACCGTACCCTCGCCACCGGCGGCGCGGGCATGATCGGCGCCGCGGCGCTGGGCGGCCTGGTGCTGCTGCGCCGGCGGCGGGCCGGTGGCCTGGTCTGACCGGACGACGACCCGGGCCGGCGGCCGTCACGGAAGTCCGTGGCGTGCCGCCGGCACGGCCGTCGTCGTCCTGCTCGCCATGGCCGGGGCCGGTCTGATCGGCGCGTCCGTCCGGACCGTCCCGCCACCGGCCCCGCCGCAGCCGATCTCGCAGGCGGGCCCGGTCACCACCGGCCCGCAGACCGACCCGGGCGGCACGTACGCCGACCCGGACGCCGAGGGCCAACCCGGACCGGGCGCCGAGGACCAACCGGCACCGGGCACCACCGGCCGGTCCACCCTGCGCAACACCGGTCAGCCGGAAGCGGACGCCGCCGGCGGCCCGGCGACGCCGGGCCCACCGACCGGGGCACCCGGCGCCACCCCCGGCGCCGCAGCAGTCCCGGGCACCCCGAACGCGACGGGCGCCGCCCCGGCCCCGCTGCCCCGGTCGGCGCCGGCCACCATCTCGATCCCCCGCATCGGGGTGCAGGCCCCGGTCATGTCGCTCGGCACGAATCCCGACGGCACGGTCCAGGTGCCCCCGCTGGATCAGGCCATGAAGGCCGGCTGGTACTCCCCCGGCGCCAGCCCGGGCGAGGCCGGCAACGCGGTGATCGTGGGTCACGTCGACTCGGCCCAGCTCGGCCCGGCGGTGTTCTTCAACCTCGGCGCGCTGGTGCCCGGCGACACGATCGTGGTCGCCCGGCAGGACGGCTCGGCCGCCACGTTCAGGGTGCGGGAGGTCGCGTCGTACCCGAAGACCGCCTTTCCCGCCGCGCAGGTCTACGGTCCGTCGGACGTCCCCGCCCTGCGCGTCGTGACCTGCGGCGGGGTGTTCGACAAGACGGCCGGCAGCTACCTGAACAACATCGTCGTCTACGCGGCGATGACGGGCTGAGGCCGGGAACGGCAGTGGCCCGGTGGTCGGGGAACCGACCACCGGGCCACGCGCGTCAGAGCGGTCAGGCCGCCGCCGAGGTCCGGACCAGGGTACGGATCTGGCGCAGCAGCACCGACAGCGCGGACAGGTCGGCGCGGGACTCGTCGAACTCCCCCATCGCCCGGTGCGCCCGGTGGATCGAGGTGGCGTTCGCCTGTTCCCACTCCTGCACCCGCTCCACCGGCGGCACGCCCTCGGGCGTGGACCCGAGCACCTCCGCGGTGAGCGCGGCGAGCGCGGCGTACAGGTCGTAGCGCAGCGCCATCCGGGCCAGCGTCTGCCACCGGTCCTCACGTGGCAGCAGGGAGATCTTCGACAGCAGCGCGTCCACCCGGAACCGGTCGGACAGCACGAAGTAGACCGAGGCCACCTCGCTCACGTCCCGGCCGGTCGCCTGCGCCGTCTCGACGATGTCGAGCAGGCCGAAGCTGTACATCAGGCGGGTCGCCTGCTCGGCCAGGTCACGCGGCAGCCCACGGCCGACCAGCGACTCGATGTGCGCCGCGATGGCCTCCCGCTCGGTGCCCCAGAACCGGTGCTCCAGGTCCGGCAGGAGCCGGGCCACGCCGTCGCGCAGCCGGGCGATCTCCGCCGGCACGTCGATCGGCGAGCGCCGGTTGGTGACCAGCCAGCGCACCGCGCGGTCGAGCAGCCGCCGGGTGTCCAGGTAGACCGCCGTCTGCAACTCGGGCGAGACCTTGTTGTCCAGCGCCTCGACCGCGTCCCACAGGTCGCGCAGGCCGAACACCTCGCGGACCACCACGTACGCCCGGAGCACGTCCGCCGCGGACGCCGCCGTCTCCTCGACCACCCGGAAGACGAACGAGATGCCGCCCCGGTTGATCGCCTCGTTGACCAGGACCGTGGTGACGATGTCCCGGCGCAGCCGGTGCCGGCCCATCCGGTCGGCGAAACGCTGCCGCAGCGGCGTCGGGAAGTAGTTGACCAGGACGTCGGTCGTCCACTCCTCGTCCGCCAGGCCCTCGCCGACGATCTCGCGCTCCAGCACGATCTTGACGTACGCGAGCAGCACCGCGAACTCCGGCGCGGTCAGACCGCTCTCGGTGCGGACCGCCAGCTCCTCGTCCGACGGCAACGCCTCCAGCGACCGGTTCAACGCGCCGGACCGCTCCAGCTCGTTGATCATCCGCCGGTGCACCGGGAGCAACGAGGCGGCCTGGGCCTGGGCGTTGTTGAGCGCCCGCGCCTGGTCGTAGTTGTCCCGCAGCACCAGATCGGCAACCTCGTCGGTCATCTGGGCCAGCAGCTCGTCGCGCTCCGGCCGATCCAGCTCACCGTCGGCCACCGCCGTGTTGAGCAGGATCTTGATGTTGACCTCGTGGTCGGAGCAGTCCACACCGGCCGCGTTGTCGATGAAGTCGGTGTAGATGCGGCCGCCGGTCGAGGCGTACTCGATCCGGCCCTGCTGGGTGAAGCCCAGGTTGCCGCCCTCGCCGACCACCCGGCAGCGCAGGCCCTTGCCGTCCACCCGGATGGCGTCGTTGGACTTGTCCCCCACCTCGGCGTTGGTCTGGCTGGACGCCTTGACGTAGGTGCCGATGCCGCCGTTCCAGAACAGGTCGACCGGCGCGGTGAGGATCGCCTTCATCAGCTCCTGCGGGCTGAGCTGAGTGACGTCCTCGTCGAGGCCGAGCACCGCGCGGACCTGCGGCGAGATCGGCACCGACTTCGCGGTACGCGAGTACACGCCGCCGCCTTCGGAGATCAGCTCGCGGTCGTAGTCCTCCCACGACGAGCGGGGCATGTCGAACAGCCGCTGGCGTTCCTCCCACGACCGGGCCGAGTCCGGGTCCGGGTCCAGGAAGATGTGCCGGTGGTCGAACGCGGCCACCAGCCGGATGTGCTGCGACAGCAGCATCCCGTTGCCGAACACGTCGCCGGACATGTCGCCGACGCCGACCACAGTGAAGTCCTGCGTCTGGGTGTCGTGCCCCAGTTCCCGGAAGTGCCGCTTCACCGACTCCCAGGCGCCCCGGGCGGTGATGCCCATCTTCTTGTGGTCGTAGCCGGCCGAGCCACCGGAGGCGAACGCGTCGCCGAGCCAGAAGCTGTGCGCCTCGGAGATCTCGTTGGCGATGTCGGAGAACGTCGCGGTGCCCTTGTCGGCGGCCACGACCATGTACGGGTCGTCGCCGTCGTGCCGGACCACGTCCTCCGGCGGCACGATCTCGCCGCTGACGATGTTGTCGGTGACGTCGAGCAGCGCGGAGATGAACTCCTTGTAGCAGATCACCGCCTCGTCCCGGTCGCCCGGCTTCTGCTTCAGCACGAAGCCGCCCTTGGCGCCGACCGGCACGATCACCGCGTTCTTCACCATCTGCGCCTTGACCAGGCCGAGCACCTCGGTCCGGAAGTCCTCGCGCCGGTCGGACCAGCGCAGGCCGCCGCGGGCCACCGGCCCGTACCGCAGGTGCACGCCCTCGAACCGGGGCGAGTAGACGAAGATCTCGAACTTGGGTCGCGGCGCCGGCAGGTCCGGGATGGCCTGCGGGTCGAGCTTGAACGCCACGTACGCCTTGGGCCGCCCGCCCACCGGCTTCTGGTAGAAGCTGGTGCGCAACGTGGCCTGGATCAGCGTCAGGTACGACCGCAGGATGCGGTCCTGGTCGAGGCTGGCCACCTCGTCCAGCGCCTCGCCGATCGCGTCGACCAGCTCGCCGCTGCGCTGCCGCCGCTCGTCGAGCGTGGTCGCGCCCGGGGCGAACCGGGTCTCGAACAGCTTCACCAGCAGTTCGGCGATCTGCGGGTACGCGATGAACGTCTGCTCCATGTACTCCTGGGAGAACACGGTGCCGGCCTGCCGCAGGTACTTCGCGTACGCGCGCAGCACGACGACCTGCCGCCAGGTGAGCCCGGCCCGGAGCACCAGCTCGTTGAAGCCGTCCACCTCGGCCTCGCCCCGCCAGGCGGCGGCGAAGGCGTTCTCCACGTGCGGACGCACCTCGGCCAGGTCCTGGTGCCGCTCGGGCAGCTCCAGACCGAAGTCGTAGAGCCAGATCCGGCCGTCGACGCGCTCCACCTCGTACGGGTGCTCGTCGACCACCTTCACGCCGAGCGAGTGCAGCACCGGCAGCACGGCGGAGAGCATCATCGGCTCGCCGTACCGGTAGACCTTGAACCGCACGTCCAACGCGTCGTCGGCGTCGGCGGCGCGGGCGGCGTACGGACGCGGCGGCGCCTGCTTGCGGAACAGGTGCATCTCCAGCTGGCCGGGCTCCTCCAGCAGCTCCAGCTTCGCCAGGTCCTTCATCGCCTCGTACGGCGTGTGCCCGTCCTTGTAGCCCTCCGGGAACGCGTCGGCGTACCGGGCGAACAGGTGCTTGGCCTGCTCGTCGCCGAGCTTGCGTTCCAGCACCAGCCGGTAGTCGTCGTCCCAGAGGCGGGTCGCGTCGGCCAGTTCCTCGGCGAGCAGGTCGGCGTCGATGTCACCGGGTGGGCTGTTCGGGTCGGTACGCACGATGAAGTGCACCCGGGCCAGCATCGACTCGGTCACCCGCGTGGTGTAGTCGACGCCGACGCCGTTCAGCTCGCGCAGCAGGATGTCCTGCATGCGCAGCCGGTTCTGCGTGGTGAACCGGTCCCGCGGCAGGTAGATCAGGCAGGAGATGAACCGCCCGTACGCGTCGCGGCGCAGGAACACCCGCAGCTGCCGGCGGCCCGCCATCCGCAGCACGCCGATCACCGCGTGGTAGAGGTCGTCGGTCTTGATCTGGAACAGCTCGTCGCGCGGGTAGGTCTCCAGGATCTGCAACAGGTCCTTGCCGGAGTGGCTGCGCAGGCTCAGGCCCGAGCGGTCGAGCACCTCGGCGACCTTCCGCCGGACCACCGGCAGCTCCTGCACGCTGGTCCGGTACGCGGCGGTGGAGAACAGGCCGAGGAAGCGCCGCTCCCCGACCACCTCGCCGGCCTCGTTGAAGATCTTGAAGCCGATGTAGTCGAGGTACGCCGAGCGGTGCACAGTGGCACGCGAGTTGGCCTTGGTGATGATGAGCAGGCGCTTCTCCAGCACCTTCTCGTGCGCCTCGGGCGTCATCGAGTTCAGCGACCGGGCCTCCGGCGAGTCGGAGCGCAGGATGCCCAGCCCGGTGCCGAGCACCGCCTCCAGGGCCTGCCCGCCGCGCGCGCCGTCGGTGTGGACCAGGCGGTACTCCCGGTAGCCGAGGAACGTGAAGTGGTCGTGCGCCAGCCAGCGCAGCAGCTCCACCGAGTCGGTGATGTCCTTCTCCGGCACCGGTGGGCGGTTGTCCGACGTCCGGGCGGCGGCCAGCTCGTCGGCGAGCGCGAGGGCCCGCTGCCGCATCTTCGGCCAGTCCTCGACCGCCTCGCGCACGTCGGTGAGCACCCGCTGCAACTCGCGGCGCAGCGTCTCCCGCTCGGCCGGGTCGCGGACCGGGTCGATCTCGATCCGCATCCAGCTCTCGACCAGGTCACCGGCGATGGCGTCGTCCGGTTCCACGTCCGCCGAGACCTCGGTGAGCCGGCCCAGCGGCTCGCGCCGCACCACGACCAGCGGGTGCACCAGCAGGTGCACGTCCAGGTGGCGGGAGTTCAGCAGGGCGGTCACCGAGTCGACCAGGAACGGCATGTCGTCGGTGACGATCTCGACGACCGTGTGGTGCTGCTCGGCGTCCGGCTCGTGGATGCGCAGCTTCAGCTCGCCCGGCACCCGCTGCTGGGCCAGGTCCCGGTGGGCCCGGGCCGCCTCCAGCATCTCCTCGGCGGTGAAGCCGATCAGCTCCTCGTCCGGCGCGAACCGCCAGAAGCGGTCCACCAGTGTGGCCGCGTCGTGGTCGTCGCCGGCCAGCGCGACCGCCTGGGCGACCAGCCGCTCCGCGTTGGGAACGGGCTCGTCCAGCTCGGCGTCCTCCGACTCGTCGGCCAGTGCCTGCGCGGGCAGGCCCAGGTCGTAGAGGGTGTCGATGCTGGAACCGGTCATCCCGGTCACTCCTGTGTCGAGACGGCTGAAACCGTCTCCGTCGGTCGCCGAATCGAAGCTGTCGTCGTCCCGGCCGGTGTCAGCCTGCCGGAGGTCGGGTCCCGGTTTGATCGCCGGACGCCGGTCCATCGGTGCCACTCCCCTCGACCCACCGCGTTGTGGGTCACTCTGCCGCCCAGCCTAGGCCCTACCGCGCGGTACCTCCCGCGGCGGACCACTGGCCGGACGTCCGGATCGGGACTCTGTCCTTTCACCCGTTGCGGGTTCGTGGTCGGCCGCTCGCGGAGTACCCCGGCTGGCGATGTTCATCACACTGCCACACGCTGCTTCTCGCGCTGCCGGAGGCCGTGGCGGGGCGGTGGGGAGCGCCGGGCCGTACTAGCGTGCAGGGCAGTTGAGCACCGGAGGGACCGCTTCATGCCCGTGTCGTACCCCGTCCGCCCCCGCCGCCACACCCGTCACCGCGCTCTCTCGGCGCTGGCCGCCGTGCTGGTCACGGCCGGCGCGCTGACCGGATGCTCCGGGGACGACGGCCCGGAGACGGCCGTCGAGGCGTTCCTCGGCGGCTGGCGCTCCGGCGACCTCCAGGCCGTCGGCTTCGTCGAGCCGACCGGCGGGCGGGTGCCCGCCGCCGAGGTGACCAAGCAGATCCAGGCGCTCAGCGGCGCGCTCGCGGCCGACCCGCCGGAGCTGGCGCGCACCGGCGACATCACCACCAAGGGGGACGTGGCCACCGCCCGGGTCAAGGTGAGCTGGGCGCTGCCCGGCGGCGGCACCTGGGCCTACGAGAATCCGGTACGCCTCAAGCGCGGCGGCGACGACAAGTGGCAGGTGATCTGGGAGCCGTCGGTGGTGCACGAGAAGCTGGAGAGCGGTGACAAGATCGCGCTGCGGCGGGAGCCGGCGCAGCGCGCTGGGGTGCTGGACGCGGCCGGTCAGCCGATCGTCGCACCGCGTCCGGTGGTCCGGGTGCAGGTCGTCCCCGGCGAGGTCGACGACGTCCCCGGCCTGGTCCGGAAGCTGGACGCCGCGTTCAGGGCGATCCGGCCCGCGCTCACCCCGCCGGTCGACCTGGGCGACCTGCCGAAGCGGATGAAGGCGGCGAAGCCGGACGGGCGCGTCGAGGTGGTGACGTTGCGCGACGAGGCGTACCGGCAGATCAAGCCGCGCATCTACGAACTGCCCGGCACCCGGTTCGTCTCCGAGCAGCTCATGCTGGCCCCGACCCGCGAGTTCGCCCGGGCGCTGCTCGGCTCGGTCGACCAGGCCACCGCCGACGACCTCCAGGCCCACCCCGAGCGGTACGCGCGCGGCGACCTGGTCGGCCACGGCGGTCTCCAGGGCCGGTACGACGAGCGGCTGCGCGGCGTCCCCGGCGTCACCGTGATCACCGAGCGGACCACCCCGGACGGCAAGGTGGAGCCGACCGGCACGGAGCTGTTCCGCGCCGACCCGAAGCCCGGGCAGCCGGTGAAGACCACCATCGACGCGCCCACCCAGAACGCCGCCGACGCCGCGTTGCGCGGGCAGACCCGCCGCTCCGCCCTGGTCGCCGTGCGGATCAGCGACGGCGCGGTGCTGGCCGCCGCGAACGGCCCGGGCGCGGCGGGCGAGAACCTCGCCTTCACCGCCCAGGTTCCGCCCGGCTCGACGTTCAAGATGGTCAGCGCGCTCGGCCTGCTCGACCGGGGCGCGGTGACCCCGCAGACCACTGTGAACTGCCCGAAGACGTCGACTGTCGAGGGCCGGGTCTTCAAGAACTCGGACAACTTCGAGCTGGGCGCGGTGCCGTTCGCCACCGACTTCGCCAAGTCGTGCAACACCGCGTTCACCGCGCTGGCGCCGAAGCTCGGCCCCGACGGGCTGGCGCAGGCCGGCCGTACGCTCGGCCTGGAGGCCGCGTGGGATCTCGGCACCGACGCGTTCACCGGCAAGATCTCCGCCAACGGCTCGGCCACCGAGCAGGCCGCCGCCGCGATCGGCCAGGGCACCACACTGGTGAGCCCGCTGGCCATGGCGAGCGCCACCGCGTCCGTGGCCCGGGGCAAGTTCGAGCAGCCCAAGCTGCTGCTCGACCCGGCACCGGCCAAGCCCGCGCCGGCCGGCGAGGCACTCAAGCCGGAGTCGGTGGCGGCGCTGAAGTCGATGATGCGCGGGGTGGTCACAGCGGGCAGCGGCAGCGCGCTGGCGGACGTGCCGGGCGAGCCGGTGCACGGCAAGACCGGCACCGCGGAGTACGACAACAACCCCGCGCACACGCACGCCTGGTTCGTCGGCTGGCAGGGCGACGTGGCCTTCGCCGTCTTCGTCGAGCAGGGCGGGGCGGGCTCGAAGGTCGCGGCGCCGATCGCCGAGAAGTTCCTGCGCGGTCTGGCCGCGAGCTGAGGCGTACCGGTCAGGCGATGTCGATGCCGGAGCGGGCCGGGTCCGGCTCGTCTCCGGCGGGCGCGTGGCGCAGCAGGCCCGGCCCGAGTGGGTCATCACCGAGGTCGTCGCCGTCGGTCGGGTCGGGGCCGATCGGCTCCACCGCGACCGCCGGCGCCGGTACGGCCGCCGGGGCGGGCAGCGGCTCGGGCTCCGGCCGGTTGTCGGCGGCGCGGGGCGCCGGTGCGACAGGCCCGGCCGGCAACAGCCGGGGCGGCACGGCACCCGGCGCGACGACCGGGGCGAGCCCGGCCACCACGGTGTTCACGATCTCGGCCGCGTACGCCCCGTCCGGGTCGTAGTCGGGGTCGAAGACGGTCAGCTCGACGCCCAGGCAGTGCGGGGTGTCGACCAGCCCGGCGAGCAGGATCTCCAGTTCGGCGAAGGCGATGCCGCCCGGGTCGGGCGCGTCCACGGCGGGCATCACCGCCGGGTCGAGCACGTCCACGTCGATGTGCACCCAGTAGCCGGCGCAGTCGACGAGCTGCTCGTGCGCCCACTGTGCGGTCCGGGCCGCGCCCTCGGCGCGCAGCGCCGGCACCGGCCGGGTGGTGATGCCGGCGGCCTGGAGGTCGAGCCGGTACTCGTCCTGCGCGCGGATGCCGAGCACCACCACGTCGATGTCCCGGAAGTACGGCCGGCGGCCCTCGATCGCGGCCAGGTCGGGCTGCCCCCGGCCGGTGACCAGGGCCAGGTCCTCCCCGGCGGCGGCACCGACGTAGGAGGCGTTGCCGGGGTGCCGGAAGTCGGAGTGGCCGTCGACGAAGACCAGCCCGATCCGCCCGCCGACCGCCTCGCCGAGACGGTGCATGGCCAGCGCCGAGCCGAGCAGCACCGAGCAGTCCCCGCCGAGCACCAGCGGGAACTCGCCCCGGTCGATGATCGCCCCGATCCGGTCGGCGAGCGCCACCGAGTACGCGGAGATCTCCGGCGCGTGGCAGACGCCGTCGCCGGGCCGCCAGTCCCCCGGGTCGTACCGGGGCGGGGTCAGGCAACCGGCGTCGCGGGCCCGCAGCCGGGCGAGCAGGCCGTGGTCGCGCAGCGCGCCCGGCGCCTTGCCGCACCCGGGGACGGAGCTCGCAGTGGGCGGGCGCAGTCCGAGGTTCGTCGGCGCGTCGAGGACGGCGATCCGGCGCATCATGGGCTCCCGTCCTCGGTGGTCGGGCGGGCCGGCGGTGCGCCGGCCCGCGCGGGTTGACTCAGAACAGCGCGCTGGCCAGGGCGCGTCGGGCGGAGGCCACGGCGGGGTCGTCCGGGCCGGCGATGGTGAACAGGCCGAGCAGGTGCTGGCGTACCCGGTCCCGGTCGTCCCCGGCGGTGCGCCGGACCAGGCCGACGAGCCGCTTGTACGCCTGGTCGGCGAGGCCGCTGAGCACCTCGATGTCGGCGGCCAGCAGCTGGGCGTCCACGTCGTCGGGGGCGGCGGCCGCGGCGTCCAGCGCACCCTGCGGGTCCGCGCCGGCCACCCGGCGGGCCAGCCCGACCTGCGCCAGGCCCGCCTCCGCCGCCGCGTCCGCGGGCGACTCGGCCAGGATCTTCCGGTACGCCGCCTCGGCGGCGTCGAGGTCACCGCTCATCAGCGCGTCGTCGGCGGCGTCGAGGCGCGGGTCCTCCGGCTCGGCGACTGTGACGCCGCCGGCCTTGAGGACCGCCTGGAGCCACTGTCGCAACTGCGACTCCGGCACCGGGCCGGGGAAGGCGTCGATCGGGCGTCCACCGACGATGGCGTACGTGGTCGGCAACGTCTGGAGCTGGAACATCTGCGCGAGCCGCGGCTGCTGCTGCACGTCGACCCGGGCCAGCAGCCACGCTCCGCCGCCCTCGGCGGCCAGCCGCTCCAGAACCGGGGCGAACTGGTCGCTCTCCGGGTAGCCGGCGGCCCCGAAGAAGACCACTACCGGTGTGGTGAGCGAGCGTTCGAGCACCTCGGACTGGATGTTCGCCTCGGTCACGTCGATCACGGCGGCGGAGCCGGCGGGGCTGCCCGGCAGCCCGGTCGGGCCGGTGCCCTGGGACGGTGTGGCGGAGGAGGTGTCGGCCGGTGCGGGGGTGCGCAGCGCGCTGAGGTCGACCGCGCCGCGGGTGAAGATCGACGAGGTGATCCGTGGGTCGCTCATGGTTGTCTAGTCTCGCACGTACCCCGGGGATCTCCGACCACCCGCAACGCCCACGTCGCCACTCTCACCCCTGCTCAGCCCCCGCGCCGCCCCCGCACCCCCACCTCCCCGCGATCTTGCACTCTCCGCCCCGACAAATGCGACGAATGCCGCAGTCGCGGGGGTCGAAGTGCAAGATCGACGGGGTGAGGGTGGGGCGAGGGGGTCAGAAGCGGGCGGGCTCTCGGTAGACGCCCCACTCGGCGCGGAGGGCGTCGCAGATCTCGCCGAGGGTGGCCTCGGCGCGGACCGCGTCGAGCATGGCGGGGATCATGTTCTCGCCGGTCCGGGAGACCTCGACCATCCGCTTGACGGCGGCGGTGACGGCGGCGTCGTCGCGGGCCGACTTGCGCTCGGTCAGCACCCGGCGCTGCTCCAGCTCCACCTCGTGCGAGATGCGCAGGATCTCCAGGTCCTTGGCGACGGTCCCGGTGTGGCAGTTGACGCCGACGATCTTCTTGTCGCCCTTCTCCAGCGCCTGCTGGTAGACGAAGGCCGACTCGGCGATGTGCCCGGTGAACCAGCCGTCCTCGATGCCGCGCAGGATGCCGGAGGTCATCGGGCCGATGGTGTGCGGGCCCTCGCCGCCGAGCTGCTTGATCCGGGCGAAGATCTCCTCCGCCTCGGCCTCGATCCGGTCGGTGAGCGCCTCGACGTACCAGGAGCCGCCGAGCGGGTCGGCCACGTTGGTCACCCCGGTCTCCTCCATCAGCACCTGCTGGGTACGCAGGGCGATCTCGGCCGACTCGTCGGTGGGCAGGGCGAGCGTCTCGTCGAGCGCGTTGGTGTGCAGCGAGTTGGTGCCGCCGAGCACCGCGGCCAGGGCCTCCACGGCCGTACGCACCACGTTGTTGACCGGCTGCTGCGCGGTCAGCGACACCCCGGCGGTCTGCGTGTGGAACCGCAGCCACTGCGCCTTCTCGCTGGTGGCGCCGTACACGTCGCGCAGCCAGCGGGCCCAGATCCGGCGGGCGGCGCGGAACTTCGCGATCTCCTCGAAGAAGTCCACGTGGGAGTCGAAGAAGAAGCTCAGGCCGGGGGCGAAGGTGTTCACGTCCAGCCCGCGCGACAGGCCCAGCTCGACGTACCCGAAGCCGTCGGCCAGCGTGTACGCCAGCTCCTGCGCGGCGGTCGAGCCGGCCTCGCGGATGTGGTAGCCGGAGACGGACAGCGGCTTGTACCGGGGGATCTCCCGCGCGCAGTACTCCATCAGGTCACCGATGAGGCGCAGGTGCGGCTCGGGGTCGAACAGCCACTCCTTCTGCGCGATGTACTCCTTGAAGATGTCCGTCTGGAGCGTCCCGTCCAGCGTGGACAGATCGGCGCCCTGCCGTTCGGCGGCGACCAGGTACATGCAGAAGACCGGCACGGCCGGGCCGGAGATGGTCATCGAGGTGGTCACGCCGGCCAGGTCGATGCCGTCGAACAGCACCTCCATGTCGGCCGCCGAGTCGACAGCGACGCCGCAGTGGCCGACCTCGCCGAGCGACTGCGGGTCGTCCGAGTCGCGGCCCATCAGCGTCGGCATGTCGAACGCGACGGAGAGACCGCCGCCGCCCGCGCCGAGGATCATCTTGTAGCGCTCGTTGGTCTGCCGGGCGTTGCCGAAGCCGGCGAACTGCCGGATGGTCCAGGTCCGCCCGCGGTAGCCGGTCGGGTACAGACCCCGGGTGTACGGGAACTCGCCCGGCCAGCCGATCCGCTCGAACCCGGGGTACGCGGTGTCCTCCGGCGGGCCGTACACCGGCTCGACCGGCAGTCCGGACAGCGTGGTGAAGTCCGCGTCGCGCTTGCGGGCGGCGTCGTAGCGGGCCTGCCAGCGGGCCCGACCGGCGGCGATCTCGTCAGCGTCCATGCGCGGAGCTCCTTCTCAAGTCGTCGTCCCGGTTCCGAGTGTAGAGCGAGATCCTGAACGATCCTTAAGGGCTCGCGTACCGGCCGGTAACCCGGCGATCGGCCCCACCGGGGCGACCCATCACCGTCGATCCGCAGCTCAGGGCCCTGTCTCACGTGGCGGACGGCTGCCCGGCGCAGCCTCCCGGCGAGCCGGTTCCCGTGCCACACTCCCGCCGTGGGCAATCGAATCGCGACCCGGCTGATTACCTAGGCGGCGTACGCCTCCGCGTGCGTCGCCGGCCAAGCCAACCTGTCGGCTCGTCCCTGTGAGGCCCCCGTGAGCGTGTCCGCATCCACCCCCGCAACCGTCGATCCTCCCCGGGCCGACCCCGGCCGCCGCCCGCACGACGAGCCCGCCGGTGAGCACGGCACGCCGTGCACGATGGTGGTCCACCTCGGCGTGGGTCACTCCACGACCGGCCTGCTCAAGGTGCTGTCCGTGCTGCACTCCCGTCGGGTCGCCGTGTCACACGTCCAGTACGTGCAGTGCCCGGACCGGTCCGCGGTGATGATCGTGGAGTGCTCCCCCGCCACGGCGCCGATGGAGACGGTCCGCAAGAGCGTCGCGAACGCCGTACCGGTCGTCAGCGTCAGCGTGCACAGCGCGCCGGGCCGCGACGGCGTCCGGCGCCTCCGGTCGGGCCGCGGCACCCATCGGTGACCGGTCAGCCGGTGACCTCCGGGCCGCCGGCGCGCATGACGTCCCGGGCGGTGAGCGCCACGTGCAGCGACAGGCGCCGCTCGCTCGAGTCCAGGTCGACGCCGAGCACCCGCTCGATCAGTTCCAACCGCTGGTACAGCGCTGACCGCGACAGGGACATCGCGTCCGCCGCGCGCCGCTTGTTGCGCCCCTCCACGAGGTACGTCTCCAGCAGGCCGACATGGTTCGTGCCGTGGCGCTGGTCGTAGGAGAGCAGCGGGCCCAGCTCGCGCTCGACGAACGTCTGCAGGCGCACGTCGTCGCGCAGCAGGTACAGCAGGCCCCGGAGGCGGACGTCGTGCAGCCGGTAGAACGGGCGCGGCTCGGCGGTGTGCACTGTCGCGTCGGCCACCTGCGCCGCCTCGACCAGTGAGCGCCGGGCCAGGTCGAGCGTCCGGACCACCGATCCGGCGGCGACCACGACGTCCGATCCGGCCCGGTGGCCCGCCCGGGTGAGCGCGGCGGACAGGCTCCCCAGCGCTGCCTCGTCGGAGCCGGTCCCGTCGAGCGCGACGAGGAGGGTGACGCCGGTACCGCCGGCCGCCTCGTCCACGTCGCCGACGAGCGCGGCGAGCCCGCACTCGCGTACCGCCGTCTCCACCGCGTCGAGCAGTTCCCGCCGCCGCCCGTTCGCCTCGCCGGTGGCCGGGACCGGGCGGCGCCGCCGGACCACGACGCCGAGCAGCAGTCGCTGTTCCAGTACGACACCGAGCCCGCGCGCCCGCAGCGCCACGTCCCGGGTGGGGGCCGAGTGGTTGACGAGGCTCAGCAGCAGGCTGCTGCGCGCCTGCCGCTCGACCGACGACGAGTCCCGGGCGACGAGCTGGTTCAGCGCGATGGTGGACGCGGCGCGCTCCAGCAGCACCCGGGTCCGGGCCGGTGGCTCCTGGTCGCACAGCAGCACGAGCCGTCCCCACCGGTTGCCCCGCGCCTCGACACCTGTCACCAGCCAGCCCGAGCGCGGCTCGTAGCCGGTGCCGGACGGGACCTCGACCGCGCGGGAGCGGGTCTCCCAGCGGTCGAGCAGCTCCTCGGCGGTCAGCGGGCCGGTCTCGTACGCCAGCACCTGGTGCGCGAGGTTCTCCAGCACGGCGGGACGCCGGGACAGGCGGGTGACCTCGCGGAGCACCTGCCGGGGCTCGGCGCCCTCCACCGACAGCTCGGTGAAGACGCGGTGGATCTCGTCCTTCGCGAGCAGTTCGGCCGTCTGCTCCTCGACGATCACCGAGTGGACGACCTCGGTGACGGCGACGAACCGCATCTCGCGCCGGAGCGCGATGAGGGGCAGGTTCCGGCTGCGGGCGTGCTCGACCAGCCCGGCCGGCAGGGTGCCGCCGAACCGGCGGCCCAGCTCGACCACCACACCCGCCACCCCGACGGCCGCGAGGCCGTCGATCCACCGGCGCAGCCCGTCGTCGTCGGGGGGCAGGCCGATGCCGGTGGTCAGGACCAGCTCGCCGCCGCGGAGCAGGTCGGCGATCTCGGGGATCTCGGCGACGTGCACCCAGCGCACCGGCGCGTCCAGCCGGTCCCGGCCCGCCAGGACGCGCGGCCCGGCCTGCTGCAACGCCGGCAGTTCGAGCACGTCGCGGACCGTCATGGGCATCGGAGCGCCTCCCCCTTCCCTCCGGCGCACAGTATGTGCGCTTCCCGCGGACGGGAACGACACAGTGCCCATTGCCCGGACCTGGGGAAGCGCAGATGATCCCGGGCATGACCCAGACAGCACCCGGCACCGTGCCCGCTCCCGTCCCGCTGGAGCGGGTGACCCACTGGATCGACGGCAAGCCGTTCGCCGGCGTCACCGAGCGTGCGGCCCCAGTCTACGATCCGGCGCTGGGCACGGTCCGGACGGAGGTGCCGCTGGCCTCCGTCGACGAGGTGGACCAGGCCGTCGCGTCCGCCGCCGCCGCGTTCGTCTCCTGGCGGACCTCGTCGCTGACCAAGCGCACCCAGGTGCTGTTCGCGTTCCGCGAGCTGGTCAACCAGCACAAGCAGGAGCTGGCCGAGCTGATCACGGCCGAGCACGGCAAGGTCGTCTCCGACGCCCTCGGCGAGGTCACCCGCGGCCTGGAGGTCGTCGAGTTCGCCTGCGGGATCCCGCACCTGCTCAAGGGCGGCTACTCCGAGGGCGTGTCCACGAACGTGGACGTCTACTCGATCCGCCAGCCGGTCGGCGTCTGCGCCGTCATCTCGCCGTTCAACTTCCCGGTGATGGTCCCGATGTGGTTCGTGCCCATCGCCGTCGCGGCCGGCAACACCGTCGTGCTCAAGCCCAGCGAGAAGGACCCGTCCGCGTCGCTGCTCGTGGCCCGGCTGTGGGAGCAGGCCGGGCTGCCCGCCGGTGTGTTCAACGTCGTGCACGGCGACAAGGTCGCCGTGGACCGGCTGCTGGAGCACCCCGAGGTCAAGGCGGTGTCGTTCGTCGGCTCCACGCCGATCGCCCGGTACGTGTACGAGACCGGCACCCGCAACGGCAAGCGCGTCCAGGCCCTCGGCGGCGCGAAGAACCACATGGTGGTGCTGCCGGACGCCGACCTGGACCTGGCCGCCGACGCGGCGGTGAACGCCGGGTTCGGCTCGGCCGGCGAGCGGTGCATGGCGATCTCGGCCCTGGTGGTCGTCGAGCCCGTCGCCGACGATCTGGTGACCCGGATCCGCGAGCGCATCGCCACGCTGAAGGTCGGCGACGGGCGGCGCTCCTGCGACATGGGTCCGCTGGTCACCAAGGAGCACCGCGACCGCGTCGCGTCGTACCTCGACGCGGGCGTCGAGGCCGGCGCCGAGCTGGTGGTGGACGGCCGCGAGGTGCGGGTCGACGGCGACGAGTCCGGGTTCTGGCTCGGGCCGAGCCTGCTGGACCGGGTGTCGCCGGAGATGAGCGTCTACACCGACGAGATCTTCGGGCCGGTGCTGTCGGTCGTGCGCGTGGGCAGCTACGACGAGGCGCTCGCGCTGGTCAACGCCAACCGGTACGGCAACGGGACGGCCATCTTCACAAACGACGGCGGCGCCGCGCGCCGCTACCAGAACGAGGTCGAGGTCGGCATGGTCGGCGTCAACGTGCCGATCCCGGTGCCGATGGCCTACTACTCCTTCGGCGGCTGGAAGGACAGCCTCTTCGGCGACTCGCACGCACACGGGGCCGAGGGCGTGCACTTCTTCACCCGCGGCAAGGTCGTCACCTCCCGGTGGCTCGACCCCAGCCACGGCGGGATCAACCTCGGCTTCCCCGAGAACGTCTGAGCAGCGGAGAGAGAACGCCGATGAGCAGCAGCGCACAGCGCACCTACGAACTCGACCGCGCCCACGTCTTCCACTCCTGGTCCGCCCAGTCGCTGCTCGACCCGATGGTGGTCGAGCGCGCCGAGGGCTCGTACTTCTGGGACGGCGACGGGAACCGCTACCTGGACTTCTCGTCGCAGCTCGTCAACACCAACATCGGCCACCAGCACCCGGTGGTGGTCGCGGCGATCCAGGAGCAGGCCGCCAAGCTGTGCACCATCGCGCCGTCGTACGCCAACGACGTCCGCGGCGAGGCGGCCCGGCTGATCACCGAGCTGACCCCGGCCGGCCTTTCCAAGGTCTTCTTCACCAACGGCGGCGCGGACGCGATCGAGCACGCCGTCCGGATGGCCCGGCTGCACACCGGGCGGCCGAAGGTGCTGTCGCAGTACCGCAGCTACCACGGCGGCACCCAGACCGCGGTGAACCTCACCGGCGACCCGCGCCGCTGGCCCAGCGACAACGGCACCGCCGGGGTGGTGCACTTCTTCGGCCCGTTCCTGTACCGGTCGGAGTTCGGCGCCACCACCGAGGAGGAGGAGTGCGCGCTCGCGCTGCGCCACCTCGAACGCGTGGTGGAGATGGAGGGCCCGTCCACCATCGCCGCGATCGTGCTGGAGACGGTGCCGGGCACCGCCGGCATCATGCCGCCGCCGCCGGGCTTCCTCGCGGGCGTACGGGAGCTGTGCGACAGGCACGGCATCCTCTACGTCGCCGACGAGGTGATGGCGGGCTTCGGGCGTACCGGCGCCTGGTTCGCGCTGGACCACTACGGCGTGGTGCCCGACCTGATCACCTTCGCCAAGGGCGTGAACTCCGGTTACGTCCCGCTCGGCGGTGTGGTGATCGCCGACCACGTCGCCGAGACGTTCGCCACCCGTGCCTACCCCGGCGGCCTGACCTACTCCGGTCACCCGCTGGCCACCGCCGCCGCCGTCGCGACCATCAACGTGATGCGGGACGAGCGGATCGTCGAGAACGCCGCCACGATCGGCGCCGACGTGCTGGGACCGGGGCTGCGCGAGCTGGCCGAACGGCACCCGAGCGTCGGTGACGTACGCGGGCTCGGCGTGTTCTGGGCGCTGGAACTGGTGCGCGACCGCGCGACGAAGGAACCGCTGGCGCCGTACGGGGCGTCGTCGCCGGAGATGAACGAGGTGCTGGCCGCGTGCAAGCGCGGCGGCCTGGTCGCGTTCGCGAACTTCAACCGGATCCACGTGGTGCCGCCGTGCACCGTGTCGGAGACGGAGGCCAAGGCGGGGCTGGCGATCCTCGACGAGGCGCTGACACTCGCCGACCGCCACACGGTCTGAGCAATGCCCACCACCGCCCGCCGGGTCCACCCCGGCGGGCGGTCCCGTATCCGAGATCCGCGAGACGGCCGGCGACCCCGGTGACGCGGAGACCGACGCACCCAGAAGGTGACGAATGACTACCGTAGATCTCGCCGACCCACCGGTCACCAACCCCTTCACCGGCACCACCGGACTTCCGCGTACGTCCGAGGGCTGGACCCAGCTCGTCACCCCGGACGGGCGCCTGCACCCCGAGGTCGACGCCGACCGCGACGCCCTCGGCCGCCTCACCCGCGACCTGTACCGGGGGATGCGGCTCGCGCGCCGCCTCGACGACGAGGCGTTCGCGTTGCAGCGGCAGGGCGAGCTGGGCCTGTGGCTGCAGTGCCGCGGCCAGGAGGCCGCCCAGGTCGGTTCCGTCGCGGCGGTACGCGCCGACGACTACGTCTTCCCGAGCTACCGGGAGCACGCCGCGGCGCTGTGGCGCGGCATCGGCCCGGCCGACCTGCTGCGCCAGTGGCGCGGCGTCGCGCACAGCGGCTGGGATCCGGAGCCGTACGCGTTCCACATCTACACGCTGGTCCTGGCCGCCCAACTGCTGCACGCCACCGGGTACGCCCTCGGGGTGCAGCGCGACGGCAGCGACACGGTCGTCGTGACGTACTTCGGTGACGGCGCCGCCAGCGAGGGCGACGCGAGCGAGGCCATGAACATCGCCGCCGTCAACGCCGCCCCGATGGTGTTCTTCTGCCAGAACAACCAGTGGGCCATCTCGACGCCGACGGCGTCGCAGACGCGTACGCCGATCCACCGGCGCGGCGCCGGGTTCGGCCTGCGCAGCGAGTGGGTCGACGGCAACGACGTGCTGGCGGTGTACGCGGTGACGTCCGCGGTGACCGCGCACGCCCGGTCCGGCAACGGTCCCGCGATCGTCGAGGCCACCACGTACCGGATGGGTGGGCACAGCACGTCGGACGACCCGACCCGGTACCGCACGGACGACGAGCTGGCGGCGTGGCGGGCGCGGGATCCGCTGGCCCGGGTCGAGGCGCTCATGCGCGCCGAGGGCTGGAGCGACGAGGCGTTCCTCGGCGAGGTCCAGGCCGAGGCGGACGAGCTGGCCGACCGTACCCGCCGGGAGTGCCTGGCGCTGGAGGCGCCGGACCTCGCGGACGCCTTCGCCACGGTGCTGGCCGACGTGCCCCCGCTCCTGCGGGAGGAGCGCGACGCGTTCGTCGCCTACCGCGCCTCCTTCCTCGACTGACGCCCGCCTGCGATCGGAGAACTCGTTCATGCTCACCCTCTGTCAGGCACTGAACAGCGGCCTGCGCCACGCCATGGAGGACGACGACAAGGTCCTCCTGATGGGCGAGGACGTCGGCCGCCTCGGCGGCGTCTTCCGGGTCACCGACGGTCTCCAGAAGGACTTCGGCGAGGCCCGGGTGGTGGACACCACCCTCGCCGAGTCCGGGATCATCGGCACCGCCATCGGGCTGGCGCTGCGCGGCTACCGCCCGGTCTGCGAGATCCAGTTCGACGGCTTCGTCTACCCCGCGTTCAACCAGATCGTCTCCCAGCTCGCCAAGATGCGGGCCCGCACCGGCGGTCGTACCGCCCTGCCCGTGGTGGTGCGCATCCCGGTCGGTGGCGGCATCGGCGCGGTGGAGCACCACAGCGAGTCGAACGAGGCGTACCTCGCGCACACCGCCGGGCTGCGGGTCGTCTACTGCGCCAGCCCGGACGACGCGCACTGGATGATCCGCCAGGCCGTCGCCGGTGACGACCCGGTCATCTTCTACGAGCCGAAGCGCCGCTACTGGGTCAAGGGCGAGGTGACACCCGCCGGACCGCCGCTGCCGCTGGACCGCGCCCGGACCGTGCGGCCGGGCACCGACCTGACGCTCCTGACGTACGGCGGCACCGTCGCCACCTGCGTCGCCGCCGCCGAGGCCGCGGCACAGGAGGGCCGCGACATCGAGGTGATCGACCTGCGGTCCATCTCCCCGCTGGACGTGGCCACAGTCGAGGAGTCCGTCCGCCGCACCGGCCGGGCGGTGGTGGTCCACGAGGCGCCCACGTTCGCCGGGTTCGGCGCCGAGGTCGTCGCGCAGGTGACGAGCCGGTGCTTCTACTCGCTGGAGGCGCCGGTCGAGCGGGTCGGCGGCTTCAACCTGCCGTACCCGCCGGCCAAGGTCGAGGAGGAGTACCTGCCCGACCTGGACCGAATCCTCGACGCCGTCGACCGCGTCCTGGCCGCGTGAAGGGAGAGGTACCAGTGAGCGTTCAGCAGTTCCGCCTGCCCGACGTCGGCGAGGGCCTCACCGAGGCCGAGATCGTCACCTGGCGGGTCGCCCCGGGCGATCCGGTCCGCCTCAACGACGTCCTGGTGGACATCGAGACCGCCAAGGCCGTGGTCGAGCTGCCCAGCCCGTACGCCGGTGTGGTGGACCGCCTCCTCGCCGAGGAGGGGCAGACGGTCGACGTGGGCTCGCCGATCATCGCGATCCGGACGGCGGGCGACGGCCCTGCGGCCCCGCCCGCCGACGAGCCCGCGACCCCGCCGCCGACCGAGGACGAGCCGACCGCCGGCGAGCCGGCCGTGGAGCGCACCGCTGTGCTCGTGGGCTACGGCGTGTCCGCCCAGGCGCGGACGCGCCGGCCGCGTCGCGGCACGCCGTCCGTCCGCCCGGCCGAGCCCGTCCGCCGGCCGCACACGTCCCGGCCGCCGGTGCTCACCAAGCCGCCGCTGCGCAGGCTCGCGAAGGACCTCGGGGTGGAGCTGACCGAGGTACGCGGCAGCGGCCCCGGCGGCCGGATCACCCGCCAGGACCTCCTCGACCACACCACCGGCCGGGCGCCCGTGACCGATCACCGGCGGGACGAGCGCCTGCCCGTGCGCGGGGTCCGCAAGGCGACCGCCGCCGCCATGGTCGCCAGCGCGTTCACCGCGCCGCACGTCACGGAGTTCCTCACCGTCGACATGACCGGCACCGTCGAGTTCGTGGACCGGCTGAAGCAGGACCCGGCCTTCCAGGGGGTGAGGGTCAGCCCGCTGCTCGTGGCGTCGCTCGGGGTGCTGGACGCCGTCCGCCGGTACCCGGACGTCAACGCCCGGTGGGACGAGGAGAACCAGGAGATCGTCCGGTTCGCCGACGTCAACCTGGGCATCGCCGCCGCGACGCCGCGCGGCCTGCTCGTGCCGAACGTCAAGGCCGCGCAGAACCTTCCGGTACGGGACCTCGCGGCCGCCCTCAACGAGCTGGCGGCCACCGCGCGGGAGGGCCGCACCCGTCCCGCCGACCTGTCCGGCGGGACCGTCACCATCACCAACATCGGGGTGTTCGGGGTCGACGCCGGCACCCCGATCCTCAACCCCGGCGAGGCGGCGATCCTCTGCCTCGGCGCGCTGCGCCGGATGCCGTGGGTGGTCGACGAGCAGGTCGTCCCCCGGTGGACGGTGCAGTTGTCGCTGTCGTTCGACCACCGGCTGGTGGACGGCGAGCTGGGCAGCCGGGTGCTGGCCCACGTCGGGCGGTTCCTGGAGGATCCGCTGTGGGGCCTGGCCCTGCGCTGAGGGTCCGGTAGACGGACGGCGCGTGGACGGACGACGAGGTCCGTCCACGCGCCGTCGCCGTACGCGCGGCGCGCTTCAGTCCACGACCTCGAACCCGACGCCGACGGACGGCCGGGGCGCGACGCCGCCCGCCGGCGCGATGGGTTCGCCGACCTCCTCGGACGCGGCGAGCCGGAACCGCACGTACTCCAGCTCGCCGGAGAACTCGTGCCGGGCCGGGTAGCTCGGCGACACCGGCGAGTGGATGCTGCGCCCCACGTCCATGCCGGCGAAGCCGTGGAAGAACGGCAGCAGTCGCGGGAACAGCGCCTCGCCCGCCGCCTCGCCGTCCACGTACAGGCGGCCGGTGCCCTGGCAGTCGGCCGTCTTCGTCAGCTCGAAGGTCAGCTCCACCGGGCCCAGCGGCAGCTCGCCCTCGGACCGCAGCACGTAGCGGGTGCCGAGGTGGTTGTACTCGTACACCAGGTGGTTGTCCTGGATGTGCAGCACGTACCCGCCGCTGACGTTGCCGAGCACCACGATCACGCCGCCCTGGGTGGCGTCGGTGCGGTGCAACCGCGCGGTGATGGCGTGCGAGCGGTTCATCGTCGGCGGCACCGCCGCGCCGGAGATCGTCGGCACGCCGGCCAGGTAGGTGAAGTCCAGCCGGTCCCGCACCGATCCGGGGCGCGGCACGCGGGCCTGGACGGCGAATCCCCTGTCGTCCAGCGGCAGCACGTCGTAGCGGGCCGCCTCGATCCAGAACTCCTCGATGAGACGCCGCAGCACCTCCGGGTACTCGGCGGCGAGGTCGCGGCTCTCGGTGGGATCGTCCTCGATCCGGTACAGCTCCCAGCGGTCCTCGTCCCAGGAGGTGCCGCGCTCGTGGAACGCCACCGCCTTCCAGCCCTGGTGGTAGATGCCACGGTGGCCGAACATCTCGAAGTACTGGCGGTCCCGCGACGGTGGCGCCGCCGGGTCGCGCAGCCCGTCGCGGAAGCTGCGGCCGTGCAGCGGCATCTGCGGTACGCCCCGGCGCACCGCGGGTGGCTGCACCCCGACCAGGTCGAGCACCGTGGCGGTGACGTCGATGCTGTGCTGGAACTGCGTCCGCACCTGCCCGCCGGGCACGTCACCGGCCGGCCAGCTCAGCACGAACGGCACCCGCACCCCGCCCTCGTGGGTGTGCTGCTTGTAGCGGCGGAACGGGGTGTTGCTGACCTGCGCCCAGCCCAGCGGGTAGTTGCTCTGCGCCCGGGGGCCGCCGATCTCGTCGATCCGGTCCAGGCTGTCCTGGAGGTTCTCCGGCACCCGGTTCTGAAACGCGGTGGGGTTGAGCGTGCCGAGCGGCGTGCCCTCGGGGCTCGCGCCGTTGTCCGACATGACCACGAAGATCGTGTCGTCCAGTCGGCCGATCCGCTCCAGGAAGTCGACCAGGCGCCCGAGCTGGGCGTCGGTGTGGTCGACCATCGCCGCGTACGCCTCCTGCATGCGGGCGAACAGGCGCCGCTGGTCCGGCGGCACGTCGTCCCAGGGCACGACGCCGGGGTTGTGCGGTGGCAGCGGCGCGTCCGGCGGGATGATGCCCAACCCGATCTGCCGCCGGTGCCGGTCCGCGCGGACGACGTCCCAGCCGGCGTCGTACCGGCCCCGGTACTTCGCCAGGTACTCCGGCGGGGCCTGGTGCGGCGCGTGCGCGGCGGCGTACGCCAGATACAGGAAGAACGGCTTCTCCGGGGTGAACGACGTCTGGTCCCGGACGAACCCGATGGCCCGGTCGGTCAGGTCCTCGGTGAGGTGGTAGCCCTCCTCCGGGGTGGCCGGCGGGTCCACCTGGTGGTTGTCGTACACCAGCTCCGGATAGAAGTTGTCGGTCTCGGCCTCCAGGAAGCCGTAGTACCGCTCGAAGCCGCGGCCCAGCGGCCACTGGTCGTACGGGCCGGACGGCGTGGTGTGCTCCAGCGGCGCGACGTGCCACTTGCCGACCGCCATGGTGTTGAACCCGGCGTCGGCGAGCATCTCCGCGACGGTGGCGGCGGCGTGGGTGATCCGCCCCCGCCCGCTCGGGAAGCCACTGTCGAAGTTGGACAGCATGCGCATGCCGACGCTGTGGTGGTTGCGGCCGGTGAGCACGCTGGCCCGGGTCGGCGAGCACAGCGGCGAGGTGTGGAAGTTGGTGTACCGCAGCCCGGAGGCGGCCAGCCGGTCGATCGTCGGGGTGTCGATCTCGGCGCCGAAGCAGCCGAAGTCGGCGAACCCGACGTCGTCCAGCAGCACGTACACCACGTTCGGCGTACCCGCGGCGGCCGACGGCGGCGCGCTCCAGTGCTCCGTCGACTCGCCGTAGGTGCGCCCGATGGTCCCCTCGTACGGAGGGTCGGCCAGAGGTCCGGTCACGGTACGCCTCAGCCGGCCGTCGTGCCGCCGTCGAGGACGAGCGTGTGGCCCGTGATCATGCGCGCCTCGTCGCCGGCGAGGAACACCACCGCGTCGGCGGAGTCGCGCGGCGTCGCCATGCGGCCCAGCGGGATCGACGCCCGAAAGTTCTCCCGCGCGCTGTCCGGCACGTCCCCCATCCCGCCCAGGAACGCCGAGAGCATCGGCGTCTCGGTCGCCGCCGGGGCGATCGCGTTGACCCGGACGCCGTGCGGCGCGAGTTCCAGCGCCAGCGCCTTCATCAGGCCGATGACGCCGTGCTTGGCGGCGGTGTACGGCGCGTACCGGGGGCGGGCGATGACGGCCTGGAGCGACGCGGTGAACACGATCGCGCCGCCACCGGCCTCGATCAGCGCGGGCGCGGCGGCCTGCGCGGTCCAGAACGCGCCCTTGAGGTTGACGTCGATTACGCGGTCCAGCGTCGCCTGGTCCACCTCGTCGAGCGGGCCGGTGAACGGCGTACCGGCGTTGGCGTGCATGAGGTCGAGCCGGCCGAACCGCTCGACGGCGGTCTCGACGGCGGCGCGGCAGTCGGCGGCCCGGGTGACGTCGCAGGCCACGCCGACCACGGCGGACCCGAACCCGGCGGCCGCCTCGGCGGCGCGGTCGCCGTCGAGGTCGGCGATGACCACGCGCGCGCCCTCCTCGACGAGCCGGCCGACGGTGGCCAGTCCGATGCCGCTGGCGCCTCCGGTGACGACGGCGACGCGGTCAACCAACCTCATGTGCTGCTCCTGTTGAATCGGTCCAGGAGGTCGCCGCTCAGGGTGGGCACCGCGGACAGCAGCCTCTGGGTGTAGGGGTGCCGGGGATCGGAGTAGATCGATACGGTCTCGCCCGTCTCGACGATCCGGCCCTGGTTCATCACCGCGATCCGGTCGCAGAGGTACCGGACGACGGACAGGTCGTGGGAGACCAGGATCAGGGTCAGCCTGAACTGCTCGGCCAGGTCGGTGAGCAGGTTGAGGATCTGCGCGCGCACCGAGACGTCGAGCGCGCTGACCGGCTCGTCCCCCACGATGACCTTCGGCCCCGCCGCGAGGGCACGGGCGATGGCGATGCGCTGCCGCTGGCCGCCCGAGAACTGGTGCGGGTAGCGGGTCACCGCCTCCTCCGGCAGGCCCACCGAGTGCATCAGCTCGGCCACGCGGGCCCGGTGGTCGCCGGGCAGGCGCAGCGCGCGCATCGGCTCCGCGATGATGTCCGCGACGCGCATGCGCGGGTTCAGCGACGACATCGGGTCCTGGAGCACCATCTGCACGTCCCGGCGCAGGAACCCGAGCCGCCGCTCCGGTACGCCGCTGATCCGCTGCCCGTTGTAGAACGCGGTGCCGGACGTCGGCTGGTCGAGGGCCATGAGGATCCGCGACAGCGTGGACTTGCCGGAGCCGCTCTCCCCCACGATGCCGAACGCCTCGCCCTCGTGGACCTGCACGCTCACGCCGTCGAGCGCGCGGATCGGCTGACCCGGCGTACGCAGCGACCGCCGCGGGGCGCGGTACTCGCGCACCACGTCGACGGCTTCCAGCAACGGCGTGGTGGTCATGCGCTGGCCTTCCCGCTTCCTAGGGGCTGGTCGCTCTCGATCGGGTGGTGACAGGCCGCCCGCTGGGTGCTGCCGGGCGGCGCCGTCAGCAGCGGCACCGTGCCGCAGACGTCGTCGGCGCGCGGGCAGCGGTTGCGGTACACGCAGCCGGTGGGGAACGACCCGAGCGACGGCACGCGGCCCGGGATGGTGGACAACCGCCCGCTCCCGTCGGTGCTCTCCAGCACCGTGGACGCCCGCAGGCCCGCCGTGTACGGGTGCCGGGGCGAGTCGAACACGGTGGCCACGTCGCCGTGCTCGACGATCGAGCCGCCGTACATGACGAGCAGTTCCTGGCAGATGCTCGCGACGACCGGCAGGTCGTGCGTGATGAGCAGCAGCGACGCGCCCTCCTCGCGCACCAGCGTGTCCATCAGCCGCAGCATCTCCGCCTGCACCGTGACGTCCAGCGCGGTGGTGGGCTCGTCCGCGATCAGCACGGCCGGGTCGCAGGCCAGCGCGATGGCGAGGACGACGCGCTGACGCTGGCCGCCGGAGAGCTGGTGCGGGTACTTGCGCGCGGTGCGGTCGGGCTCGGGCAGCTGGACCCGTTCGAGCAGTTCGACGGCCCGGGCCGAGGCAGCCGCCCGGCTCATCCCCTTGTGCAGCCGCAGCGACTCGGCGACCTGGTTGCCCACCCGCATCAGCGGGTTCAGCGCCGTCATCGGCTCCTGGAACACCATGGCGATGTCGTTGCCGCGGACCGCGCACATCTGCTTGTCCGACAGGTCGAGCAGGTCACGGCCGTTCAGCAGCACCCGCCCGGACGCGGTCACGCCGTGGGGCAACAGGCCCATCAGCGCGAGCGCGGTCAGGGACTTGCCGCAGCCGGACTCGCCGATGAGCCCCATCCGCCGGCCCCGCCCGATCTCGAACGAGACGCCCTTGACGGCCTGGATGTCGTGGACCTCGACGACGAGGTCCTCCACCACGAGCCCGCTCACGCCGCTCACCGTCCTCTCAGCCGCGGGTCGAGGGCGTCGCGCAGCCCGTCGCCCATGAGGTTGAAGCCGAGCACCGACAGGGCGATGGCCAGACCGGGCCAGACGGCGAGCATCGGCTGCACGACGAAGTAGTTCTGGGCCTCCTGGAGCATCCGGCCCCACGTGGGGGTCGGTGGCGGGGTGCCGTACCCGAGGTAGGACAGCGCCGCCTCGGCGAGCACCGCGTGCGCGAACGACACCGACGCCTGCACGATCAGCAGGGCCGCGATGTTCGGCAGCACGTACCGCACCATGAGCACCACGCCCCGGCGGCCGTAGCTGCGCGCGGCCAGCACGAAGTCGCTCTGCAGCACCTGCATCGCGCCGGCCCGGGTGAGGCGGCCGAACACCGGGACGTTGGCGACGCCGATGGCGATCATGCCGGTGAGCGTGGAGGCGCCGAAGCCGGCCGCCAGGATGATCGCCAGCAGGATGGCCGGGAAGGCGAACACGATGTCCAGCGCCCGCATCACCGGCTCGCTGAGCCAGCGGTGCCCGGTGGCGGCGAGCAGGCCCAGCGGTACGCCGACAGCGGCGGCGATCGCGACGGCGACGACACCGACGAACAGTGTGGTCCGCGCGCCGACGAGGAGCTGGCTGACGATGTCCCGGCCGAAGTGGTCGGTGCCGAGCCAGTGGTCCCCGCCCGGGGAGAGCAGCGTCTGGGACGGGTCGACCCGGGTCGGGTCGTACGGCGTCCAGAGGAACGACACGAGTGCGGTGAGGACGACCAGGCCCACCAGGCCGGCGCCGATCACCAGTGTGAGGTTCCAGCGGCGGCGCGGCTTGACGGGGCCGGCCGCGACGACGTCGGCGGTGGCGTCCGGTGGGGCGTCGGCGACCGATGTCATGCCTTGCTCCTCAGCCTGGGGTCGACCGCGTGGTACACCACGTCGACGACGAAGTTGATCAGAAGCACCGCGGCCGTCAGCACCATCACGGTGCCCTGCACCTTCAGCAGGTCGCGGTTGCCCACGTCCTGCAGCAGCATCCGGCCGAGACCGGGCAGGCCGAAGACGTTCTCGATCACGACGGTGCCGATCAGCAGCGTCGCGAGTTGCAGGCCGAGGACCGTGATGACCGGGATGGCCGCGTTGCGCAGCGCGTGCCGGGTCAGCGCCTGCGAGCGGCTGAGGCCCTTGGCGCGCGCGGTCTGGATGAAGTCCTCCTGCATGACCTCGACCACCGCGGACCGGACGTAGCGCATCAGGATCGCGCCCTGGGCCACGCCGAGGACCAGCGCCGGCATCAGCAGGGCCCGCACCGCGCCGCCGACGTCGTCCCACCCGGTGAACCCGCCGGCGGGCAGCCACTGCAACTTCACCGCGAACACGGTGATGAGCAGGATGCCGAGCCAGAACGACGGAACGGCGATGCCGACCTGGCTCAGCGCCGACAGCGCCGTCCCGATCGCGGTACGGCTCTTCACCGCGGCGAGGATGCCCAGCGGCACGGCGATCAGCAGCGCCAGCGTCATCCCGGCCAGGATGAGCGGCACCGTGACGCCGAGCTTGTCGGCGATCTCCGAGCCGACCGACACCCCGCTGAGCGGCGAGATGCCGAAGTCACCGCGGATCAGGCCGCCGGCCCAGTCGAGGTAGCGCTCGGTGAACGGCCGGTTCGTCCCGAACTGCTCGCGCAGCGCCTCCAGCGCCTCCGGGGTGGCGTTCACGCCGAGCATCGCCTGCGCCTGGTCGCCCGGCAGCAGCGCCAGCATCGTGAAGACGAGGACGGACGCGGCGAACAGCGATACCGCGAGGATGGCCAGCCGCCGGACGAAGTAGATCACCATGCGTGTGTGCTCCCACTCCGAATCATGGCCTGATCATCACCATCTTGGTCACGGTCAGCTCCTCCATGGCGAAGCGCGGTCCCTCCCGGCCGATGCCGGAGTCCTTGACGCCGCCGTACGGCATGTTGTCGGCGCGGAAGCCGGGCACCTCGTTGACCAGCACACCACCGACGTCGAGGCGGCGCACGACGTCGAGGGCGACCGCCAGGTCACGGGTGAAGACGGCGGCCTGGAGCCCGTAGCGGGACCGGTTGACCAGCTCGACCGCCGCGTCCATGTCGGGCACCGAACGGACGCAGACCACCGGACCGAAGATCTCCTCCGCCCAGCACTCGGCGTCCTCGGGGACGTCGACGAGCACCGTCGGTTGCAGCACCCGGCCCTGCGCCGTACCGCCGGCCAGGCAGCGCGCCCCGGCGGCGACCGCGCGGTCCACCCACGAGTGGACCCGCTCGGTGGACGCCTCGTCCACCAGGGCGGACACGCGGGTTTCGGCGGACCGTGGGTCGCCGGTGGTGACCGAGGCCAGCAGCGGCCGGACGCGTTCCAGCAGCGCCTCGCGGACCGGCTCTTCGACGATCACCCGCTGCACGCTGATGCACGCCTGGCCGGAGGCGTAGAACCCGCCGCGTACGACCGCCTCTGCGGCCCGGTCGAGGTCGGCGTCGCGGCCGACGACGAGCGCCGCGTTGGACCCGAGTTCCAGCAGCACCTTGCGCGGGGCCGCGGCACGGGCGATCTGGTGGCCCACGTGCGCCGACCCGGTGAACGACACGGCGGCGACGCCGGGGTGCGTGGTCAGGAGCTTGCCGACCTCGACGCCACCGGTGACGAGCTGCACGCCCGACGCCGGGCAGCCCGCCGCGCGGAACAGGTCCACGAGCACGAGCGTGGCCAGCGGCGTGTTGGGCGCCGGCTTGACGATCACCGGGCAGCCCGCCGCCACCGACGGCGCGACCTTGTGGGCGGCCAGCAGCAGCGGGTAGTTGAACCCGGTGATGCCGACGACGACGCCGACCGGGCGGCGTACCCAGAAACCGAGCATGCCCTCGCCGGCCGGCTGCATGTCCAGCGCCACCGTCTCGCCGGTGAGGTGCCCGACCTCCTCGGCGGCCGTCTCCAGCGTGACCAGCGTGCGGGCGACCTCGACCCGGCAGTCGACGAGCGGCTTGCCGGTCTCCAGGACCAGCAGCTCGGCCAGCGAGTCGGCGCGGGCGCGCACCTCGGCGGCGACTGCCGTCAGGATCGCGCGCCGCCGGTGGCCGGGCAGCCCGGCCATCTCCGCGGCGACCCCCTGCGCGGCCTCGACAGCCGCCTCCGCGTCGGCGATGCCGCCCCATGGCGCCTGGGTGACTGTGCTGCCGTCGTACGGGAAGCGCACCGGCGCGGTCTGCGCGGTGCTGGTCCAGCCCGCGCCGATCGGCAGGCCGGCGGGCAGCGCGGTCAGCAGCTCCTGCGCGGTCACGACGCCGCACCCGTGCGGGCGCCGGTGGCACCGGTGAGGAAGGCCAGCGCCGCCTCGGCGTACACCTTCGTCTTGCGGACGATGTCGTCGATCTCGACGTACTCGTCGGGCTGGTGGGCGATCCACTTCGGGCCGGGGCCGTACACCACGTTCGGGATGCCGCTGTCGCGCCACAGGATCGTGCCGTCGGTCGCGCCGGGCACGCCACCGAAGACGGGCTCGGCGCCGGTGACGGCGCGGTGCGCCCCGGCCACGGCGAGCGAGATCGGATGGTCCTCCGGGGTGACCGCGCACGGCCGGTCGTCGACGACCTCGACGGCGAAGGTGACGCCGTGCCGGGCGCCGATGGCGCCGGCGTCGGCGCGGACCCGCGCGGCGAGCGCGGCGTGGTCGACACCGGGTACGGTCCGGCAGTCCACGCCGAGCACGGCGCGGCCGGGGATGACGTTGAGCTGGTCGGCGGAGCCGGCGTCCAGGACCGTGGGGGTCAGGTACGTCGGGCCGAGGTGCACGTGCTCACCCGGGTCGGCCTGCAGCTCCTTCTGGTACCGGCCGAGCGCGGCGACCAGCTCGGCCACCGCGGGGACGGGGTTGCGGCCGTGCTGCGGCATCGCGCCGTGCGCCATCTTGCCGGTGCAGGTGACCAGCAGCCGGACGGCGCCCTTGGCGACCGCGCAGATCTCCTCCGCCTCCGGCTCACAGATGATCGCGGCGTCCACCTCGCGGGCCAGCGCCGTGGTGGTGAAGTGCTTAGCCCCGAGCATCTGGCCCTCCTCGTCCACCAGGGCCGCCACCACGATCCGGCCCGGGAACGGCCCGGCCAGCTCGACGGCCCGGGTCGCGTGGATCATCGCGGCGACACCGGCCTTCATGTCGGCGGAGCCGCGACCGTACAGCCGCCCGTCGACGATGTCGCCGCCGAACGGGTCGACCGTCCACTCCTCGGGAGCGCCCTCGGTGACGACGTCGGTGTGCCCCTCGAACATCAGCGTGGGGCCGGGCAGGCCGCCGTCCACCACGGCGACGACGTTGGGACGCCCGGGGACGACCTCGGTGACCTCCGGCCGCCAGCCGAAGCCCCGCATGACCTGCGCGACGAGTTCCGCCGCGGGCTGCTCGCTCCGCCCGCGCCCCGCGTCCCAGGTCGAGGGGATGCGGACCAGGTCCTGGGTCAGCGACACGACGGCTTGCTCGTCCACGAGATGGCCGGCGCGGAGGGAGGCGTGGGTGTCCGACGTCATGGCGTCGGAGGTTACGAACTCCGCCCCCGGAGGGGAACGTCCAGTTTCCGGGTCGGTGGGGGTACCAGTCGCGGCCGGACCTGGTCTTCTACCGCCTCGACGACCCGCCGCACCCCCTCGTCGATGCGGTCCAGTGGCATCACCTGGTACCCCAGGCGCAGGTGGTGCCGCGGTGCCGGCCGGGTCGCCCAGTACGGCGCGCCGGGGTCGAGCAGCACGCCCTGCCGGCGCAGCTCGCGGGCCAGTTCCCCGGCGTCCAGCCCCGGCGGGCCGGTGATCCACCGGGCCAGCCCGCCGCGCGGCACCGGCTGCGGTCCCCAGCGCACGTGCCGCTCGACCGCCCGCACCATCTCCTCGTACAGCCCCAGGTAGTGGGCGCGGACGCGGCGCACGTGGCGGGCCAGGTCCCGGCTGGCGATCATCTGCGCGAGGGCGCGTTGCATCGGGCCGGGCGGGTGGCGCAGCACGTAGCGGGAGCGGGCCCGCATGGCGTCCACGAGCGCGGGGGACGCCACCACGTAACCGAGCCGCAGGCCCGGCGCCAGCAGCTTGCTGAAGCTGCCGAGGTAGACGACGCGGTCCTCGTCGTCGAGCGCCCGCACCGCCACCGCGGGCATCCCCCGGAACGTCATCTCCGGGTCGTAGTCGTCCTCGACCACGACCGCGTCCGCCGCGCCGGCCCGGCGCAGCAGCTCCTCACGGCGGGACGCCGACATGGTCGCCCCGGTCGGGTACTGGTGGCTCGGCGTGACGTACACGAGCTGGGCGCCGTGCAGGTCGGCCGGCAGGTCCTCGACGACCAGGCCGTCCTCGTCGACCCGGCCGGGCACCACGTCGGCGCCGGCCATCTGCATGATCGTCCGCGCGTCCGGGTAGCCGGGGTCCTCGACGAGCACCACGCTGCCCGGCCGGACGAGGACGCTCGCCAGCAGGTGCAGCGCGTGCGTCGAACCCAGCGTGATCATCACCTGGTCCGGGTGGGCGGAGATGCCGCGCGCGGGCAGCACGTGCTCGCAGAGCTGACGCACCAGCTCCGGGTCGTCGGCCTGGCCGGCGTCCCCGATGACCCGGGACAGCCCGTCCTGCCGCAACGCCTCGCGCTGCGCCCGCTCCCACGCGCCGATCGGGAACATGGACGGGTCGGGCTGGCCGACCACGAACGGGAACGGCGCCCGGGCCCAGGCCGGATCCCGGTGCACCGGAGTGGGCGGCGGTTCCGGCAGCCGCGCCGCCCAGTCGATCGGCTGCATCGGGGAGCGGGCGGTCCGCCGCGCGGCCCGCATCCGCACCACCGCGTCGGAGGAGACGTAGAGACCGCGTCGCGGGACGGTCACGATCAGGCCCTGCTCCATGAGCCGGTCGTACGCGGTCAGGACCGTGTTCCGGGAGACGCCGAGTGCCTCGGCCAGGCGGCGCGTGCTGGGCAGCGGGCCGTCGTCGTACTGCCCGGCGAGGATGGCGTCCTCGAGCCCGGTGATGATCTGCTCGTAGAGCGGAACCGTGCTCTGCGGGTTGACCGGCAGCAGGAAATCCGTCACCTCGACCTCCCACTCCCGCGGGGGTCTCGCCTCGTCCCGTCGTCGTACGCCCTGCACACGCCCTGTGCGTCCCGCTGGTACCAGCCTAGCCGGAGACCTGGACCTGTTGCGGAGGGCCCGTTCCCGCCACGCTTGGCCGGGCGATGGCAGGTGACGGTCTCCTGCACGCGGACAGGGGTGGACTCATGAGCGCCCAGCGAATCGCGCTGGTGCCCGGCGACGGCATCGGACCGGAGGTCACCGCGCAGGCGGTCAAGGCGTGCGACGCCGCCGCCCGACGGTTCGGGATCGACCTGGTCTGGGAAGACTACGAACTCGGCGCGGACTACTGGCGGATAACCGGCCAGGTCGTGCCGCCGGACGTGGAGCAGGAACTGGCCAAGGCGGACGCCATTCTCTTCGGCGCCGTCGGTGACCCGTCGGTGCCGCCCGGCGTGCTGGAACGCGGCCTGGTCATCCACCTGCGGACCGCGTTCGACCAGTACGTGAACCTGCGGCCGGTCAAGCTGCTGCCAGGTGTGCCCACGCCCATCGGTGGCCTCCGCCCGGAGCAGTGCGACCTGGTGATCCTGCGGGAGAACACCGAGGGCGCGTACGTCGGCGCCGGCGGCTTCATCCACCGGGGCGGGCCGGACGAGATCGCCACCCAGGAGTCGGTGAACACCCGCAAGGGCGTCGAGCGCCTCATCCGGCACGGCTTCCGGCTGGCCCTGGGCCGCCGCAAGCACGTCACGCTGGTGCACAAGGCGAACATCCTCACCTACGCCGGTGACCTGTGGCAGCGGACCTTCGAGGAGGTCGCGGCGGAGTACCCGGACATCGAGGTGGACTACGTGCACGTCGACGCGATGTGCCTCTACCTGGTGACGCAGCCGGAGCGGTTCGACGTGGTGGTCACCGACAACCTGTTCGGCGACATCATCACCGACCTGGGCGCGGCCGTGCAGGGCGGTCTCGGCCTCGCCGCGAGCGGCAACCTCAACCCGACCGGGTCGGCGCCGAGCATGTTCGAGCCGGTGCACGGCTCCGCGCCGGACATCGCCGGCCGCGGCTGGGCCAACCCCGCGGGCTCGATCCTCAGCGCCGCGCTGATGCTGGAGCACCTGGGCCACCCCGAGGCGGCCCGCTGCCTGGAGGACGGCGTGAAGGCGGTGCTGCCGCGCCTGGGCGCCATGCGCGGGCCGGAGATGGGCATGTCGACCGAGGACTTCGGTGACGCGGTCGCCGCCGTCATCGGCGAGGGCGCGTACCAGGCGGACGCCCTGCCGGCGTGACGCGGATGTGAGCACCGAACCGGTTCCGGACGGCGGCGGGGACACTCCCCCGCCGCCGCCGTGTTGCGCGCCGAAGCGACCGCCCGCCGGCGTCGTCGCCGCCGCTGCGGGCGCGAGCGCCGTCTCATCCGCACACGGGGGTACGGACGACCTGATCGCGCTGCCCGGCGGCACCTTCCTCATGGGCACCGACGACCCCGAGGGCTTCCCGGACGACCTGGAGGGTCCGGTCCGCCCGGTGACCGTGGGCCCGTTCGAGATCGCCG
The DNA here is from genome assembly GCF_036902745.1 of Micromonospora sp. CPCC 205554. Lineage (NCBI taxonomy): Bacteria > Bacillati > Actinomycetota > Actinomycetes > Micromonosporales > Micromonosporaceae > Micromonospora > Micromonospora sp. CPCC 205554. The sequence goes on along the minus strand of NZ_JBAKHP010000013.1, from coordinate 39,842 downwards.
CCACACCGGTGACGAACCGGCAGTTCGCCCGCTTCGTCGACGCCACCGGCTACCGGACGGACGCGGAACGGTACGGCTGGTCGTTCGTCTTCCACCTGCTGCTGGCACCGTCCGCGGGCCAGTACGTGCTGGACGCGTCAGTGCCGCAGGCGCCGTGGTGGCTGGCCGTCGAGGGGGCGCACTGGGCCGCTCCGGACGGCCCCGGGTCGGACGTACGGGGACGCGAGCGGCACCCGGTCGTCCACGTCTCCCACCGCGACGCCGAGGCGTACTGCCGGTGGTCCGGTACCCGGCTGGCCGCCGAGGCCGAGTGGGAGTACGCGGCGCGCGGCGGGCTGTCCCAGGCCCGCTACGCCTGGGGCGACGAACTGACCCCGGGCGGGCGGCACCTGTGCAACATCTGGCAGGGCGTCTTCCCGGCTGTCGACACCGCGGACGACGGGTTCGCAGGCACCTCTCCGGTGACCGCGTTTCCGCCGAACGGCTACGGCCTGTACGACGTTGCGGGCAACGTCTGGGAACTCACGGCCGAACCCTGGCGGGACCGCCTCGGCCACATCTCACCAGGTGAGAGCGTCATCAGGGGTGGTTCGTACCTGTGTCACGACTCCTACTGCAACCGATACCGCGTGGCAGCGCGGAGCCGGACCACCGTCGACTCCTCAAGCGGCAACACCGGATTCCGGGTGGCACGGTAGCGCGGCGCTGATTGGTACCTGCCGACCCCGCTGAACTGGCCCTTTTGCATCGGGTACCACGCTCCTAGTGTCCCGCCTCACAGGCTACGAGCGCCCTTGGCGTTCTTCGCGATGGGACACACGAATGAATCGGCTGAAGATAACGCTGCCCGCCGTGCTGCTCGCCACGGCGCTGGCCCTGACCGCATGCAGTAGCGACGGCGACTCGGGGACCACCACCGGTGGGGGTTCCGGCAACGGCACCGTCACCCTCGGTGCCTACCTCGAGCCGGTGAGCCTCGACCTGACCGCCGAGGCCGGCGCCGCGATCCCGCAGGTCCTGCTCTACAACGTGTACGAGGGCCTGGTGCGCCAGAACGCGGACACCGGTGAGGTGGAGCCGCTGCTGGCCAGCGAGTGGAAGGTGTCCGACGACGGCACCAAGTACTCGTTCAAGCTCCGCGACGGCGTGACCTTCCACGACGGCCAGAAGCTCACCGCGCAGGACGTGGTGTGGAGCTTCAAGCGGGTGACCGCCGAGGGCTCGACGAACCCGTTCAAGTCGCAGATGACAGTCGTGAAGACCGTCGAGGCGCCGGACGCGTCCACGGTGGACGTGACGCTGTCCCGGCCCAGCCAGAGCTGGCTGTTCGACGTCGCCGGCCGCGTCGGCGTGGTACTCAAGGAGAACGCCACCGACCTGGGGACGAAGCCGAACGGCACCGGCCCCTTCAAGTTCGACAAGTGGAACCGCGGCGACAGCATCACCCTGGTCCGCAACGACGGCTACTGGGGCGAGAAGGCCAAGGTCGCCACCGCCGTCTTCCGGTACATCACCGACGCCAACGCGCTCAACAACGCGATGCTCTCCGGCCAGCTCGACATCGTGGCCAACATTCAGGCGCCGCAGCTGCTCGAGGTGTTCAAGGGCAACAAGCAGTTCGAGGTGGTCGAAGGCAAGACGACCGGTGAGGTCGTCATGGCGATGAACAACGGCAAGGGCCCGCTGGCCGACGTCCGGGTGCGCCAGGCCATCCGCCACGCGATCGACCACGACGCGCTGATCAAGACCGTCTGGTCCGGGTACGGCACGAAGATCGGCAGCATGGTGCCGCCGAGCGACCCGTGGTACGAGGACCGCACCGGCGACTTCCCGCACGACCCGGCCAAGGCCAAGCAGCTGCTCGCCGAGGCCGGCCACGCCGACGGGCTCACCCTGACCATGGACGTCCCGCCGCCCGGCTACGCCCGCGCGTCCGCGCAGTTCGTCGCCTCGCAGCTCGCCGAGGTCGGCATCAAGGTGACCCAGAACAACGTCGAGATGCCGCAGTGGCTGGACAAGGTGCTCGGCAAGGCCAACTACGACCTGTCGATCATCGCCCACGTCGAGCCGCGTGACCTGGTCCGCTACGGCCAGCCGGACTACTACTACCGGTACAAGAACCCGGCCGTCACGCAGCTCATGAACGAGGCCGACACGGCCCTGGACGCGGCGACCCGGGACAAGAAGTTCGCCGAGGCCGCGAAGGTCATCTCGCAGGAGGCCGCCAGCGACTGGCTGTTCCTGCTGCCGAACCTCGCGGTGATCCGCGACGGCGTGGAGGGCTACCCGAAGGACGCGGTGACCCAGTCCTTCGACGTCACCAAGGTCTCCAAGAAGTAACAGCACCACGACCCAGAAGGACCTGGTGGGCCCCGCCCACCAGGTCCTTCTCGCATTCCCCACCCTCGCTCCCCGCACCCCGCTCCCGCTCCCGCTCCCGCTCCCGCTCCCGCTCCCGCGATCTTGCAGTTGCGGCCCTCGGCGTGGGGGATTCACCCCTTTCGCCGGGGCACAAAGCGCAAGATCAACGGCCCGAGGGGGGTTCCGGGGAGCTGCTGTCCTGCTGGGGCGGCGCGGCGACGGCATTCAGGGCGAGCGAGGCGCCGTGCCGGCCCGCAGCGCACACGAGGACAGTCGAGGTGATGGTGCAGGCGTGGAGCCTTGCGTTGCCGGGACGCGGGGCATCGACACGGGCATCGCCGAGCGGGCTCGTGTTCCCCGGACACGGGGGCGTCGAGCTGTCCTGCTCCGAGGTGGGCGGCCCGTCAACGCACCCCACTCGTCGATCTTGGAGTTGTGGCGCCCAGGATGTCCTGCAAGCGAAGTCTGCGAGGTGCCACAACTCCAAGATCGGCGAGAAGCCCCGGGACGGACGGGCGGGCGGGCGGGGCCGGGAACGACGGGAGGCGGGCCCCGTCCAGGTGGACGGGGCCCGCCTCGATCGTCACGCCTACGGTGCCGGCGCGAGGTGGGACAGCGGCTGTGTCAGCTGAGCGGGCCGGAAGGCGCCCGACGGCGTCCCCGCAGGTGCATGCCGAGCAGGCCGACGCCGAGGATGGCAGCGGCCAGCAGGCCGGTGGTCACGCCCGTCGAGAGCGTGGGACCACCGGTGTTGCCGGAGGCGAGGACCATGCCGTTCTGCGACTCCTGCTCAGTGGTGTTGCCCGCCGGAGCGGCGTTGGGCTTGCCCTTGGGCTTGTCCTTGCCCTTGTCCGCACCGGCCGGCGCGGGGACCGGGGTCTGGGCCAGCGCCTGCGACGCCTGGGCGAAGGTCTCCGGCGTCACGTCCGGGGCGTCGCCCTGCGTACGCCACTGCTTGAGCTGCTTCATGCCCTTGCAGGCCGAGGGGTAGCGGTCGCAGTAGCTGGTGGTGTTGCCGATGCTCTCGGACGAGAGGACCGCCTTGGCGATGGCCCGGGCGAGCGTGCTGGCGCCGGCGTTGAAGATGGCGTTGAGCTGGCGGCTGTCGGCCGGGTCGTTGATCTGGAGCGCCTCGCCCTTGCCGGTGGACACCGCGAACACGGTGTCACCGTCGCCGAGCGTGTGGATCGGGCTGATCGCGCGGGCCATGCCGTCGTGCGCGTTGCCGGACATGCGCTGGGCGGCGGCCTTCTCCAGCGGGGCGTTGGTGGCGACCACGGCGATCGTGGTGTTGGCCGGCTGCTCGGCGGCGGCGGCCGGCGGGGTCGGCGGGTTGCACTCCTTCTTCTTGGGAGCCTTGTACCCGGCGAACTCGTTGCCGATGCCGTACTTGACGCCGTACAGGGTGCAGTCGGCCGGGTCGACCGGGGAGCCGGCCGGGTTGACGATCACCATCGCGCCGACGTAGATGCCGTCGCCGAGGTGGACGCTCGCGGTGCCGACGCCGCCGCGCATGCCGCCGCCACGGGCGCCGGTGCCGCCGCCGACGCCGCCCTGGCGGACCGGACCGTCCGAGGTGGCCTGCGCCGCGAGGTAGCCCCACTCGGCGGACGTGCGCGCCTTCGGGTCGCCGCCGCGGCCGAGGTCGAAGATGTCCGCGGCCGGCACGATCGGGGCCACGCCGCCGGCGCCGACGCGTACGCCCTCGCCCCGGTCCTCCAGCCAGCGAATGATGCCGTTGGTGGCCGACAGCCCGTACATGCTGCTGCCGCCGAGCTGGATCGCGTTGACGCCCGGGTTGGAGTTGAGCGGGCTGAGCAGGTCGGTCTCCTTGGTGGCGGGGGCGCCACCACGCTGGTCCACACTCGCCACCGACATCTGCGGCATGTAGACGACCGAGGTGCCGGTCAGGTACGGAGCGATGTCGGACTGGACCTGACCGACCTGGATGCCGGGGACGTCGGTGATGGCGTTGTGGGCGCCCGGGGCGCCGGCGGCGGGGTTGGCCGACGCGGGCGACGCGACGAGCACGAGTCCCGGACAGACCAGGGCTGCCGCGGCGATCGCGGCGAATCTGGACGACTTCATGCAGCTTCTCCCATGTGAAGCGGTGCGACCTCCGCCCCGATCCGGGGCGGTCGATGCATTGGGCAACTGGTGGTCCCCCGTGGTACACGACGAGATGTGGGGGAGGCTACTGGTCAGACCAGTTGAAGGGAAGAGCCTGCTCAGCCAATGGCCGACTCGGATAACCCGAGGTCAGGCCACATCAGGCGGATTCAGAGCAATACGTCCACCATCGAGCGCCGCGCCTCCGGCACGTACTCGGCGTAGTAGCGGTGCAGTTCCTCGCGGGTCAGCCGGGTGACCTCTTCGGCCTCTCCGGCGCGCATCGCGTCGAGGACACGGCGGTGGTGGGCCAGCGTGCGCTCCATCAGCGCCTCACGGTCCGGAGCCTCGGCGAGCTTGGTGGAGATCAGGTCCAGCACCATGCTCCGGACCGCGTCGAGGCAGAGCACGAGCAACTCGTTGCCGGACAGCCGGGCGACGTGCTCGTGGAAGCGGACGTCGGCCGCGCTGAAGGATTCGTAGCCGTCGGCCATCGCATCCCGCATGCCCGCCAGCGCCTGCTCCAGTTCGTCCAACTCGGACGGTGACGCCATCCGGGCGGCGACCGAACCCGCAGCCGACTCGATGATCATCCGGAACTGGAGCAGCTCCGCCACGCCGAGCCGCCGGCTGTCCACGACCCGGGCGAACAGCTTGCGCATCGCCGAGGCGGTCGAGGCGATCACCTGCGGCCCGAGCGGGTCACCGGGGCGCGAACGGATCAGGCCGCTGCTCTCCAGCACGCGCAGCGCCTCACGCACGGTGGACCGGCTGACGTCGAACTGCGTCGTCAGCTCGCGCTCGCTCGGCAGCCGGTCCCCCGGCCGCAGATCCCCGGCGGCGATCCGCTCCTCGACCTGCCGGACGATCCCCTCGTACGCCCTCACGGTGCGCACTGGAGCGAACGAGACACCCTTGGGCATGGCGAACCTCCCGACGCACGGCGGCCTCGCGCCGCTGGGAACAACGGTACGGTGCATCGACCCGTCCGGTGGTCAGCCCCCGCCCGCCGCGACGAGTGCGCAGGCCGGGCGGCGGGTCACCGGCGCGACAGCCGCCCCGGCGCAGCGCGTCAGCTCGCGCCGATGGCCACGTCGTCGACCCGGATGTTGATCTCGGCGGCCCGCAGCCCGTACGCCTCGATCGCGGACGCCACCGCAGCCCGCACCTCGTTCGTCACCTGCGGCACCGGGTACCCGGCGTCGATCACGAGGACGAGGTTGACCACTGCCGACCCGTCGGTGACGTGCGCCGAGCAGCCGCGCCGCGCGTCCCCGACCTGGTCCAGCCCGACCCGGTCCAGCACGGCGTTGAAGAAGCGGGCGATGTCGCCGCCCAGCTCGGCCACCCCGGGCACCGACTTCGCGGCGGCCACCGCGATCTTCTCGACCACCTCGTCCGAGACCGAAGTGCTCCCGCCCGCGACCACGCCAGGCGGCACCGGCAGCTCCTGAGTAGCGTCATGCTCCACGCGCTCCACCCTCCCTCGTCCGGGGGAGCGTACATCGACCGTCGATCATGGAGTTGCGGCCCCGACAGAAGCCGCGAAGCAGGCGTTCCCGGGGCCGCAACTGCAAGATCAACGAGCCGGGGAGAGGGCGGCGGTGCGGTCAGGAGCCGAGCTGGGTCAGCAGCTCGTCGGCCGCCGCGTACGGATCGACGGCGCCCTCGGCCACCTTGGCCGCGAGCGTCGGGAGCTGCGTACCGTCGCGCAGTGAGCCGATCCGGGCGCGCAGCGCGCCCAGCGCGATCGCCTCGATCTCGGCGGCGGCCCGCGCCTCCCGGCGGCGGCGCAGCTCGCCGTGGCGCTCCAGCCAGTCGCGGTGCTTGTCGATCGCGGCGGCGATGTCGTCGATGCCCTCGCCACGGGCGGCGATCGACCGCACCACCTGCGGGCGCCACTCCCCCGGCCCGCGCTCGCCGAGCGCGATCATGCCCTGGATGTCGCGGACGGTGGCGTCCGCGCCGTCCCGGTCGGCCTTGTTGACCACGAAGACGTCGGCGATCTCCAGGATGCCGGCCTTGACCGCCTGGATCGCGTCGCCCATGCCCGGCGCGAGCAGCACGAGCGTGGTGTCGGCCAGCGAGGCCACCTCCACCTCGGCCTGCCCGACGCCGACGGTCTCGACGAGCACCACGTCGCAGCCCGCGCCCTCCAGCACGCGCACGGCCTGCGGCGTCGCCGCGGAGAGCCCGCCCAGGTGGCCCCGGCTGGACATCGAGCGGATGTAGACGCCCGGGTCGGTCGCGTGGTCCTGCATCCGGACCCGGTCACCGAGGATCGCGCCGCCGGTGAACGGGCTGGACGGGTCGATCGCCAGCACGCCGACCCGGTGACCGCGCGCCCGCAGCGCGCGTACCAGCTCGTTCGTGGTGGTCGACTTGCCCACGCCGGGCGAGCCGGTCAGGCCGACCACCTGGGCGTGCCCGGCGTACGGCGCGAGCGCCGCCGCGACCTGCGGCAGCACCTCGTCGCCGGACTCGACCAGCGTGATCAGCCGGGCCACCGCGCGGGGGTCGCCCGCGCGGGCCCGTTCCACCAGCATGGGTACGTCCCGGCTGCGGCGCACCGGCCCGGAGGCCGCCGCCGGGGCGTTCTGTGCATCGTTCAAGGTGATCAGCTCTCGGCGCCGTTCGGTACGTGGATGATCAGCGCGTCGCCCTGCCCGCCACCGCCGCAGAGCGCCGCCGCGCCGGTGCCGCCGCCGCGCCGCTTCAGCTCCATCGCGAGCGTGAGTACGAGGCGGGCGCCGGACATGCCGATCGGGTGGCCGAGCGCGATCGCGCCGCCGTTGACGTTGACCTTGTCGGCGCTGATCCCGAGGTCACGGGTGGACTGGATGCCCACCGCCGCGAACGCCTCGTTGATCTCGATGAGGTCGAGGTCCTCGATGCTCAGGCCGCCCTTCTTCAGGGCGTGGTTGATCGCGTTGGACGGCTGCGAGTGCAGGGAGTTGTCCGGGCCGGCCACGTTGCCGTGCGCGCCGATCTCGGCCAGCCAGGTCAGGCCCAGCTCCTTGGCCTTGGCCTTGCTCATCACGACCACGGCGGCGGCGCCGTCGGAGATCGGCGAGGAGCTGCCGGCGGTGATGGTGCCGTCCTTCGTGAAGGCGGGGCGCAGCTTCCCGAGCGACTCAGCGGTGGTGTCCGGGCGGATGCCCTCGTCCTCGCTGATCACCAGCGGGTCGCCCTTGCGCTGCGGGATGACCACCGGGGTGATCTCGTCGCCGAAGTGGCCGTTCTTCTGCGCGGCGGCGGCACGCTGGTGGCTGGCCGCGGAGAACGCGTCCTGCTCCTCGCGGGTGATGCCGTGCCTCGCGCCGTGCCGCTCGGTGGACTCGCCCATCGAGCAGCAGTCCCAGGCGTCGGTGAGACCGTCGAGGGCCATGTGGTCCTTGACCGTCACGTCGCCGTACTTGTAGCCGGAGCGCTGCCCGAGCAGCAGGTGCGGGGCGTTGGTCATGGACTCCATGCCGCCGGCCACCACGACGTCGAACTCACCGGCCCGGATGAGCTGGTCGGCGAGCGCGATCGCGTCCAGCCCGGAGAGGCAGACCTTGTTGATGGTCAGCGCCGGGGTGGACATCGGGATGCCGGCCTCGACGGCCGCCTGCCGGGCCGGGATCTGCCCGGCGCCGGCCTGGAGCACCTGCCCCATGATCACGTACTGGACCTGCTCGGGCGCGACGCCGGCGCGCTCCAGGGCCGCCTTGATCGCGATGCCACCGAGCCTGGTCGCGGGGAGGTCCTTGAGGTTGCCCAGCAGGCGCCCCATGGGGGTCCGCGCGCCGCTGACGATCACCGAAGCCATTGCCTGCCTCCGAGGGGGTGCCGACCTGTACGCCTTAACGATTGTTCGGTCAGACTAGCGTCATGGCTGAGAACTCCCCCGTCGAGCCCGCTGCCGAGTTTGTCACAGACATCGGCCTGCGCCGCATCGACCACGTCGGGATCGCCGTGGCCGACCTGGACGCCGCGATCGACTTCTACCAGCGCACGTTCGGGATGCGCTGCGTGCACACCGAGACCAACGACGAGCAGGGCGTACGCGAGGCGATGCTGGCGGTCGGGCCGGACGCCTCCGGCGGCATGGTGCAGCTGCTCGCCCCGCTCTCACCGGACACCACGATCGGCAAGTTCCTGGACAAGCGCGGTCCGGGCATCCAGCAGGTCGCGTACACGGTGGCGGACATCGACGTGGCCTGCGCGGCGCTGCGCGAGCGCGGCGTCCGGCTGCTCTACGACGCACCCCGGCGCGGCACGTCGAACTCCCGGGTCAACTTCGTGCACCCGAAGGACGCCGGCGGCGTGCTGATCGAGCTGGTCCAGCCGGCCTGACGCGCGTGGAGGGGGCCGGTCGCGGCCCCCTCCCGGCATGTGGGAACACGCGCGGCAGTGCGCACTTGCACGTTCCCACGGACACCTCCACGCATCGGTGGATGCAGTTTTTCACAGAGGGGTTCCCGCTTTAGCTACCGTTCAGTAACGTCCGCCCGAACAGCAGCGGCGACCGGTTGCCGAATGTGTCGATTGCCGACATGGCGGTCCCGTCGCACCGGCGCCGACGATGGCAGCACCCCTGCCCGCGTCGTGCGGGTGCGGACAAACGGGAGGTCACCGTGCAGGACATCCTCGAAGCGATCATGGCGGCGGAGGGTTCGTCGCAGCCGGAGCGGGAGCTCGCCGGCCTCGCCGGCCTGCCCGTGCCGGAGAGCTACCGGGGCGTGGTGGTGCGCGCCGAGGACACCCGCATGTTCGAGGGCATGGCCACCCGCGACAAGGACCCGCGCAAGGCGCTGCACGTGCAGGAGGTCCCCACCCCCGAGCTGGGCCCGGGTGAGGCGCTCGTCGCGGTGATGGCCAGCGCGATCAACTACAACACGGTGTGGACGAGCATCTTCGAGCCGCTGCCCACCTTCAAGTTCCTCCAGCGTTACGGCCGGCTCTCCGAGCTGACCCGCCGCCACGACCTGCCGTACCACGTGGTCGGCTCGGACGCCGCGGGCGTGGTGCTGCGTACCGGCCCGGGCGTGACCAAGTGGAAGGCCGGCGACGAGGTGGTGGCGCACTGCCTGTCGGTCGAGCTGGAGGACTCCGCCGGCCACGACGACACGATGCTCGACCCGCAGCAGCGGATCTGGGGCTTCGAGACCAACTTCGGCGGCCTGGCCGAGCTGGCAATCGTGAAGGCCAACCAGCTGATGCCGAAGCCGCGCCACCTGAGCTGGGAGGAGGCGGCCAGCCCGGGGCTGGTCAACTCCACCGCGTACCGGCAGCTCGTCTCGCACCACGGCGCGAACATGAAGCAGGGCGACGTGGTGCTGATCTGGGGCGCGTCCGGCGGCCTCGGCGGCTACGCCACCCAGATGGCGCTCAACGGCGGCGCGATCCCGGTGTGCGTGGTCTCCTCGCCGGAGAAGGCCGAGCTGTGCCGCAAGATGGGCGCCGAGCTGGTCATCGACCGCACCGCCGAGGGGTTCAAGTTCTGGAAGGACGAACAGACCCAGGACCAGGACGAGTGGCGCCGCTTCGGTGAGCGCATCCGCGAGCTGACCGGCGGCGAGGACCCGGACATCGTCTTCGAGCACCCGGGCCGGGAGACGTTCGGCGCCAGCGTCTACGTCGCCAAGAAGGGCGGCACGATCGTCACCTGCGCCTCCACCAGCGGCTTCAACCACCAGTACGACAACCGCTACCTGTGGATGCACCTCAAGCGGATCGTCGGCAGCCACTTCGCCAACTACCACGAGGCGTGGCAGGCCAACCGGCTGGTCGCGCTCGGCAAGGTGCACCCGACCGTGTCGAAGACGTACGCGCTGGAGCAGACCGGCCAGGCCGCGTACGAGGTGCACCGCAACGCGCACCAGGGCAAGGTCGGCGTGCGGTGCCTCGCCCCCGCCGACGGGCTCGGCGTCCGCGACACCGAGATGCGCTCGCGGCACGAAAGCGCGATCAACCGCTTCCGCGGTCACTGACCGTACGGTCGTCCCGGATTGCCTTTCCGGCCGACCCGGGCGCCATTCGACCGGCGTACGCACAAAGGGCCGCGGGTGCCGACCCGCGGCCCTTTTCGCGCCGCCTTCCCCGCAGAAGCCCGACCCGCCCCACCCGCCCGGGAGCTGCCAAGATCGCCAATTGGTCCGGTCTCACCGGACGGCGGAGTTGACCATGTAAACAGGACGCGAAAGGTGCCCACCGCTCTTGCGAACCACCCTGGGGCGTCTGCCAGTATGTCCCAATGCCCCAGCAGCAGTCCTCCCCTCTTGCGTTCTTCGATAACGCGAACTCACAGCCCGATTTCACCGTTGGCCTGCGTGGTTACAACACCAACCAGGTCGACGACTTCATCGGCCGCCTCAGCGCCGCCCTGAGCCAGTCCGAGCAGGCCCGCGCCGAGGCCGAGCAGCGGATGAACGACGCGCAGCGCCGCCTGCGGCAGGCCGAGCAGCGCCAGAGCGCGCTGGAGCAGAAGCTCACCGAGACCAACAAGCAGCTCGAGGAGAACAGCCGGCCGACCCTGTCCGGCCTGGGCACTCGCGTCGAGCAGATCCTGCGGCTGGCCGAGGAGCAGGCCAACGACCACCGCAACGAGGCCAAGCGCGAGTCGGAGGGCATCCTCTCCGCCGCCCGCCTCGAGGCGCGGGAGATCACCGACAAGGCGCGCGCCGAGGCCGCCGCCATGAAGGCGACCGCCGAGCGTGAGGCCGGCAGCGTCCGTACCGCCGCCGAGCGGGAGGCCGCCGAGGTCCGCGTGCAGGCCCGCCGCGAGGCCGACACGCTGCGCGCCGACGCCGACCGCGAGACCAAGCAGCTGCGTACGGTCACCGCGCACGAGGTGGCCGAGCTGAAGTCGACTGTCGAGCGCGAGGTCGCCACGCTGCGCGCCACCGCCGAGCGGGAGATCACCCAGCAGCGGGCCAAGGCCGCCCGGGAGGCCGAGGAGAAGCGGGCCGAGGCGACCAAGCTGCTCACCGACGCGCGCGACAAGCGCGACAAGGACCTCCAGGCCCTGGAGCTCCAGCTCGCCGAGCGGCGGGAGAAGGCCGAGCGCGAGGAGTCGGAGCGGCACGCCGCCCAGGTCGCGCAGACCCAGAAGCTGGTGAACGAGGCCGAGCAGCGGGCCCGGGCCGCGCAGGAGCGGGCCAAGGAGATCGAGCAGCGGGCCGAGGCCCGGCGGGTCGAGTCCGAGCGCACCGCCAACGAGACCGTCGACAAGGCCAAGGCGCTGGCCGACAAGACGCTCAACGAGGCGCGTGCCGAGGCGCAGCGGGTGCTCAACGAGGCCCGCACCGAGGCCGAGCTGACCACGCAGGCGGCCCGCCGCGAGGTCGAGGACCTCACCCGCCAGAAGGACGCGGTCACCTCGCAGCTCGGGCAGATGCTGTCCGGCCTGGCCGGCATCGTGCCGGGCGTGCCGGCCGGCGGCAAGGCCGAGACGCCGAAGGCGGACGCCTCCGGCCAGAAGGTGACGGCCGAGTCGGCCGGCTGATCGGACACCCGCTGTCGGGGGCATGAGCCACGGCGCGGGGTGACGCCGGGTGACCGGTGTCGCCCCGCGCCGTCATGCTTGTGCGGCCCGTTTCGCCAGGAGGGTGAAGTAGCTCCCAGAAGGGGCGTCCGTATCGCCCCAGCAGAGCCGGATGCGTGTGAGGATGGGGGCATGTCGCACGGCGAGGAACTGTTCGCGCTCGGCGGGGACGTGACGACGGAGCCCAGCTTCGAGTCCGCCCTGCGGGGGTACGAGAAACGGCAGGTCGACCGCTACGTCGCTCGCGCGGAGCACGAGATCGCGGCGTTGACCACCGAGCGGGAACAGGCGTACACCCAGATCCACAAGCTGGCCGGTCAGGTCGAGGTGCTCCAGCGCGACCTGGCCCAGGTGCGCAAGCAGGCGGCGGTGGTGGACCGGGCGTCGTTCCGGCACCTGGGTCCGCGCGTCGAGCAGATCCTCACCATGGCCGAGGAGCAGGCCGACGACATCCTGGCCGCCGCCAACGAGGAGATCGAGGCCCGCCGCGCCGCCGCCGAGCACATCGTCGAGGAGGCCCGGGAGCAGGCCGCCCAGGCGCTCAAGGACTTCGAGATCGCGCTGGCCGCCCGCCGGGCCGAGGAGGAGCGGCACACCGCCGCCCGCAAGGCCGAGGCCGAGGCCACGCTCAAGGCCGCCAAGGACGAGTCCGCGCAGCTGCGCAAGGCCGCGCAGGACGAGTCGACGAAGCTGCGGACGGCCGCGCAGGACGAGGCCGAGAAGCTGCGCCGGACCGCCCAGGACGCGCTGGCGAAGGCCCAGCAGGAGGCCACCCAGCTCCGCGACACCGCCAAGGAGATCCACGCCCGGGCCCAGCAGGAGGCCGCGCGGCTGCGGGAGTCGGCCAAGGAGGCGCTGGCCAAGGCCCAGCAGGAGGCGAGCCAGCTCCGCGAGGCGGCCAAGGAGGTGCACGCCAAGGGCCAGCAGGAGGCCAAGCGGCTCACCGACGCCGCCGCCGAGGCCGGCCGGGCCACGCACGCCAAGGCACTGGCCGAGGCCAAGAAGATCGTGGACGACGCGGAGGAGGCCGCCAAGGCCACCCGCGGCCGGGCCCGCACCGAGGCCAACCGGCTCACCACCGAGGCCGCCGAGGCCGGCAAGCGCAACCGCGCCGAGGTCGAGGCGTACGTGCAACGCATGCGCACCGAGACCGAGGCGTACGTGCAGCAGTCCCGCGCGCAGACCCAGCAGGAGCTGGGTGCCTGGCGGGCCGGGGTGGAGAAGGAGGTCGCCGAGCGGCGGGACAGCGCGGAGAAGGAGCTGGCCCAGCGCCGGGCCGCCGCCGAGCAGGAGTTCGCCAAGCGCCGCGACGAGCTGGACAAGCATCACGCCAAGCGGCAGGAGGAGCTGGAGCAGGCGTACACCACGCGGCGCGACGAGATCGAGCGCACCGCCGCCGACGTCCGGCAGGCTGCCGAGGCCGACGCGCTGAGCATGCGGCAGCAGGCCGAGCTGGAGGCCGCCGAGCTGCTGCGCCGCGCCGAAGCGGACGCCACCGCGCAGCGCCGCAAGGCCGACGAGCACGTCGCGGCCTCGCGCCGCCAGTTCGAGGAGTACGCGGCCACGACGCAGCAGCACCTCGCCACCACGCAGCAGCACCTGGCCGCCACCCAGCAGGAGGTGGCCGCCGGCCGGCAGCAGCTCGCCGGGGTGATGCTGGAGATCGCCAAGGCCCAGCAGGAACTGGCCGACCTGCGCACCGAGACCTGGAAGTCGCGGCAGGAGTCCGACGACCTGCAACGACGGCTCGCCGATCTGCGGCGCGACGCCGACTCGGCCGGGATCGCGGCCACCCCGGTCGACCCGGACGACCTCGCCGCCGCCTCCACCGGCCGGTTTACGGGCGACGGCACGCCGGCGGGCGAGGGCACGCCGGTCACCAGCGGCGCGGAGAGCGCCGGTGACACCCCGGCCGGCGGCGGCGCGCCGGTGACTGCGAAGGGCACCGCCACCGCGGTCCCCAACGGCGCCGGGCCGGCCAGGGGTGACGGCGAGTCCGCCGACGCGGGCACGGCGAAGCCGGTCGGCGAGCCGGTGACCACGATGGACTCCCCCGCCGGCGCGGGCGTCGACGGGGAACCCACTGTGGCCGCCGTACCGGGCGAGGGTGGCCGGGGCGCCACCCCGACGAAGATCACCAGCACCGGTGAGAACGGCAAGCGCCCGACCAAGCCGACCACCGACGAGCGCAGCGCGAAGCCCAGCACCGTCACCGTCGACAAGGACTGACCCGCACCGCTCCGCCCGAGTGGCGGTGTCCCACCCGCCCGGACCACACCACGCCCCCGAACCGGCGAGTGCCGGGCCGGGTGAGGGCGGTGGAAAGCGGTGGCGGGATGGTCGGGGCGTATGGCGGCGACTACTCTGCGGGCAGAGGGTCGCACCGCCGCCAGGGGTCGGCCGTGGACGTCACCGGCGAGCGAGCCGGGCTGCGGGGAGGCACGGGTGTCGCAGGAGGGCTCCGCCGCCCGGGACGACGAGGCCGCGACGGGGGACGCGAACGCCACCGGCTCCCCCGCCGCGAGCGCGACGCCCGAAGGCCCCGGCGCCGCGAAACCGTCCGGCGCCGGCCCGGACGCCGCGAGGAGCACGGGCGAGCGGGCGGCTGGCGTGGACGTCGAGCCGGGTGAGTTCGAGCCGAGCGGGCGCTTCGGCGTACCGGGGCGGCCACTGCGGCGCAGCGCCTTCCTGATCGGGTTCACCGGCGCGCTCGGCGTGCTGCTGGCGTACGCGCTGTTCCTGGGCATCCGGAACGCCGCGGGCATCCTGGTGCTCGTGGTGATCGCGCTGTTCCTCGCGGTCGGCCTGCACCCGGCGGTGGTCCGGCTGCGCAAGTGGGGCGTGCCGCGCGGCCTGGCCGTGGCGGTGGTGACGCTCACCCTGCTGCTGCTGATCGTCGCCGGTCTGCTGGCGCTGGTGCCGCCGGTGGTGACCCAGTCCGGCCAGTTCGTCCAGCAGCTACCCGGCTACGTCGAGGAGCTGCGCCGCAACCCCACTGTCAACGACCTGGTGATCCGGTACGACGTGATGGAGCGGGTCCAGGCGGCGGCGAACGCGGACACCATCGGGCGGGCGCTCGGCGGCGTCCTCGGCGGCGCACAACTGATCTTCGGGACGATCTTCCGCCTGCTCACCGTGCTGGTGCTGACGATCTACTTCCTGGCCTACTTCGACCGGCTGCGCGAACTCGGGTACGCGCTGGTGCCGCGCTCGCGCCGGCAGCGGGTCCGGCTGATCGGCGACGAGATCCTCACCCGGGTCGGCGCGTACATGGTCGGCGCGCTCGCCATCGCGGTGCTGGCCGGGGTGACCACGTTCGTGTTCGCGCTGGCGGTCGGCCTGCCGTACCCGTTCGCGCTGGCGGTGGTGGTCGCGGTGACCGACCTGATCCCGCAGATCGGCGCGACGCTCGGCGCGGTGGTGGTGACGCTCGTCGGGCTCGCCACGGACCTGCCCGTGGGCATCGCCTGCCTGGTGTTCTTCGTGCTCTACCAGCAGGTGGAGAACTACCTGATCTATCCGAAGATCATGCGCCGGGCGGTGTCGGTCAACGAGGTGGCCGCGTTGCTCGCCGCGTTGCTCGGCGTGGCGCTGCTGGGCGTGGTGGGCGCGCTCATCGCGATCCCCACCGTGGCCGCGTTGCAGCTGATCCTGCGCGAGGTGGTGCTGCCCCGCCAGGACGCCCGCTGAGCCGCTACTCGGCGCGCCGCTGGGCCGGGCCGGGCACCGGGGTGTCGGCGAACGCGGCGACCGTGCGGTCGGCGTACGCGCTGGCGTCGCCGGTCTCCATCGGGCCGTCCCAGGTCGTCGGCAGCGGCAGCGGTACGCCGGGGGCGACCCGCCGGACGATCTCGTCCAGCACCTTCTCCGCGTCGCCGACCCAGAGGTGCTTGGCGCCGTCCACACCGACGACCTCGGCCTGCGGCACGGCGGCGAACCGTTCCCGGGCCTCCTCCGGGCGCAGGTAGTCGTCGAACTCGGGGACCAGGGCGGTCAGCGGCTTGCCCGTCTCGGCCCAGACCGCCAGGTCCTCCGGCGCGGAGTAGCGCAGCGGCGGGGAGAGCAGGATCGCGCCGGCCACCGCCGGGTCGCAGCCGTACTTCAGCGCCAGGTCGGTGCCGAACGACCAGCCGACCAGCCAGATGTTCGGCAGCTCGTGGAACTCGGCGTACTCGATCGCGGCGGCCACGTCGAACTTCTCGCCGACCGCGCCGTCGAACGCGCCCTCGCTGGTGCCGCGGACGCTGGCGGTGCCCCGCGTGTTGAACCGGAGCACGGCGAGCCCGGCCAGCGCGGGCAGCCGCCAGGCCGCCTTGCGGAACACGTGGCTGTCCATCATCCCGCCGTGGGTGGGCAGCGGGTGCAGGCAGACCAGCGTGGCGGCCGGTTCGCGGTCCAGCGGCCGGGCCAGCTCGCCGACGAGCGTCAGCCCGTCGGCCGTGTGCAGCTCGATGTCCTCCCGGCGGCCGGGCAGGATCGACGACGCGCGAATCGGAGTGCTCACGCCTGCCAGTCTCCCGCGTCGGCGGCCCCGCCGCCCAGCGGGACGGGAACCGGGTGATCCAGATCGCTCAGCCGTAGCGCGGGGCGCCCCGGCCGCGCTGGAGGTTCGGTCCGCGCCGGTCCCGGGCCCGCCAGCAGCCGGAGTGCCAGTGCCGGCGGTCGGTCAGGTCACCCCGGTCGTCGGCGGGCCAGGCCACCAGGTGCGCCACGCCCGGCCGGATCTCCTGGTCACAGCCGGGACAGCGGTACGTCTTGACGGACGCGCCACCGCTGATCGCGCGTATCTGCCAGTCGCCGTCGCGCCACTGCTGCACGGTCGGCACGCCGTGGCGGGCACGCTCGGCGTCCAGGCCGGGGCCTTCGTCCCGGCGGGCCCGATTTCGACGGGGACTCACGATCCCAGCCTACGGCCCCTCCCCACCTCACCGCCGGTGCCCCGAAACCGAGCGATCTTGGTACGGATACGCCCTTCCACGGGCCGTTCCGTACCAAGATCTCGGCTCGTGAGTGGCCGATCAGGGCCAGGTCTGCGGACGGGTGAGGTCCGTCGCCACCTTCGCCCCGGCGAGCACCGCCGCCGCGTCGGTCTCGGTGAAATCCACCTGGCCCGCGGGTCGGTCGCCCGGGAAAGGCCAGGCGAAGTCGACTGTCAACCGCACCTTGGGCAGGCCGATCAGTTCGAGCCGCGTGCCGTCCGGATAGAGGAAACCCGGGCGGCCACCCAGGTCGCGGTTGCTGCTGCGGCCCGTGTCCTCCCCCATCTCCGCCCCGTACACCAGCCGCATCCACATGGTCGAGGAGGGTGCCCGGACGACGGTGAGCTGCGCCGTGACGCCCTTCGGGAAGGCGGCCACGTCCACCGAGCATGCCGTCACCGCCGCGTTCGCCGGCAGCGTGGTCAGCCGGACCGGCCCGGTGCATCGCCGGGCTTCCTCCCAGCGCACCAGGCCGGCCACCCGGTCCAGGGCGGCCACGTCACCGCGAAGCGTGGCCGCCCGGGCGTAGAGGCCGGGGAAAGGCTGCCACGACTTGACCAGACCGTCCGTACCGGCGACGCGCAGCACGCCACCGTCGAAGTTCAGCCTGCCGCTGACGGCCTGCACCGGGAAGCCTTCGATCGGGGTGTCGTCGAGGGTCTTCGCCACCGGGCTCACCTCGAGCAGGACCGGGTGTCCGTCACCGACGCTGAACCGGATCGACTCGACCCGGTTGGAGCTGTGGACGGACCAGCCCAGATAGCGGGCCCGGCTGCTGTCCAGGCTCAGGTGCAGCACCTGCGGATCGCTGCCGACCAGGTCGGGGCGGTCGCGCGCGGCGGGAACCCCGTCGGCGGGCGGCGGCACCGGGGGTGGCGCCGTCGCCGGCGTCGCGGCCGTCCAGGGCATCCGCCCGGCCAGCCCGCCCACGTCCGCGCGTATCGCGCCGGTGAAGCCGAGCACGCCGACCAGGGCGAGCGCGGTGCCGGCGGTGGCCCGGCGGCGCACCTGCCGGCGTCGGCCGAGCGTGCGCGAACCGCGCAACAGGCGTGCGGTGTCGATCTCCCCTTCGGCGTGCTCCCGCAGCACCGAGGCGATCCGCTGGTCGAGGTCGGTCACGGCCGGCTCCCCTTGGTCATCGGGACGCCGCAGCGCTCCCGGAGGTGGGCGAGCGCCCGCATCGCGTGGGTGCGGACGGTGACCGGGGAGCAGTCGAGGATCTGGGCGATCGTGGCGTCGTCCAGGTCCTCGTAGTAGCGCAGCACCAGCACGGCGCGCTGGCGGTCCGGGAGGGCGCGGATCAGCCGCCACATCTCGTCCCGGTCGGCCGCCTCGCCACCGAGGTCGCCGCGCTGGGGCCGGTCGGCGAACGTGTCCACCGCCAGCTCGCGGCTGGACCGGCGCCGCCACCAGGACGTGTTCGCGTTGACGAGCATCCGGCGCACGTACACGTCGGGCCGGTCGACCCGGGCGATCCTCCGCCAGTGCACGTACGCGCGCGCCAGCACGTCCTGGGTCAGGTCCTCGGCGCGGTGCGCGTCACCGGTCAGCAGCCGGGCCAGACGCAACAGCGCCGGGCCGCGGCTGCCGACGTACTCCTCGAATGTCACACCCCGAAGACGCCGTCACCGGGCCCGGCTGTTGACAGCGGTCAGCGCCGGGTGTGGTCGCGGAACCCGCGGCCGGACTTGCGGCCCAGGTAGCCGGCCGTGACCAGGTGCTCCAGCAGCGGCGCCGGGGCGAAGCCGGGCTCGCGCAGCTCCAGGTACAGCTCCCGCTGGATGGCCAGCGAGACGTCCAGGCCGACCACGTCGAGCAGCTCGAACGGGCCCATCGGGTAGCCGCAGCCGAGCTTCATCGCGTAGTCGATGTCGTCGGCCGTCGAGTAGCTGGCCTCCAGCATCTTCACCGCGTCGTTCAGGTACGGGAACAGCAGCGCGTTGACGATGAACCCGGACCGGTCGCCGCAGACCACACCGGTCTTGCCGAGCTTCGCGCAGACCGCGCGGGCGGTGGCCGACGTCTCGGCGGAGGTACGGATGGTCTGCACGATCTCCACCAGCGGCATGATCGGCGCCGGGTTGAAGAAGTGCAGGCCGACCACGTCGGCGGGGCGCTGGGTCGCCATCGCCACGTCGATCACCGGCAGCGACGAGGTGGTGGTGGCGAGCACGACGCCGGGCTTGCAGATCTCGTCGAGGCTGGCGAACAGCGCCTTCTTGACGCTCAGCTCCTCGATCACGGCCTCGACCACCAGGTCCACGTCGGCCAGGTGCTCCAGCGTCGCGGACCAGGTGATCCGGCCGAGCGCGGCGTCCCGGTCGGTCTCGCTGAGCTTGCCGCGCACCACGCCCTTGTTCAGCGAGGTCTTGACCGCCTCGCAGACCTTCGCGGACTTCTCCGCGCCCCGGGTCACCGAGACGACCTCGTACCCGGCCTTGGCGAACACCTCGATGATGCCGGTGGCCATGGTGCCGGAGCCGACCACGCCGACCTTCGCGATGGCGCGGGCGCCGTCGGCGAGCGCGGCGTCCGCGGCGAGCGGCGTGTACTCGTCGGGTACGACCTTCGGCGAGCCCGGCCGCTCGTAGGTGTAGAAGCCGCGACCGGACTTGCGGCCCAGCAGACCGGCGGTGACCATCTGCTTGAGCAGCGGGGCCGGGGCGTGCCGGCGGTCCCGGCCGCCGCGCCGGTACATGGTGTCCAGGATCTCGTACGCGGTGTCCAGGCCGATCAGGTCCATCAGCGCGAGCGGGCCCATCGGCAGGCCGCAGCCGAGCTTCATCGCGGCGTCGATGTCCTCGCGCGTGGCGTAGCGGGCCTCGAACATGCCGACCGCGTGGTTCAGGTAGCCGAACAGCAGCGCGTTGGCGATGAAGCCGGCCCGGTCGCTGATCGTCACGTCGACCTTGCCGAGCCGCTCGCAGAGCGCCTCCACGTCGGCGACCACGTCGGCGGAGGTGACCACCGTGCGGACCACCTCGACCAGCTTCATCACCGGGGCCGGGTTGAAGAAGTGGATGCCGATGACCTGGTTGGGCCGGGTGGTGGCGACGGAGATCTCGGTGACGCTCAGCGAGGACGTGTTGGTGGCGAGAATCGCCTCGGGCTTGCAGACCCGGTCCAGCTCGGCGAAGATCCGCTGCTTGAGGTCCAGGTGCTCGGGCACCGCCTCGATCACCAGGTCCACGTCGTGCAGCGCGTCCAGCCCGACCCGGAAGTCGACCCGCGCCATCAGGGCGTCCCGCTCGGCCTCGGCCAGCTTGCCCTTGGCGACGGCCCGGTCGGTGGAGCCGGTGAGCGTGGCCCGGCCGCGCTCCAGCGCCGCGTCGGAGATCTCGACGGCTGTGACGTCGAGGCCGTTGCGGGCGAACACCTCCACGATGCCGGCACCCATGGTGCCCAGACCCACCACGCCCACCCTGGTGAACTCCCGCGCCACGACCGGCCTCCCCTGGCTCGACTCCGCCGTCCGCGACATGAACGGCCGCTAAGGTTATGCGCCGGAGTCTGCCACGTGACGCTGTGTTGTCGAGACGCCGTGGGATATTTCACGCACGGCGCCTCACCCGGTGGCGTTCTCCCCGGCCAGCGCCAGCAGTTCGGCGACGAACTCCGCCGGCCGTTCCAGGTGCGGGCTGTGCCCGCAGCCGGGCAGCACCACCTCCCGGTACGTCCCGCCGGCCGCCGCGTACCGGTCCAGCACCGCGCGGGTCTGCCCCACCATCGGCTGCGGCGGGCACTCCCCGGCGCCGGGCCAGCCGGGCACCACACCGAGCTGACCGAGGTACGCCAGGTCGAACAGCGAGGTGTCCGAGACGATCACGTCGGCGTCGCCGCGTACCCAGGTCACCGGCGGCTTGACCGGCACGGCCACCAGCTCGTCGGCGAGCCGGAAGTGGGCCGGGGCGAGCGCGTTGAGCACGCCGCGCCGCCCGGCGGCGGTCCCCGGCCAGTGGGCCGAGGCGACTGCGGTGCCCGGGTAGTTGTCGTCCCCGGTGGCGGTGGTCAGCATGCTCTCCAGCAGCAGGTCCTCGTCGTCACCCAGTGACGCCGGGTCGGCCACGTACGCGGCGCGCAGCACCGCACGCGGGCTGGTCGGTCCGTCCGCGCTCCGGTCACCGGCGGCGAGCCGGGCCACGAAGTCCGGGTTCGCGCCACCGGCGCCGGTGCCGGCGAAGTCGGGCGTGGTGGGGGTGCCGTCGAGATCCCGGGTGCCGCCGAAGCCGTACGGGGACACCGGCGCCTCCAGCAGCAGCCCGGCCACCCGCTCGGGGTGGCCGACGAGCAGCCCCATCGCCACCCCGCCGCCGAGCGAGTGCCCGACCACCACCGGCCGGGCGCCGGGCGCGAACAGCCCCGGTGCGTCCAGCAGCGCGGCCACGTCGTCGGCGAAGTCGTCCAGCCCTCGGGTGGCGTCGACCGGCGCGGTGTCGGTCTCGCCGTAGCCGCGCAGGTCGGGGGCGACCACCCGCAGCGTGTCCGGCAGCCGGGCCAGCAGCGGTTCCCAGAACGCGGAGGAGGAGACGTTGCCGTGCACCAGCAGCACCGGTACGCCGTCCGGCGGACCGGCCACGCGGACCGCCTGGGTGATGCCGTTGGCCTGGACGGTGAGCCGTGCGCTGCGCATCCGCGCATGCTGGCACGCGCCCCCGCCCCCGCACCATGTCCCCCACCGCCACACCGCCCACCCCGAACGTGGCGCGCACCCCCGCCTCGCCGAACCGCACGCACGCAACACCCCCCTCTCACCGGTCGATCATGAAAGCCCTCACCCGCCCGCCGGTCCCGTCGCGGCGGTGATCAAGGAGTTTGCGTCACCGCGGGAGCCGTTTTCGTACCCAAGCTCCTTGATCACCGCGAGTGGGCGGGCAGGGAGGGGCGCCGGGAAGGCGGCGGGTGCCGGGGCTCGCGGTCAGGCGCTGGGCTTGGCGCGCGGGCTGAGGCGCCCGCCGGGCTGAGGCGCGGGTCGGTGCGACGTCCGGGGGCAGCGGGGGCGTGAGGGCTCAGCGGGCGCCGGGAATCAGCGGCCCCGGAACTCGCCGCGACCTCGGGGCACAGCGGGTGCGGCAAGTCAGCCGGCCTCGCGGGCTCGATGTGGCCTGGAGTGCCAGCGGGTGCCGGCACCCAGCGGACCCAAGGGGGCCGGCGGGTGCGGAGGGCTAGCGGGCGTCGGCCGGCTGGGCCTCGCGGGCCTCGATCGGCTGGCGCGGCCCGGGGACGGGCAGCGGCAGGGTGGGGCGCTGGTCACGGCGCAGCGCGCCGAAGCTCATCCCGACCGGGTCGGTCCGGGCCACGCCCGGGTCGTAGAGGCGCAGGTCGGTGCGGCCCAGCCGGACCACGTCGCCGTCGGCGATCGCCACGCTGCCGGTGACCCGGGTGTCGTTGAGCCAAGTGCCGTTGGTCGAGCCGAGGTCGGTGAGCATCACCCCTTCCGGGGTGGCCCGGACGGTGGCGTGCCGGCGGCTCAGGTGCGGGTCGGCGAGCACGATGTCGGCGGTCGGCGCGCGGCCGATCACCTGCGCGTCCTGGCCGACCCGGAACGTGAGCCCCCGCATCGCCCCGCCGGACACCGTCAGCAACGGCATCAGCTCAGGATGCTCCTCCATGGACAGTCGACCTCCACCCCACATCGCCCCGCGGCGTCAGCCTGCCACCCCACCGTAGTGGCTTGCACCACCGCGCGGTCACCCCCGCGACCCCGGCCGGTCATCTCCCGTTCGCCGTTTCGGACGGCACTTCCGTCGATGCGACGGCTGATCGTCCGCGCAGCGTACGGCGCGTTCGACACCTACCGGTGAGTAATGCTCGGGTCTAGACTTCGGCCATGACCGCTGTACACGTGCCGGGCGCCCCGCTCATCTCCGAGGGTCTGCTGGTGTCGACCAGCCCGGCCACCGGCGCCGAGGCAGGCAGATTCCCGCTGGCCGCCGAGGCGGACGTACGTGCCGCGGTCGACCGCGCCCGGGAGGCCGGCGACTGGTGGGCCGGGCTCGGCTTCGCCGGTCGGCGGGACCGCCTCCAGCGCTGGCGCGGCGTGCTCGCCCGGCGGATCGAGGAGCTGGCCGACCTGATGCACACCGAGGGCGGCAAGCCGGTCGGTGACGCGGTGGTGGAGATCCTCACCGCGCTGGAGCACATCGACTGGGCGGCCCGCAACGCCCGGCGGGTGCTCGGGCCGCGCCGGGTCCGCTCCCGCCTGATCCTCGCCGAGTTCACCGGTCACCTCGAATACCAGCCGTACGGCGTGGTCGGGGTGATCGGCCCGTGGAACTACCCGGTCTTCACGCCGATCGGCTCCGCCGCGTACGCGCTCGCGGCCGGCAACGCCGTGGTGTTCAAGCCGAGCGAGTACACCCCGGCGGTCGGTCAGTGGCTGGTCGACCGGTTCGCCGAGGTGGTGCCGGAGCAGCCGGTGTTCCAGGTGGTGCACGGGTTCGGCGCGGTCGGCGCCGCGCTGTGCCGCTCCGGGGTCGGCAAGGTGGCGTTCACCGGCTCGACAGCGACCGCGAAGCGGGTGATGGCCGCCTGCGCCGAGTCGCTCACGCCGGTGCTGCTGGAGGCCGGAGGCAAGGACGCGATGATCGTGGACACGGACGCCGACCTGGACGCCGCGGCGGAGGCGTGCGTGTGGGGCGGCCTCACCAACGCCGGCCAGACGTGCATCGGCATCGAGCGGGTCTACGCGGTCGACCAGGTCTTCGACGCCTTCGTGGACAAGGTGGTGGCGAAGGCCGGGCGGCTCACCGTGGGCGCCGACGGGTCCGACCTCGGCCCGATCACCATGCCGTCGCAGATCGACGTCATCCGCCGGCACATCGACGACGCGATCGACCGGGGCGGCCGTGCGGTGCTGGGCGGCCCGGAGGCGGTCCAGCCGCCGTACGTGCACCCGACGGTCCTGGTCGACGTGCCGGAGGACTCGGCCGCCGTGCAGGAGGAGACGTTCGGGCCGACGCTCGTGGTCAACCGCGTCCACGACGTGGACGAGGCGGTCGAGCGGGCCAACGCACTGCCGTACGGGCTCGGGGGTTCGGTCTTCGGCCGGGCGCGGGCGGTGGCGGTGGCGCGGCGGCTGCGTTCCGGGATGGCCTCGGTCAACTCGGCGCTGACGTTCGCCGGCATGTCGACGTTGCCGTTCGGCGGCACCGGCGAGTCCGGCTTCGGCCGCATCCACGGCGAGGAGGGGCTGCGCGAGTTCGGCCGGCCCAAGTCGGTGACCCGCCGCCGAGCCCGGTCGCTGCTGCCGGCGATGACGTTCGAGCGCACCCCGGCCGACGTCGCCCGCATCGTCAAGATCGCCAAGCTGATGTACGGCCGGGGCCGCTGAGGCAGCGCCTCAGAACAGCGTCAGCTCGTCGCGTTCGATGCCGCGCAGCTTGTCGTAGTCGACCACCACGCAGCGGATGCCCCGGTCGGTGGCGAGCACCCGGGCCTGCGGCTTGATCTCCTGTGCGGCGAACACGCCGGTGACCGGCGCGAGCAGCGGATCGCGGTTCATCAGCTCCAGGTAGCGGGTGAGCTGCTCCACGCCGTCGATCTCGCCGCGCCGCTTCACCTCGACCGCCACCGCGGCGCCCGCGGCGTCCCGGCAGAGCAGGTCGACCGGCCCGATCGCGGTCATGTACTCGCGCCGGACCAGCGTGTAGCCCTCCCCCAGCGTCGCCGGGTTCGCGGCGAGCAGCTCCTGCAGGTGCGCCTCGACGCCGTCCTTGCGCAGGCCCGGGTCCACGCCCAGCTCGTACGAGGTGTCCTGGAAGATCTCCTCCAGGGTGATGCGCAGCTCCTCGCCGGCCTTGTTCACCACCCGCCAGACACCGGGGGCCTCCTCCAGCCGGCATGGCGGGCTCATCCAGTTCAACGGCTTGTAGGCCCGGTCGTCGGCGTGGATCGACACCGACCCGTCCGCCTTCACCATCAGCAACCGGGTCGCCGGGGGCAGGTGGGCCGAGAGCCGTCCGACATAGTCCACCGAGCACTTCGCAATGACCAACCGCACCCGCCGAGGGTAGCCGAGGCCCCGGCGGACGCCGACGAGCGCCACTGGCGTACCGGTGCCATATTGAGATCGTGCTCGAAGTCCTCACCGGTTCCGGCCTGGCCGCCTCGGCGGGCCTGAACGCCTACATCCCGCTGCTGCTGATGGGGCTGCTGTCCCGCTACACCGATCTGGTCGAGCTGCCGAGCGGCTGGCAGTGGCTCGGCAACGGCTGGGTGGTGCTGATCCTCGCGGTCCTGCTCGCGGTCGAGGTGGTGGCCGACAAGGTCCCCGTGGTCGACCACGTCAACGACGTGGTCCAGACGGTGGTCCGGCCGACGGCGGGCGGGCTCGCGTTCGGCGCGGGCGCCGGGTCGGAGACGGTCACCGTCAGCGACCCGGACACGTTCTTCTCGTCGCACCAGTGGGTGCCGGTGGTGGTCGGCGTGCTCATCGCGCTCGGCGTGCACCTGCTCAAGGCCGCCGCCCGGCCGGTCATCAACGCGACCACGGCCGGTGTGGGCGCGCCGGTGGCCAGCACCGCCGAGGACGCGACGAGCGTGGTGATGTCGGTGGTGGCGCTGCTGCTTCCGGTGCTGGTGCTGGTGTTCCTGGTCGGCCTGGTGTTCTTCGTGCCGTGGCTGTTCCGCCGTCGCCGGGAGCGGCGCCGGGAACGCGCCGCCGCCCGGGAGGCCGGCTTCCGCGTCTGACCGCGGCGGCTCAGCGGCTCTCGTACGTCATGCAGTCGGCCATGTCCATGTCCGGCCCGACGGTGATGGCCGGGGCGTGGCACTCCAGGTCGGCGTTGTGCCGGCAGTCCGCACGCGAGCACGCGCCGACCTGGGCCACGAGCTGGTCGATGCCGCCCCGCACCGGCATCTCCACGAACGTGTGGCAGTGCGCGTGGTCGCTGCTGCCGATGGTGATGGCGAACGCGTGGCAGTCGTTCGTGTGGTTGTAGGCGCAGGACCGGACGGCGCACTCCTGGACCCGGGGCATCTCCAACGACGCGGTCATCATCTCGCCCTTCAGTGGGTGTCTTGCCCCGACTTTAGGCTTTGTGATGCTTTCAGCGTGCCGGATCCAGCGCGTTCGCCTCGCGGATCACGGTGACCAGCTCGTCGATGATGCCGGTGAGCGCGAAGTCCTTCGGCGTGAACACCCGGGCCACCCCGGCGGAGCGCAGCGCCTCGGCGTCGGCGGCCGGGATGATCCCGCCCACCACCACCGGCAGGTCGCCCCGCCCGGCCGCGCGCAGCCCGTCCAGCACCGCCGGCACAGCGGCCAGGTGCGAGCCGGACAGCACGGAGAGGCCGACCAGGTCGACGTCCTCCTCCACCGCCGCCGCGACGATCTGCCCGGCGGTCAGCCGGATGCCCTGGTAGACCACCTCGAAGCCGGCGTCGCGGGCGCGTACCGCGATCTGCTCCGCGCCGTTGGAGTGCCCGTCCAGGCCCGGCTTGCCGACCAGCAGCCGCAGCCGCCCGCTGCCCAGCTCCCGGGCGGTCGCGACGACCCGCTCGCGGACCCCGGCGAGGTTCGCGTCACCGGCCGCGCCGGTCGCCCCGGCCAGGCCGGTCGGCGCGCGGTACTCGCCGTACACCTGGCGCAGCGCGCCCGCCCACTCGCCGGTGGTGACACCGGCCCGGACGCAGTCCAGCGTCGCCGCCATCAGGTTCGCCGTGGTCGCGGCGTCGGCGCGCAGCCGGTCCAGCGCCGCCTCGACCGCCGCCGCGTCCCGGTCGGCCCGCCACCGGCGTACGCCGTCGGTGGCCGCCTCCTCGACGGCCGGGTCCACCTGCTCGATCGCCTCGGCGCCGGCCGCTGTGAGCGGCGACGGCTCGGTCTCGGTGAACCGGTTGACGCCGACCACCACGTCCGAGCCGGACTCCATCCGGCGGCGCCGGTCGGCGAGCGAGGCCACCAGGGCGCTCTTGAGGTAGCCGGTCTCGACGGCGGTGACCACGCCGCCCATCTCCAGCACCTTCTCCAGCTCGACGCGGGCGCCGGAGACGATGTCGTCGACCAGCGCGGTCATCACGTGCGAGCCGGCGAACAGGTCCGGGTACTCCAGCAGGTCCGACTCGTACGCCAGCACCTGCTGCATGCGCAGCGACCACTGCTGGTCCCACGGGCGGGGCAGGCCGAGCGCCTCGTTCCAGGCGGGCAGCTGCACGGCGCGGGCGCGGGCGTCGCGGGACAGCGTGACACCGAGCATCTCCAGCACGATGCGCTGGATGTTGTTCTCCGGCTGCGCCTCGGTCAGGCCCAGCGAGTTGACCTGGACGCCGTAGCGGAACCGGCGCTGCTTCGGGTTCTCCACGCCGTAGCGGTCGCGGGTGATCTCGTCCCAGAGCGCGCCGAAGGCGCGCATCTTGGCGATCTCCTCGACGAAGCGCACCCCGGCGTTGACGAAGAACGAGATCCGCTGGACCACGTCGCCCATCCGCTCGGCCGGCACCTGGCCGGAGTCGCGCACGGTGTCCAGCACGGCGACGGCCGTGGCCAGCGCGAAGCCGACCTCCTGCACCGGCGTGGCGCCGGCCTCCTGGAGGTGGTACGAGCAGATGTTCACCGGGTTCCACCGGGGCATCTCGCGCAGCGTGTACGCGATCACGTCGGCGGTCAGCCGCAGCGACGCCGCCGGCGGGAAGATGTACGTCCCCCGGGACAGGTACTCCTTGATGATGTCGTTCTGCGTGGTGCCGGCGCAGCGGCTCAGCTCCGCGCCCTGCTCGGCGGCGACGGTGCCGTAGAGGCCGAGCAGCCACATCGCCGGGGCGTTGATGGTCATCGAGGTGTTCATCTCGGCCAGCGGGATGCCCTCGAACAGCGCCCGCATGTCGCCCAGGTGGGCCACCGGCACGCCGACCCGGCCGACCTCACCGGAGGCCAGCTCGTGGTCCGGGTCGTACCCGGTCTGGGTGGGCAGGTCGAAGGCGACCGACAGGCCGGTCTGCCCCTTCGCCAGGTTGCGGCGGAAGAGCGCGTTGGTGGCCGCGGCGGAGGAGTGCCCGGCGTACGTGCGCATCACCCACGGGCGGTCCCGCTCGGGCAGCCGTCCCGGCATCGCGTCGTCCATGGCCGGAGTTTAAGTTACCGTTCAGTAAAAGAGAGTGTGGAAAACCACACAACCGGATGCCCGCGCCGGTGGGCCGGCGTGCGGCCGGCCCACCGTACGGGTCATTCGCTGCGGGCGGTCTCCGGGCCGGTGATCCGTTCCAGCAGCGGCAGGGTGGCCGCGATGACGGCCAGGCAGCCCAGTACGCCGAGGGCCACCACCGCGGCGAACCCGATCCCCGGCACGCGCAGGTCGTAGTCCATCTGCGCCCGCAGGAACAGTTGCGCGGCGACCAGTCCCATCCCGACCGCCACCACGGCGACGGTCAGCAGCGGCACCGTGCTCTCCAGGGCCACCACCCGGCGCAGCAGCCGTAGCGGGGCGCCGCTGAGCCGGAGCAGGCTGAACGGCCGTTTCCGTTCACTGAGACCGGCCGCCACGGCCACGGCCAGGCTGCATCCGGCGAGCGCGAGACCGGCCACCACGACGAGGTCGGCCAGCCGCTGCCAGCCCCGCATGGTGTCGGCGAAGTCGGCCTCGAAGTCGCCGGGCACGTTCGGCGCCACGAAGAAGGCGGGGAACGCGTCTTCCAGGACCGTCCGGGCCCGCTCCACCGCGACCGCGTCCTCCGCCTCGACCGCCACCGAACCCGCCGGGAGTCCGGCGAGGGCCGCCGGGTCCACCGTGGACGACGGCCAGACCCGGTCGGCCGAGGCGGACTCCCGCCAGGGGATCAGGTCGGGCGGCACCTCGGCGACGCTCGCCCCCGTGGCGCACCGCCCGTAGGCGGGCGGGATGTCCGCGCAGGCGATCACGCCGGAGTCGCGGCCGTCACCGCGTACCGGGTTCTCCCGGACGAGCACCGGGTTGCGGACGCCGGGAACCGCCGCCAGGTCGGCCAGCAGCGTGCCCGGCACCGGCGGGTCGTCCGTGAGCACCATCGACAGCCGGCCGGCCTCCAGGGAACCCCGGGGCGCCGGACCGCGCTCGTGCGCGATCGTCCCCATCACGCCCACGGCCACCGTCGTGACGAACAGCGCGAGCATCACCCCGCTCACCGCCCGGAACCCGGCAGCCGGGTTGTCGGCGAGCCGGCGCGCGGCGATCAGCGCGGCCGGCCGGCTGGCCCGGGCGGCCATCGCCCGGGCGCCGACCATGGTCAGCCACGGGCCACCGGTGATCAGCCCGGCCATGACCAGCAGCAGGGCGGGCAGGAACAGCGCTGTCTGACCGTCCGACGTGGGAGGCCGGTACACCAGGGCGAAGCCCAGCCCGGCCAGGCCGAGCACGAGCGGGATCAGCCGGTACACCCGGGGCGGCCGGGGCGTGACCCGGCGGCTGACACCGAGCGGGGAGATCCGGACCCGGCGCAGCGCGACCCAGGCCGCGGCCGCCGCGCCGGCCGGCACGCCGAGCGCCACCACGAGGGCCTCCGGCGCACCGATGGCCATGTCCCCGGGGAAGAACGGCATGCCGGTGAACGGGATGCCGGCGAGCTGGCCGCGGAACGCGAAGAACAACGCGAAGCCGGCCGCCGCGCCGGCCGCCGCCGCGAGCGCCGCCTCGACGGCCGCGACCGCCGAGATCTGCCGGGGCGTGGCCCCGACCAGCCGCATCGCGGCGAACCGTTGCTCCCGGCGGGCGGCGCCGAGCCGGGTCGCCGTGCCGATGAAGACGAGTACGGGGAACAGCAGCCCGCCCGCGACCACGCCGAGGATGAGATCGACCGCCGCCCCCGGCAGCGGAGCGCTGTTGCCGTCGAGCCGGGTCACCTTCCGGACCTGGTCCAGCCTTCCGACCTGATCCGGGGTGCCGCCGACCAGGACGAGCAGGGTGTCCGGCGAGGTGAGTGCCGCCGGGCCGATCTCGCCGAGGTCCCGGTCCGGGTAGCGGTCGGCGAGCTGATCGGCCGGGGTGGTGGCCAGCAGCTTCCGCAGCGCCGGGGAGGCGTAGTACTCGCCGGGCCCCGGTACGCGCGGAACGCCGATCGGCGTGGGCGCGTCCGGGCCGGTCGCCGCGACGTCGACGCGGATGATCTGATCGCCCCGGAAGTAGTCGGACCGGGTCGCCCACAGCAGCGGGTCGGCGGATCCGCCCGCCGTCTCCTGCGGGTACATGGACGCGTAGCGGGTGAGCTGGGCGTCGGCCGCGTGCACGCCGGCGAGCGTGGTGAGCAGCAGCCCGGTGCCGACCGCGACGGCGGCGGCGATGGCGACCAGCCGGACCACCGCCTCCCGGCCACCGGCGACGGCGAGCCGGAGCGCGAGCCCGATCACGAGACGACCCCGGCGGGGGCGTTGACCCGGCCGTCCCGCACCATGACCTCGCGGTCGGCGTACGCGGCGATGCGCGCCTCGTGCGTCACCAGCACGACAGTGGTGCCGCGCTCGCGGGCGGCGTCCACCAGCAGCGTCATCACCTCCTCGCCGGTGAGTGAGTCGAGCGCGCCGGTGGGCTCGTCGGCGAACAGCACCCGGGGCTCGGCGACCAGGCCGCGGGCCAGCGCGACCCGCTGGGCCTGCCCACCGGACAGCTCCCCGGAGCGGCGGTGCTCCATGCCGGCCAGGCCGAGCCGCTCGAACCAGCCCCGCGCGGCGCGCAGCGCCGGAGTGCGGCGGACACCGCGCAGCAGCAGCGGCAGCGCCACGTTCTCCGCCGCCGTCAGTTCCGGCACGAGCTGGCCGAACTGGAAGACGAAGCCGAAGCTGTCACGGCGCAGCGCGCTGCGGTCGGCCTCGCCGAGCGCGTCGATCCGGGTGCCGTCGAACCGGACCTCACCGGAGTCGGGGCGCAGGATGCCGGCCAGGCAGTGCAGCAACGTCGACTTGCCGGAACCGCTCGGTCCCATCACGGCGACGATCTCGCCGGCCTCGACGGCGAGGCTCGCGCCGCGCAGGGCGGGTGTCTCGCCGAACGCGTACGTGACGTCGCGTGCCTCGATCATCGGGCTCATGGCCGTACCGCCTTTCGCAGGGCGTCCAGTCGGGCGCCTGTGGTCTCGATCCACCGCAGGTCCGCCTCCAGGTGGTAGAGGCCGTGGTCGGCGAGCATCACGTCGACGAGTTCGCCGTTGCGCTTGATCTCGGTGAGTTCCCGCATCCGGCGCAGGTGGGCGGCGCGCTGGGTGTCCAGGTACTCCTCGGCCGGGCGGTCGAGCATCAGTGCGAGCACGACCTTGGTGAACAACAGGGTCTGCAGGTGCGGTTCCGGCTCGACCGGCTCGGTCAGCCAGTGCTCCACCTCGGTGGCGCCCACGTCGGTGATGACGTAGCGCTTGCGGTCCGGCCCGGCGCCGGGAGCGACGTCGCCGACCACCACCTTGCCGTCGCGGGCCAGCCGGCTCAGCGTCGAGTAGACCTGCCCGTACGGCAGCGGCTTGCCGCGCCCGAAGAAGGTGTCGTAGTCGCGCTTGAGGTCGTAGCCGTGGCTCGGCTCGCGTTCGAGCAGCCCGAGCAGGGTCAGGGGAACCGTCATGAGCAGAGACTACACCGAGTGTATACCTCGCGTATATAGCTGACCCGGCAGTGGAACGGGCGACCGCACGACGCACACTTGACGTCATGGAGAACGAGCTCGCGATTTCCGTGCGAGGGCTGCGCAAGGCGTACGGCGACAACGTCGCCGTCGCCTCGGTGGACCTGGACGTCCGCCGGGGCGAGGTGTTCGCCCTGCTCGGTCCGAACGGCGCCGGCAAGACCACCACGGTCGAGATCCTGGAGGGCTACCGGCAGCGCGACGCCGGCGAGGTACGCGTGCTCGGCGCCGACCCCGCCCACCCCGACGCCGGCTGGCGTTCCCGGGTCGGCATCGTGCTCCAGGGCACCGGCGAGTTCGACGAGCTCAGCGTCATCGAGGTCGTCCGCCACTTCTCCGGCTTCTACCCGGACGCCGACGACCCGGACAAGGTGGTCGAGCGGGTCGGGCTGGGCGCCAAGGCCAAGGCGCGCACGCACACGCTCTCCGGCGGGCAGAAGCGCCGCCTGGACGTGGCGCTGGGCATCGTCGGCCGCCCCGAACTGCTCTTCCTCGACGAGCCGACGACCGGCTTCGACCCGGAGGCCCGGCGCGAGTTCTGGGAGCTGATCCGGGACCTGTCCGCCGCCGGCACCACGATCGTGCTCACCACCCACTACCTGGACGAGGCCGAGGCGCTCGCCGACCGGGTCGGCGTGATCGCCGCCGGACGGGTGATCGAGGTCGCGCCGCCCAACGCGCTGGGCAACCGGCAGGAGTCGCTGGCGACCGTCTCCTGGCGTACCCCCGACGGGACGCCGGCCTCCGCGGAGACCGCGACGCCGACGGCGCTGGTGGCCGACCTGGCCGCGCGCTTCGGCGGCGAGGTGCCCGGCCTCACGGTGACCCGGCCGACCCTGGAAGACGTCTACCTGCGGATGATCGGACACTCATGACCACCACGACGAAGCCGGCGGCCCCGGTCGCCGCCACCGCCGCCCGGCGGCCCGGCGCGGGCGCGCTGGCGCTGCGGCAGGGACGGCTGGAGATCACCCAGTTCCTGCGCAGCCGGGAGTCCGTCGTGTTCACGATGGGCTTCCCGATCATCATGATCCTGATCTTCGCGGCGATCTTCAGCGACGAGATCGCGCCCGGGGTCAGCTACACGCAGTACTTCATCACCGGCATGATCGCGACCGGCCTGATGACAGTCAGCTTCCAGAACCTCGGCATCTGGATCCCGATCGAGCGGGACCGGGGCGTGCTCAAGCGCTACCGCGGCACGCCGATGCCGAAGTGGGTCTGGTTCGCGGGCAAGGTGATCATGGTGGTGGTCATCGGCATCGCCGAGACCGTGCTGCTGCTCGCCGTCTCGGTGGCGATGTTCGACCTGGACCTGCCGCAGACCACCGCCAAGTGGCTGACGTTCGCCTGGGTCTCCGTGCTCGGCGTCACCGCCTGCACGCTCTGCGGCATCGCCATCTCGTCGCTGGCCCGCACCGCCCGCAGCGGCTCGGCGGTGGTCACCCCGGTCGCGCTCGTGCTCCAGTTCATCTCCGGCGTGTTCTTCGTCTTCACCAGCCTGCCCACCTGGATGCAGCAGGTCGCGGCGATCTTCCCGCTCAAGTGGATGTGCCAGGGGCTGCGCTCGGTCTTCCTGCCGGACAGCTTCGGCGCCCGGGAGCCGGGCGGCTCGTTCGAGCTGGGCAGCGTCGCGCTGGTGCTGGGCGCCTGGTGCGTCATCGGCCTGGTGCTGTGCCTGACCACGTTCCGCTGGACCACCAAGCGCGACGGCTGACCACCGCTCATCCGCCGTCGACGAGCGCCGCACCCAGCGGCGTACGCCAGTAGAGCACCTCGCGCCCGGACCGCCGCTTCGCGACCGCGCCCGCGTCGAGCAGCACCCGCAGGTGGTCGCTGACCGTGCCCAGGGACAGCCCGGTCACCACCACGAGCTGCGAGGTGCTCAGCGGCGCGTCCAGCCGGGCCAGGATCTCGGCCCGGTTCGCGCCGATCAGCCGGGCCAGGCCGCCGGGCGCCGGTGAGGTGGGGTCGACCAGGATCCCGCGCGCCGGATAGACCATCCCGAACCGGGCCGGCGCGTCCCAGACCACCCAGCCGCGGCGGCAGTGGGCCGGCAGGAAGACCAGTTGCTCGGCCGCGTGCAGCGACAGTGGCGGTTCCGGATAGTCGTTGACCTGGAGGCGGCCGTCGCCCAGCCACCGCACGTTGCGGTTGATGTCGGCGATCGCCCCGGCCAGGCCGCGGGTGCTCAGGGCAGCGGTGCGGGCCACGATGTCCGCCCGCAGGCGGCGTTCCCGCTCCGGCCACTCCAGCGCGACGGTGTGCGTCCAGATCCAGTCGAGCAGTTCCACGACCTGCCCGGTGAGCCCGTCCGCCAGCAGTTCGGCCGCCAGCGGGCCCGGCCGGGTGGCACGCAGGTCGGCCCGGATCCGCTCGTCGGACAACCGCTCGACGGCCGCCAGTTCCTCGGCGAACGTCGGGTCCGCCGAGGCGGGCGCGATGGTGAGGAAGTCCGCTACCCACCGAAGGCCGAACGACGCCTCCACCAGCGCCCGGACCACCGGCCGGGCAGCCAGCATCTCCCGGAACGCGTCCACGTGCGGCCGTCGCCAGGCCTGCTCCCAGGGGACCTTCGGATGGCGCAGCGCCTTCAGCGCGCCGACGGTCTCGGCCATCGGCGACACCGTGAAACGACTCCGCGCGACCAGATCGGGCGGCACCTGCCAGACGCCCACGTTTCGCCTCCAGACGTAAGTCTAGGGATTCCGCCGACGACCGGCCGACCATGCCCGGGTGAGAACGTACGCAGAACTGTTCGCGGTCCGGGAGTTCCGCAACCTGTTCCTGGCCAACTGCGCCGGGATCGCCGCCCACACCACGTCGGCGCTGGCCCTGGGCGCGCTGACCTACGCGTCGACCGGCTCGGCGCTGCTCACCGCGCTGAGCATGTTCGGGGCGCCGCTGGCCGGAGTCCTCGGCAACCTGACGCTGCTGTCCGCCGCGGACAGCGTGCCGCCGCGCCGGGCGATGGCCTTCGCCGCCCTGCTCGCCACCGCCGGCGCGGCGCTCCAGGCGGTGCCCGGGCTGCCGCTGTGGGCCCGCTTCGCGATCATCTTCGGCAACGCGTACGTCGGTTCCGTCGCCGCCGGCGCCAAGTGGGCGCTGCTCACCGACATCGTGCCGGTGAACGCCTACGTGCTGGCCCGGGCCACGATGAACACGAGCGTCGGCGTCATGCAGATCGCCGGGTTCGGGCTGGCCGGCGTCCTGCTGGTGTGGCTCAGCCCGTACCAGGTGTTCCTGCTGGCGCTGGTCCTGCGGGCGGTGTCCGCCGCGGTGGGATGGTTCGGGCTCACCGAGCGGCCGGCCCGGACCAGTGAGCGGGTCACGGTCGCCCGCACGCTGCGCGTGAACCGGGTGCTCTGGGCCGACCCCGGCCGCCGGTCGCTCCTGCTCAACCTCTGGGTTCCGGGCGGCCTGGTCGTCGGCTGCGAGGCGCTGTTCGTCCCGTACGCCGCCGACCGCGCCGGCTTCCTGCTCGCCGCCGCCGCGCTCGGCATGCTGGCCGGGGACGTGGTGGTGGGGCGGTTCCTGTCCCCCGCCCTCCGCGAGAGGTGGATCCATCCGCTGCGGGTGCTGCTCCCCCTGCCGTACCTGCTGATCCTGCTGTCGCCGCCGCTGCCGGTGGCCATGGCCGTCGCGCTCGTCGCATCCGTCGGCTACGCCTCCACCCTGCCGATGCAGGAACGGCTGATCGCCCACTCGCCGCCCGAGGCCCGGGGCCAGGTGCTCGGCCTGCACGGCAACGGGATGCTCGCCGCGCAGGCGGTGTGCGCCGCGCTCGCCGGGGCGCTCGCCGACCTGGTCACGCCGTCGCGCGCGGTCGCGCTGCTCGCCGCCGCAGCGCTGGCCGTCACCGTCGCGCTCACCCCCGGCCTGCGCCGGACCGCGCCGGGCGCCGGGGAGCCGGACAGCAGACCCGCGGCGGCCGTCCCGGCACCGTGAAGGAGATGCCGCGCGGCTCCCCGCGAGGCGTACCGGATGGCACACTCGCCGGCATGGCACACACGCTGACCCGGCGCACGGTGCTCACCGCCGCCGCCGGGATCGCCGGGGTCGGCCTGGTCGGCGGTCTGGCCGCCCGGCAACTGGCCGGCCCTCGCCCGGGACCGGCTCCGGCCCTGCCGGACGCCCCGCCCGGCGACGAGCGGCTCATCCGCATCGCGTCCGCCGCGCGCGGCCGCGAGGTGGACTTCTGGACGGCCGTGCCCGACGGGTACGGCGACGGCCGCGGCCTGCCCGTCTGCCTGGTGCTGCACGGCGCGTCGGCCACCCCGCGCGACTACGGCCGGTTCGGGCTGGCCCGCTTCCTCACCGACGCGGTACGCCGGGGCGCCCCGCCGTTCGCGCTCGCGGGCGCCACCGGCGGGCGGCTGTCCTGGCGCGCCTCGGGCGACGACGACCCGCAGCGGATGGTGCGCGAGGAGGTGCCCACCTGGTGCGCCCGGCGCGGTTTCGACAGCAGCCGGCTGGCCGTGTGGGGCTGGTCGATGGGCGGCTTCGGCGCGTTGCTGCTGGCCGAGACGTACCCGAAGTGGCTGCGGATGGCGGCGGCCTTCTCCCCCGCGGTGAGCCCCGGGGATGCGGTCTTCGCCGGCGTGGAGAAGCTGCGCGGCACCCCGGTCGGGCTCTGGTGCGGGCGGCAGGACAACTTCCTCTCCGACGTCCGCGCGCTGGCCCGGGTGCTGCCCGAGAAGCCGGTACGCGCCGCCTGGGCCGACGGGCGGCACAACTTCGGCTACTGGGGCACAGTCATCCCGGACGCGTTCGCGCTGATCGGCGCCGCGCTCAGCCCGCCCCGGACGTGAACCGGCACCGGACGTGAACCGCCCCCGGCCGCGCGGGCCGGGGGCGGGACATGCCGGTCAGTACGAGTAGAAGCCCTGGCCGGTCTTGCGGCCCAGGTCACCGGCGGTGGCCATGCGCTGTAGCAGCTCCGGCGGGAAGAACTTCTCGTCGGCGGTGTCGGTGTAGATGTTGCGGGTGGCGTTGAGCAGCACGTCCACGCCGGTCAGGTCGACAGTAGCGAGCGGGCCCATCGCGTGGCCGAAGCCCAGCTTGCAGGCGGTGTCCAGGTCCTCGGCGGAGATCACGCCCGACTCGACGAGCTTGACCGCCTCCATCGCCAGCGCGCAGATCAGCCGGGTGGTGACGAAACCGGCGATGTCCCGGTTGACCACCACCACGGTCTTGCCGATCTCCTCGGCGAACGACTTGACGGTGTCCATCGTCGCGTCGCTGGTCTTGTAGCCGCGTACCAGCTCGCAGAGCTTCATCATCGGCACCGGCGAGAAGAAGTGCGTGCCGACGACCGACTCCGGGCGCTCGGTGGCGGTGGCGATCTGGGTCACCGGGATGGCCGACGTGTTCGTGGCCAGCACCGCGTCCGCCTTACAGATCTTGTCGAGCGCGCGGAACACCTCGTGCTTGATCTCGATCTTCTCGAAGACCGCCTCGACCACGATGTCCGCGTCGGCGGCGGCCTCCAGGTCGGTGGTCGGGGTGATCCGGCCCAGCGTCGCCTCGACGTCGGACGCCTCGATCTTGCCCTTCTCGGCGAACTTCGTCAGCGACTTCCGGATGCCGTCCACGCCGCGCTTCGTGGCCGCGTCGTCGATGTCGCGCAGCGTCACCTGCCAGCCCGCCTGCGCCGCCACCTGGGCGATGCCCGAGCCCATCAGCCCGGCACCGACGACCGCGAGTCGACCCGCCATCTGCTTCTCCCTCGCCGTGTTCTGCAACGTCTGCCAGAACCCTACTTAACGAGGGATAAGCCCCGGCCGTCAGATGGCCAGGTCCGGCTCCTCCGGCGCGGTGCCACGCTCCACCTCGACGCCGAGCGCGCGCAGGTCGGCCACGAAGTCCGGGTAGCCCCGGTCGACGTGGTGCACGTGCGAGACCTCGGTGAGCCCGTCCGCGCAGAGCCCGGCGATGATCAGCCCGGCGCCGGCCCGGATGTCGGTCGCGCGTACCGGGGCGCCGGACAGCCGCTCCCGTCCGCACACCAGGGCGTGGTGACCGTCGGTACGGATCTCCGCGCCCAGCCGCATCATCTCGTTGGCGAACATGAACCGGCCGTCGAAGATGTTCTCGGTGATCAGCGAGCCGCCCTCGCTGACCGCCGCCAGCCCGATCGCCATCGGCAGCAGGTCCGTGGCGAAGCCCGGGTAGGGCAGCGTCACCACGTCGACCGCCCTCGGGCGGTCGTCCATGCGTACCCGGAAGGCGTCGCCCCGGGTCTCCACCAGGCCGCCGGCCGCGACCAGCTTGTCCAGCGCGACCTCCAGGTACGCCGGGTCCAGGCCGGTCACCGTCACGTCGCCGCGGGTCATCGCGGCGGCGAACGCCCAGGTGCCGGCGACGATCCGGTCCCCCACAGTGGCGTGCCGGACCGGGCGCAGCTCCGGTACGCCGACGATGTGCAGCGTCGACGTGCCGGCCCCTTCGATCCGGGCGCCCATCCGGGTCAGCATGGTGCAGATGTCGACGATCTCCGGCTCCCGGGCCGCGTTGTCGATCGTCGTGGCGCCCCGGGCCAGCACCGCCGCCATCACGAGGTTCTCGGTCGCGCCCACGCTCGGGAAGTCCAGCACGATGTCGGCGCCGTGCAGCCCGTCCGGCGCCTCGGCGATGACGAAGCCGTGCTCACCGGAGATCTCCGCGCCCATCCGGGCCAGCCCGGCGATGTGCATGTCCAGCCCGCGCGAGCCGATCGCGTCGCCGCCGGGGTGGGCCACCCGGACGTACCCCCGGCGGGCCAGCAGCGGGCCGAGCACGCAGATCGACGCGCGCAGCCGGCGGACCAGGTCGTAGTCGGCCTCCGCGCCCGGCCGCTCCGGCACGTCGATGAGCACCGAACGGGACCGCTCCACGCCGCCGTGCGCCACCATCGGGTCGACCGGGTCGTCCGGGCCGAACCGGACGCCGCAGCCGAGCCGCCGCAGCACCTCGCCCATGATCGCGATGTCGGTGATCCGGGGCACGTTGGTGATCAGGCTGCGCCCGGGCGCGAGCAGCGCGGCGGCCATCAGCTTCAGCGCGGAGTTCTTCGCACCCACCACGTGCACGGTGCCGTCGAGCCGGGCGTCGCCGCGTACCCGGATGACGTCGACGTCGTTGAGCGCCGGATCTCCCGCGTCACCCGGCCCCACCGGACTCGGCCGGGCCGGGATCGTCAGTTCCGGTATCCGTAGGCTGTGCGTCATGGCCGTCCACCTCACGCGCATCTACACCAAGGCCGGCGACGCCGGCATGACCAGGCTGAGCAACAACGAGCAGGTGCCGAAGACCGATCCGCGCATCGCCGCGTACGCGGACGTGGACGAGTGCAACGCCTCGATCGGCGTCGCGCTCGCCCTGGGGCAGCTCCCGGACGAGCTGCGAGCCGTGCTGGAATCCGTGCAGAACGACATGTTCGACGTCGGTGCGGACCTGGCGACGCCGGTCGAGCCGGACCCGAAGTACCCGCCGCTGCGGGTGACCGAGGAGTACGTCGAGCGCCTTGAGGGCTGGTGCGACGAGTACAACGCGCGCCTGAGCAAGCTCGACTCCTTCATCCTCCCCGGCGGCACCGCGGGCGCGGCACTGCTGCACGTGGCACGGACGACCGCCCGGCGCGCCGAGCGTGCGGCATGGGCGCTGGTCGCACACGACCCCGATCGGACCAGTCCCCTCCCGGCCAAGTATCTCAACCGGCTCTCCGATTTGCTCTTTATCCTGTCAAGAACGGCAAATCCGAACGGCGACGTGCTATGGGTGCCGGGCGGGAAGCGCTGACCATCGGCGGCCTCCATCACGTGGAGGTGTGGGTACCCGACCTGGCGGCGGCCAGTCGTTCCTGGGGCTGGCTTCTCGGCGAGCTGGGCTGGACGCTCTACCAGGACTGGCCCGCCGGCCGGTCCTGGCGCCTCGGGTCCACCTATCTGGTGCTGGAGGAGTCACCGGCGCTAACCGGCCGCACCCACGACAGGTGCGCGCCCGGCCTGAACCACCTGGCCTTCCACGCCGGCCCGCCGGCCGCCGTCGAGCACCTGGTCGCTGCCGCCGGAGAGTACGGCTGGACGCTGCTGTTCCCGGACCGGCACCCGCACGCGGGCGGACCGGACAGCTACGCCGCGTACCTCACCGACGGGCAGGGCTACGAGGTCGAGTTGGTCGCGGAGACGTGAAAAGGCCGGCACCCCGGTTTCGGGGTGCCGGCCTTTCACTGTCTCGCTTGCTTGTTGGTCTTACTTGTTCCAGTGCTGGGCGACGAGGTCGGCGGCCTGCTGTTCCCACTGGGCGTAGTGG